>CAYOHX010000231.1:0-6712 GCA_964403875.1 uncultured Anaerolinea sp. | reverse complement strand
CTCCGCAGCACCAGTATCGACGCTGGGCGGGCTGTTGGGGCCCCGTCTCCCACGCCCACACTGACTCGCACCCCCACGCCCGGCCCCTCGCTAACTCCATCCCCCACCGCTTCCCCTCAACCCGATTATGACTTCTCGGTATTCCTCCCGTTGATTACACGTAGCGAATAACCTCTATTCTTGAAATCTTCCGGCGCGCAATTGGCGCGCCGGAAGATTTAGGCTTCTATCCCGTCAAATCAGGTCACCTGGCGTTCGCAAACTCCGCCGCCCAATCAAACTCACCCGAATCCTCAAACCACTGCGGCCAGTGCCGGCACCAATCCGGCACGCTCACCGACCGCACGCGATCCGAGCAAGGAGTATACGGCTTGATATCCAACACCGGTGTTCCATCCTCCGCATCGATGTAACCCAGGAAAAGCACCCCTCCGGTCACATCCACTCGGATCACTGGCGCGGCGCTCAAGCAAATCGGGTTTGGGCGCATCGGCGAACGGGTCGCGAAGATGCCTAACCGCGCCGGTCCCTTTACGTAAGGCTGCTCACATTCCATCACCTGGCGTTCCTCGGGCTGGTCAAGAAAATGACTCCACCACAGCACCTGCACGTAGCTGAATCCTTCCAAGCCGCTTAAGGCCGGGCGATATTGTGGGTCGATCTGCACCGCGAATTGTCCATCCTGCGCGCGAATCGATCCAATGGGCGACAAAACGATCGCATTGGTAGTCATAGATCCACTCCTATTAAGTTTATTCGTACAGCGGCCGCTGTTCGTTTCGAGTTAAGGTGAGGTTTTCACCACAGGAATTTGCAGTTCGGTAATCGCGTTCTGGTCACTATCCATCTGTCCTTTTTCGGGCAACCTCAGGTAGATCTCTCGATCTGGCCCGCTTATACTGTATCCATTGGCGTCGATCCAGGTGATCAACGCAGTGAAACCAGCAATCAGCCCGCTGAACGGCCCATGATGCACTGTACAAGCCATGCTCTTCACGGCTGGCAGAATGGTTGTGCCCCAATTTTTTAGAACCGCACCCGCTGCCACCGGCATACACACTTCCAGGTCGATCTCCGGCTCGCTGGCATGGCACAGCGTAATATATGGCCCGCAGGCGGCTGGCTTTTGCGGACCCAGCCGCTCGTGCAGCCGCATCCACAACGAATCCGCCTCCCAATAACTGGAAACCTTCCCGCGCTCCGAAATTACCCGAATGGCACCTACTTGCTTAATCACCACTTCATACGCCGGAATCCGCTCGCTCTGATCCATCAGTCGCAGGCGCGCCTCGATGCGCTCCAATCGATCCAATTGGTCTTGAACTTCATTCCGCAGCTCAACCTGCTTCACCAGCAGCACCCGGCGCAGTTCGGCGTTGGACATATCATGATCCAATAAGCCCCCAATTTGCTGTAAGGATATTCCCAGGTCCTTCATCGCCAGGATTTGCAACAAACGCGGCAGCTGTTCCAGCGTGTAGTAGCGGTAACCGCTAAAACGATCGACTTCGCTAGCCTTAATCAGCCCCAAATCGTCGTAATATCGCAGCGTCTGCACGCTCACCTGCCCCAACCGCGCGAATTCACCAATCTTCAGTTTCATCTTCCCTCCGCAGCTAGACCTACTATACACCCTCTACTTACTATAGAGTCAAGAGGCTGTTTCCCGACGCGTAAATCAGCCTCGCCCCGATTTGGAAAAACCATACTCGCCCCGAAAACCAGGTGATTCCGCGCCTCGATTTTGTGCGATAATGGAATCCGCTTCTTAACCGGTAACCTGACACGCCGTCTCATCATTGCCCTTCGCCGCTCAAAGGAGTCCCCCTTGAAACTGCCCTTCATGCAATATTGGGACCTGCTATCCCAATACATTCGTCCCCAGAAAAAGCGCTTTGCCCTACTCGCCGTGCTGCTCTTGTCCAGCATCGCCATGCAAATCGTCAATCCCCAAATCATGCGCTTCTTCATCGACACCACCCAATCCACCCGCGAAACCCGCGCCCTGGTCGTCGCGGCCATTGCCTTCATCGCTGTTGCCATCATCCAGGCTGTGGTCGGAGTCAGCGCCACATACGTGGGCGAAAATGTGGCCTGGACCGCCACCAACAGCCTGCGCGCCGAAATGGCCCGCCACTGCCTGAACCTGGATATGAGCTACCACAACAATGTCAGCCCTGGCGAACTCATCGAGCGCATCGACGGAGACGTGGCGGAGCTGTCCAACTTCTTCTCCCAAATGGTCATCCGAGTAATCGGCAACCTCCTCCTCCTACTGGGCATCCTCATTGCCTTGCTCATAGAAGACTGGCGCGCGGGTTCGGCCTTCACCCTCCTCTCTGTCATCACTCTCATAGCCCTCAACGCCGTCCGCGGCATCGCCATCCCTTTCCAGAAGAAATTCCGCGAAGCCGTCGCCGACCTGTTCGGCTACCTCGAGGAACGTCTGGCGGGCACGGAAGATATCCGCGCATCCGGCGCGGTAGATTTTGTCATTCTCGGCATCTATAAGCTGTCCATCAACATCCTCAAGTACTGGCGAGCCTCCGCCCGGCGATTCATCATCGTGCGCTTTGTGGCCGGCCTGTTTATGGTGCTGGGCACGGCCATCGCGCTCATCACCGGCTATTACCTCTTCCGAGATGGCGTCATCACCCTGGGCACCGTCTACCTCATAGTGACCTACACCACCCTGCTGCGCCGCCCAATCCGCGAGCTCACCCAGCAAGTCGAAAACCTGCAAAACATCGGCGCGGCCACCGAGCGCCTCATCGAGCTGCGTGCCATCCAGCCAAAAATCCTCGATGGCCCCGGCGCTGAAATCCCCGCTGGGCCGCTCTCTCTGGCTTTTGAGAACGTGAATTTCGCTTATAAAGAAGACGAACAGGTGCTCGAAAAGATCGACTTCCACATCCACCCCGGCACGGTCATTGGCGTTCTGGGGCGCACCGGGTCCGGCAAAACCACCCTGGCCCGACTGGTCTTCCGCCTGTACGATCCCACACACGGACGTATTACCCTCGGAGGGATTCCCCTCACCCAGGCTCTCCTGACAGCGCTGCGCAGGCGCGTGGCCCTGGTCACCCAGGATGTTCAGCTTTTCCAGGCCACCATCCGCGACAACATCACCTTCTTTGACCCCTCCATCTCCGACGAGCGCATTCTGGCCGTCATCGACACCCTGGGCCTCACCGAATGGCTGAAACGTCAGCCCAACGGCCTGGACACCAAACTGGAATTTGGCGGGCGCAGCATCTCGGCGGGCGAAGCCCAACTGCTGGCTTTCACCCGCATCTTCCTACGGGACCCTGGTCTGGTCATTCTCGACGAAGCCTCGTCTCGACTCGACCCAGCCACCGAGCAGCTCATCGAGCGGGCCATTGACAAGCTTTTACTCAACCGCACCGCCATCATCATCGCCCATCGCCTGGGCACGCTTCACCGCACCAGTGACATTCTCATTCTGGATGAAGGCCGCATCATCGAACATGGCAACCGCGAAAAGTTGGCTGCCGATCCAAGCACACGCTTCCACAGTCTCCTGCGCACGGGCCTCGAGGAGGTGCTGGCATGACCGCAACCACCGCCCGCCTGCCCCACAAACCCACCTTGCCCGCCTGGAAGGTCATCCTCAAAGTCATCATCTACCGCAAGGACCTCTGGCTGGCAAACCTGCTCATGATGCTCTTCACCATGCTCTTCTACCAGGTTCCCGGCCTGGCTCTGCGCGAATTCCTCAACATGCTCAGCGGGAACGCCCAATACGGCTTGAACTTATGGACCCTTATTGGATTGCTCTTTGCCGCCGAGACCGGCAGCATCGTGGGCATCTACGGCCTGATCGCCACCAACGTGCCCTTCTTCCAAAACACCATGACCCTGCTGCGCAAAAACCTCCTCCGGCATATTTTGCGCCGCCCAGGCGCTTCCGCTTTGCCCGATTCGCCCGGCGAGGCAATTTCGCGCTTCCGGGGAGACGTGTTTGAAATTCCCCTCTTCGCGCTGTGGATCAACGATCTACTGGGCTCAGTGGCCTTCAATATCATCGCGCTCATCGTCATGATCCGCATCAGCCCCACCTACACGGCCTTGGCGATGATCCCCTTCCTCATCGTGGCCGTCATCGCCGCCGCCTCCACCAAACGCATTGACGAGTATCGCCGCGCCAGCAGCCGCGCCACAGGCATCATCACCGGCTTCATCGGTGAATTCTTCGGCGCCGTCCAGGCCGTCAAAGTCTCCACCGCCGAAAAGAGCGTCATTGACCGTTTCAACCAACTCAACGACAACCGCCGCAAGCTGGCGCTCCGCGATCGTCTCTTCAACGAGATCCTCAACTCCATCTTCCACAATGCCACCAGCCTGGGCACCGGCGTTATCCTCATCCTGGCCGGACAGGCCATGCAAGCCGGAACTTTTACCGTGGGTGATTTTGCCCTGTTCGTTTATTATCTGGAATTCCTCTCCGAAATGACCACCTTCACCGGCCTGTTGGTCGCCCGCTACCGCCAGATCGGCATCTCCGTTGAGCGTATGCAGCGACTGATGGAAGGAGCCGAACCCAACGCCCTGGTAGAGTTCAGCCCAGTCTATCTCAATGGCAAGTTCCCACCCGTGATCTATCCGAAGAAAGACCAGGCCAACCATCTGCGCCATCTGGAAGCCCGCAACCTCACCTACCAGTTTCCCGGTTCCGAAAACGGTATCCACGGCATCAACCTGAACCTGCCCCGCGGCTCGTTCACCGTGGTCACCGGGCGCATCGGCGCCGGAAAAACCACCCTCCTGCGCGTCCTCCTGGGCTTGCTCCCCAAAGATTCAGGCGAGATTCTGTGGAACAGCGAGCCGGTCGAAAAACCCGGCGAGTTCTTCACCCCACCCAACTGCGCCTATACAGCCCAGGTGCCGCGCCTGTTCAGCGATTCACTGCGCGATAACATCCTCATGGGGCTCGATTACTCCGATGAAGATATCTTCCGCGCCGTCCGTTCGGCGGTCATGGAACAAGACCTGCATGAATTTGAGCAAGGCCTCGACACCCGCGTGGGCCCCAAAGGCGTCAAGCTCTCCGGCGGTCAGATTCAACGCACCGCCGCGGCGCGCATGTTCGTCCGCGACCCCGAACTGCTGGTCTTTGATGACCTCTCCAGCGCTTTAGACGTGGAAACCGAACGGGTTCTGTGGGAGCGAGTCTTTGAAAAGCCCGGCCAAACCTGCCTGGTGGTCTCCAGCCGCCGAACCGCCTTGCGTCGCGCCGATCACATCATCGTCCTCAAAGATGGGCGCGTGGAAGCCGAGGGCAAGCTGGACGACCTCCTTGCCACCAGCCCCGAAATGCAGCGGCTCTGGTCCGGCGACGCATCCTGAGAACCTATCCCAAAGATTATGTTAGAGGTTTGCGATTTTGGGAGTGGTTGTGCGGCCTGTATTTTCGGGCCCATGGTCCAATCAATTGTCTAGACAAGTGATAATATTACCTTTAATTTCATGACTCTCATTTTCCGATTCTGCGCTATGATTAATACAATTCCAAATCCCATTCAATCACAAAAGAGGCTAACCGACATGACCCCTGTTAAACGTGTCCACAACTTCAATGCGGGACCCTCCGTCCTGCCCATGCCCGTTCTCGAAAAAGCCCAGGCAGAAATGCTGGATTTCCAGGGCTGCGGCATGTCCGTCATGGAAATGAGCCACCGTTCCAAAGAATTTGAAGGCATCATCCAGACTGCCGAAGCCGATCTGCGTGAACTGCTCAACATCCCCGCCAACTATAAAGTCATGTTCCTGCAAGGCGGCGCAAGCCTGCAATTCGCCATGCTGCCCATGAACCTGCGCCCCGCTGGAGCCTCCGCCGATTACATCGTCACCGGGTCCTGGTCCAAGACAGCTCTCAAAGAAGCCGGCAAGCTCGGCGCCACCAACGTGGCATTCAATGGTGAGGCCGACAACTACAGCCGCCTGCCCGCCCAATCTGAATATAAATTCGACCCCCAGGCCGCCTACGTTCACTTCTGCCACAACGAAACCATCCACGGCGTCGAGTTCAAATCCGAGCCCGTCCCACCCAGCGGAGTCGAGTTGATCTGCGATATGTCCTCCGACTTCCTCAGCCAGCCCGTAGACGTCACCCCCTACGGCCTAATCTACGCCGGAGCTCAGAAGAACGCTGGCCCCGCGGGTGTCACTGTGGTCATCGTCCGCGAAGACCTGTTGGCCCGTGTTCCTGAGAAGCTGCCTGTCATGCTCGACTACAAACTCCTCGCCGAAAGCGGCTCCCTGCACAACACGCCGCCTTGCTTCGCGATCTACATGGTCGGACTGGTCATGAAGTGGCTCAAAGACCTGGGCGGCCTGCCCGCCATCCACAAGATCAACCAGGAGAAGGCTGGTCTCATCTACACCGCCATTGACAACTCGGGCGGCTTCTACCGCGGTCATGCCGCCAAAGAAGCCCGCTCCATCATGAATGTTCCCTTCCGCCTGCCCAGCGAAGAACTGGAAGACCTGTTCGTCAAAGAAGGCAAGAAAGCTGAACTGATTGGCATCAAAGGCCACCGCTCGGTGGGCGGTCTGCGCGCCTCCATCTACAACGCCCTGCCTGTCGAGTCGGCCAAGGCTCTGGTCGATTTCATGGCCGATTTCCAGCGCCGCCACGGCTAGCCCGTTCAGGCTTCAATATTTCATCGAAAAACAGATTGCGACGGCGCGC
>CAYOHX010000230.1:0-6774 GCA_964403875.1 uncultured Anaerolinea sp. | reverse complement strand
ATGAGGCGAGCAGCACCTTTGAAAGATTCTGCCTGATTCTTTCAAAGGTGCTTTGTCTTTGTAAAATTCTTTCAAATCTTATTTCCCTGTATTAGCAACTGGCCGAAACTTACAGCCAACGGATTGCGGTTTTCCAAGCATCGTCCAAGACAACCGCTTCACGACATTCCACCAAACATCCGGAACCCGATACCAGGGAGTGTTGGCTAAGCCAGTGGGAATATCTGGATCCGGCGCGGAAACTCGATCTAGAAAGCCGCCAGGATGAATAGCTATATCGGTGTACACGGCCGAATAGATGGGTCCTAGAACCCCTAAAGAAACGAATATACCCCAGCCGCACTGCGATGGTTCAACGACTTTCGCAGCTTCTACTCGGTCCTTCATAAACTCAAAATAAGTTATTCCGGCCGGCGCGCTTGGCACATCCATTGGCTGATTTCCCTTGTATGCGACAAACAAAATCGCGAGGCAAAGCAAAAGCAAGACAGCAGCCTTGATCATCCGAAGCATCAATCCAATCATAAACAGAAACCCCTTGATCACTCTTGATTCTCCTTTTTCACCTTGTACTCATTCTCAGGATTAGACTTCTCGGCGATCGCCAGGTTTCCAAACCGGATCTCTTCCCGATATATTCTGTCCACGGCGATTTCCACAACATCGCTTTCGCTTCGCCCCATGGCGCTCGATAATTCCCGCAGCTGCCGAACACCCTCGGAGCTGATACGAAAGGATCTAACAGGTTTCGCTGAAGAATTTTTTCTTGGCATAATTTATTCCTTGAGAATATTGTAATACAATTGTATTACAAACACAAGAGCAAATCTTGTTTTACCTTTTGTCCAGACAAATCATTTCATTGCCAGTGAAATGATTTTTGGGAATCATTTCACTGGCAATGAAATAAAGGCGCAAACCATGCAAAACTTTGACTGAGCTACTCGAATTGAGTAACGAATTTAGTGGGTTCTGTTGGAAAGCGGTTAATAACAAGTTCAAAAGTGTGCGAAATCAAATATAGTTTTCCAAGTACTCGATATTCTTCCTTATCAGAAATACAAGAAACATTAGGATCGTTGTATCATTATGAGTGACGCACTAAATCCATCAGGAGCGGCCATTAATTCACTCATGCAAAAACTCAGCACTTTTATTGCCCTGCTCTTACTTACTGCTTGCACAGTGGCTCCAACGGATTCCCTTTCATCAACCAGTGGAACATCTGGTGCAACACGTAGCAATCCTGCAAATGTTGCCACCTCCACCGCAGATGCCTATCCCATCCCCCAAACGACCACATCAGATGTTACCGTCTATCCACCTCCTTCATCTGGTATAGAGCCAACTCTCAGGCCTACCGATACCTCCATCACAAAACCGACTTTAACCCATGCACCAACACCTACCGTTACAATTGCTCCGACTGTCACCATATCAGCTTATACAGACAGCCCTTTTTCGATTGTTTTCAATGATGGGAACCTTTGGCTAAAAGAAATTGGGAGTGAGCTGGAGCGCCAGCTTACCCATGAGCCAGAAGGATGGTTCATCAACCAGTTTGCGATTAACCATACCGGTGATCAAATTGCCTACCTCGCCTTGAAAAGAGACGTAGACATTGTCGATGGGATGATCAAGCTGGTAGACCTGCAAACAGGCGAAGTCCGCCCATTATTGGGAATGGGGGATGGACTAATCGAGAATCGGCTGAAGTGGCTTGATCAGACACACTTAGCCTTTTCATATGAAGGATTCGGTGCTTACCCGATGGAAACACCCTTACCTCCCCCAGCACCCGAAGTGTATCATCCCTTCTTTTATTCTGTTTTTGACCTGACCACTGGAGAGACAAAACCTATGCCTCAAGCAGTTGATATCTCTCAGTCCCCAGATGGTCGGTATCTGCTGACCTGCACAAGTTCATATCACTATGAACCGGACTGCGAGTTCCGTTTGCATGATCTGACGACGAATCAAATTGAACTGGTCGCTGAAGATACCAATTTTGGTTGGTTTCGCGGATGGTCGTCTGATAGCCAATGGATGCTTTTCGAAAATGCACTCTATGGCGAGGTGACTAATCAGAAGTACATGATTGTAAATGCTCATTCTCTTAACAGCACATGGGCGCTTGGGACTGGTCAAGCTTGCGATTCGACTGCCTGGGCTTTTCAAAGCGCAGTATTCGCCTGCACAGTTTGTGAAGGGGAGAAAGGCTGTCAAGTGCGATTTTATGGTCCTGATGGGTTCCAGGCAAGACCTCCCATTTCTTTACCCGGGCAGTACTATCTTGTCTCATGGACGCCAGATGATACCCGCTTGCTGCTTTACTCGGAAGCTCATACGCTCTGGGTAATCAACGCGGATGGCACCGGGCTGCAGCAGGTCTTTAGGAATGTTGTTGATTGGGCCGTGCTGCCAACCGGTAACAACTAAAAATCACGCAATAGCGAAACCGAGTAGACTTAACGTTAAATAAAGTTGAAGGAATGGATAAAGATCTACAATAAAAGTACAGCGTAAGAAACAATAAACTTGGAGGGGCTATGATCCAACGTGCATTCACATTATGCTTGCTCTTCATTTTCCTCATCCCTAATCATATTGAAAAACAGGCCAGTTTACCACCTCACCTGCTAAAAGATATCAATACACGCACTTCCGATCTGTCAAAGCTTTCCGGCTTGATGGAGTATCAGGGAATGGTCTTCTATTTTTCCGGTTTACCGGAGAATCCGGCTGCACTTTGGAAAAGCGATGGAACGCCAGAGAATACCCAAGTCGTAAAGTCAGGCATATATTATGGCTGCTCGGATAAAGTACCAACCAACTCCAGGTACGCTGTATTTCAAAGTACGCTCTACTTTTGTGCCTACGATCCCGCCTATGGTGAAGAGCTATGGCGAACGGATGGCACCACGGATGGCACGCTGCGGGTCGCGGATCTGGCTCCTGGCGCTCCTGGTTCATCGCCAACCGGTTTTGTGCAAACGGGTGAATGGCTGTATTTTGTCGCGGCCAACCAGTTATGGAAGACAAACGGGAGCTCCGTTGAACGGCTGACCCCTTCGGATATATATGTCAATCACTGGCCTCCACAGATTTTCAATGGACTTCTTTACTTTGGCGCCTATCGCCAAATGGAAGGAAATGAGCTCTGGCGAACAGACGGAACCCAGGCAGGCACACAACGCTTTGTCGATATCGAACCTGGTCAGGGGAGCTCTTCTGCAAATCCAATCTTTTCGTATAACGGCTGGCTGTACTTCTATGCCACAGACGGACCCGTTGACAAGGGCGGGCATGGCCTTGAATTATGGGCAACCAATGGAACAGTCGAAAAGACTTTTTTGTATTCGGATCTCAATCCTGCTGGCGACTCGTTTCCCGGGCAGATCATGGAATATGCTAACGGGTTCATTGTTACGGCTGCGGATGATATTCATGGCCGGGAATTATGGTGGACGCCTGGCGTAACACAAGAGGGTAATCCCTCGTCCCTCACACTGATACAAGACCTCTTTCCCGGTCCGAGTTCCTCTGATCCAGCCCTGATCGGCATGCTGGGGAATCGTTTCCTTTTTTATGCAAAAGAAAGCGCCGGCGTTTACAGCCTGTGGGGCCTGTCGAATGCCAGCATTGAACCGCTGCGTATCACGGAAGTCCGTCCTTATTTGCAATACCGATCGTACACCTTTCTGGAACCCGTTTTCGTTAAATTCCAGGATCGAATCTACTTCCCAGGATATGAACAAAGCCACGGTTGGGAGCTGTGGGAAACCGGTGGGACAACACAGAATACCAGAATGATGGTTGATATTTGGCCGGGTCCATGGGACAGCAATCCAAACGAAATTGTGCTCTGTGGAACTCGAATGTGCTTTCCTGCAGATAATGGTGAGCACGGCCTTGAGCTGTGGAGCAGCGACGGGACAGCGAATGGATCAGCGCTCGTGTTTGATCTAAACACATCCGCGCCCGGATCGGGTTCACGCAATTTGACTGCCGCAGGTGACCTCGTATACTTCACCGCAGATGATGGTATTCATTGGCCAGAACTTTGGCGCACAGATGGAACATCCGAAGGAACATTTCTCGTAAAGGATATCAATCCAGACGGTCAGGGTGCAAACCCACCGGTTCAATTAACGCCCGCTGGCAGCTGGTTATTCTTCAGCACCTACACGGGTTTGTCTGGCAGTGAATTATGGGCTACAGATGGCAGGCCTGACAGCGCCTGGCAGGTAGCCGACCTTTATCCTGGGTCAGGCTCCGCACATCCCAGGCAGCTTACTCCTGTTGGCTCGCGTTTGTACTTTATCGCGCAAACTGCTCCGGAAGCTTCTCGTGTATGGAGTGTTGAGAACGGAACAACTGTGAAATCAGTGCTAGACCTTCCGAATGATAAAGTTGCTGATTTGACACGCATGGCTGCCCTGGGTGATCAACTCTGGATGATGGTATATGATCTGGATGCCAGCCCCATTCGAGTCAATATTCTGCGCACAGGCGGCAGCGTGGATGGCATAGAAACGGTCTTCAGTGAACTTTCCAATCATGGGGAACTCTTACCAGTAAACGGCTCGATGTTTTTCTCCGGGCAAGATACCACAGGTCTCCCTGGAATCTGGCGAGCAGATGGCAGGATAGCAAACATAACCCGCATTTCATTGCCAGCGGGAACAAATGTATCAGGTATCCGCCACCTTACGAATGTGAATGGTCACGTTTTCTTCTTCGCGTCCAATGTCCAGACAATGGACCTATACCATATCAACAGAACAAACAATACTGCCGAGCTGGTCAAGCAGTTCCCAAAGTCCGCGTGGATCCCCACGCCTTATGGTAAACCCTTGGCCTACGCAGGCCGCCTTGTTTTCCGAATGCAGCAGCCCGATTACACAATGGTCCTCTTTATCAGCGACGGAACGGAAACTGGAACGAAACCCATTCCAGGTGCACCTGGTTTTGTTGACTGGCTGACTCCCGCCGGACCATTCCTCTTCTTTACCGGGGAAAAAACTGCATTGCCCACAGCCTCTGGTAACGAACTGCTGGTCTGGGATGGGACGGCCAACGAGCCGCGGGTTGTCGCCGATATCAACCCAGGGCCAGCTGCATCCAACCCCCATTCATTGGCTGTTTTACAAGATAAATTATATTTTTCAGCGGATGATGGTAGCCATGGAAATGAATTATGGATTTATGATATCCCTATTAAAAGGTTATTTATGCCTGTTATCAAGCGATAGTAAATGCAAAATTTACATTTCTTTCATCAGACTTACACTTATGAACCTATAATAAGGAACTGCCTGACACTTCACGTCAGACAGTTCCTATAGATTGAAAAGCCAGATCAATCAGCAAACTGGCGCATGCGTTCGACTTTATTAGTTGGCCGGCCGAGCGCAAGATCATGTGCAATCTGCAAATTCATCCAAAATTCGGGGGTTGTTCCAAAGGCTTGAGCAAATCGCCAGGCTGTGTCTGGTGTAACACCCCGCTTCCCCCGCACAATCTCATTGATGCGCTGCAGCGGAACTCCCACGTGTTTTGCGAAAGCCACCTGGCTGATCCCCATTGGCTTTAGAAATTCTTCAAGTAGGATCTCACCCGGGTGGGTGGGAATACGATTTTCAGGAAACATGGTTCACCTCTCTTCCAAACAGCCCATCAATGATAATCAACGATCGAAACTTCACTGGCCCCACCGTTCTCCCAGCGAAAAATGATTCGCCACTGATCGTTAATTCGAATACTGTAAAAACCTTCCTTATCACCTTTCAATGCCTCCAGCCGATTACCAGGAGGCATCCGTAAATCCACCAACTCCCGAGCTGCATTGATCACATCTAATTTCCTTAATGCGATCGGGATGATTGTTTGTGGTAATCGCCTCACTCGCGATGTTTGGCGTCCATGATAAAGGTCTTCGGTAGCTGCGTCTCCAAAGGAACGAATCATTGTGACCTCTGCAAAGATTATATCATTTACACGCTTACCGTGCAAGTGTGTAATAAAAGCGACCCATTAAGCGTAAGGCTGAAAACAAATGGAATACCATTCTCTAAGAAGTGGTTCTTATTCAGTCAGATAACCTTGTACCCAAGTCTTTAAATCACCTCCGTTCTGCCAAAATTCTGTTACATCCTTTCCACTCGGAACCTGAACACAGCGGAAACGATGGCTAAACCCAGATAGAGCCGACATAAACTCCCGCCCTGCTTTATCACTGTCCCCCACAATAAAGATTCGCTGGCTGCTCAGCAGCCGTGAAATCCACCGATAATCTATTTCCCGGATGCTGGCGCTGCCAAACGTCCCAACGCCCACCAGGTCGCCGGCCTCCTGATGCAGCAGCATCGCGTCAAATTCCCCCTCAACAAGAAAAACCGTCGATTTTCCAGCCATATTCTCTGCCCCAAAAAGTCCAGGCTGACTGCCGCGGATCTGCAGATATTTCGGATCCTGCTCAAACCGCCGGATGTTGACCTTCCATAAAACTCCATCGATGATCCAGGGGATGATCACACCCGCGGAAAGAAAAACACGATCTGATGGGATTTTCGGTGTCAGCCCCCACAGGTGCATCCCTTCGGAAAAATGAGCAGAGTTATACCCAATGTGAAAGCTGTTGAGGGTGTCTTCGTTCAGTCCTCTTCCATTAAGATAGAGCCGAGCATCTCTCCCCCGCTCCGACCACAGCATTTTCTCCCAATGCTCTATATACAATCTGGTTCTGGCTTGCCAAGATTCATTGGGAGGGTT
>CAYOHX010000229.1:0-6817 GCA_964403875.1 uncultured Anaerolinea sp. | reverse complement strand
GCTGTGAAGGTCAGCGTGGGCAGGGGCGTCTCGCCCACCCCCAACGTCGCGGTTGGCGGGAGGGGCTGGGTGGGAGTGGGCTGGAGTGGGGCATTGGTAGCGCCAAACTGCGGGGTCACGGTGGGCACGGGGGTTTGCAGCACGACCACCACGGTTGCCAGAGGGTCGGCGCCGGGATCACCAGGGACAGGGGCCTGCTCGCGAATCACCTCGCCGACCAAATTGATGTCGAAGGCGGGGACCAGGAACGCGCGCGGGTCGGCGGAATAATCGGCCTGCATGGGAGAATGAAGGCTGACGCTCAACAGGCGGTTCGACTCCAGCCAATCGGTGGCGAAGAGGGTCAGGGCAATGGCAACCAATCCACCGATCAACACCAGGGCGAACATCATGCCCCAAAAGATGGCGCGCGGACGCCAGCCAACCGGTTGGATTTGGGGCGTGGTCACGGGTCCACCTTTGGCGCGGGCCTACTCAAGTCCCAAGGTTCCAGGCGATAAACCAGCAATTCATCCTGCTTGCCCTTGACACGGTGCATTCCCAGGGGGATGCAGCGGAATGAGGATCGAAACTCTTCCAGAGCCTCATAGGTAGCCTGGCTGATGAGAATGCCGCTGGAGTCCATCAGGTCGCGAGTCAAAGACTCGAGGCGGCTGGTGGTATTCACCGTGTCGCCGATGATGGTGTAATGCAGGCGGTCACTGGTTCCCAGGCCACCAGCGATCAACACGCCGGTGTTTACGCCAATGCCGGTGACAAACTCGGGCTCGCCGCGCTGGCGGCGCGCCGCATTCAACTGGTTGATCAGGCGCAGCATCTCCACCGCGGTCTGGCAGGCCGCCAAAGCGCTTTGCTTGGGATCCAGCGGACGGGGCAAGGTGCCGAAGAAAGCCAGCATGGCATCGCCATCAAACTTGTTGACCACACCACCGTGGGTAGTCACCACCGGCACCAACTGCCCAAAATACTCATTGAGCCATTGGAAGACTGTGGCCGGGTCGGCCTGCTCGGAGAAGGTGGTGAACCCCCGAATGTCACTGAGCAGCACAGTCGCCACAGCCTCCTGGCCTTCCAGACGCAGCCCCCCGGTGGTAAAGGTTTGGCGGAGCTGCTCGCGCACTTCTGGCGACACGGTGCGGCCCAGCAAATCGCGATAAATGGAGCCTTCTTGCAGGCCCGCCACCATGAAGTTAAAGGATTGGGCCAGAACCGCCACCTCATCGTCACCGGCAGCCTCCACTTTGACTTCCAGGTTGCCCTGGGCCACTTCACTAGAGGCGGCCACCAGGCGCATCAGGGGCCGGGTGATCAGGTTGGCCAACAACAAGCCCACCGAGACCACCAACAGGATCGCCAGGGCGACGATGACGAAGATTTCAGTCTGGGTTCCCTGACTGGTTTGCACCAGGAAAGCCTGGGTCAAAGCCACGCCCATCACGCCCAGGTCCGCGCCCGTGCGCACCTCCCAGGGACCGAGGATTTCCGAATAGGCCACGCCGGAGAGGGTGATTTCACGGACCCGGCTGGATTGATCTTGCTCGGACACGACTTGCAACACGTCCGCCAGGGTCACGGGATAGGACTCGGTGGGGGTGTAAATGGTAGACGAGAGGGGTTTGCCGTCCAGGCCGTAGAGGGACACGTAGCCAAGGGTTTCTTCGTGCATCTGGCGGGCCAGGGTGCGCAGCGATTTTCCTACAATCACAACACCGGTTTGAACTCCGGCAGAGTCAAACACTGGCCCCGAGACATAAAAGGTGGACTCCCCTGAAGCGCCGGTGGCGATCCCAGCGTATTTATCGCCGGCGGCATCCACCTCGCCATCTAACACGCGCTTGACCCAATCCTGGCCTTGTAAGGCTATGCTGCCCCGGCTGGCCTGATAATCCGCCGGGCCGCCGCCAGCGGTGTGGAACAGCGAGAGGACGCTGACGCCCTGCATATCCAGCAGGTGCAGTTCCTCTTCACCCGCATTGACCGCTATCGGGAGAACGAGCGTGCGCAAGGTTTCAGCGTTACCGCTCTGCATGGCATTGGCTACCCCTTGCGAGTTAGCTACCAGACGAAGCGATTCGAGCAGACGATCCTCCTCACGCACCATCCAATCGCTGGCCTGGCGGGCCGTGGCGACCAGTTGGTTGAGAAAGCGATCCTGCACCGATTCGAGCACCACCTGACTGAGCACATACGCCGCCGCCAGGGCAAAGAGCAATGCCAGCAGCAAATATGGCAAAGTGATCTTGATGCGCATGGGCATGCGCACCGTTCCGGTGGCAGGTTTTTCTACTTCTCGCCTGCGCACTGGCTGGGTACTTTCCGCCAGGCGAGCGAGCGCTTGCTCAATCCAACGCGCTGAAAACGGCTGGCGCAAGAACACCTGGACCCCGTTTTCCCGCGCGACCATTTCGCGCTGTAAATCGGGGTACTTGTTGGTGATGATCACATCCAGGCCAGGGTTTTGCGCGCGCGCGTTGCGCAAGAAGGTCTGCCATTCCTGGTTGGGGAAGTGCAGGTCCATCAACATAAGTTCCGGCTTGACTTGCTCCAACATTCCGGCGGCCTGCCCCAGCTCCCAGGCCTGCCAGATTTCGTCGCCGCGCTGCTTGAAAAAGCGCACGAGCGGTTGCGTGGAGCGCATATCGGATTGGACTAATAGTACGCGCATGAAGACTTCGGGTTCTCCTCGTCTTCCTATTATAAAAAGTAAACCGTTACATTTCCTTTACAATTCGGCAAGGAATCGGGCTTTATGGGAATTTCAGCGATAAGTTATTTGTTTTGAGGTAAAAGGACGGTAAAACATCCTTTTACCTCAAAACGCGGGTTCCACCTGCCAAATTCGAATGAACCAAAAAGAGGCTCGGAGGGGTACTTTTTTTTGTCACTACTCAGAGGGCGGGGAAAGCCCTTTGAGTAGTTACTCTTATTTAGCCCAGGTATTCGCGGAGGTGGCGGCTGCGAGTGGGGTGGCGCAGCTTGCGCAGAGCCTTGGCTTCGATCTGGCGGATGCGCTCGCGAGTGACGTTGAAATAACGGCTGACTTCTTCCAGGGTGTGGTCCTTGCCGTCGATCAAGCCGAAACGCAGTTCCAGCACCTGGCGCTCGCGCTCAGAGAGAGCGCCCAGCGCCGATTGGACCTGTTCACGCAGCATTTCACGCGCGGCGGCATCCATCGGCTCCAACGCATCGTCATCCTCAATGAAATCGCCCAACTGGCTGCTTTCCTCGTCGCCCACCGGGCGCTCCAAAGAAACCGGCTCTTCCGCCGATTGCAAAATGCGCTGCACTTTGGCGGTGGCCCAAATCCAGCGGCGCTGCACCTCGGCATCTACCTGAGTGCCGTTTTCGCGGGCGGTGAGAATAGCTTTGGTGTCTTCGTCGCCCAGCAAGCCAGCTTCGAGGGCCAGTTCTTCGATGGTTGGCTCCCGCCCCAACTGCTGCACCATTGAGCGCTGCACGCGCAGCAGACGGGTGATAGCCTCAAACAGGTGCACTGGGATGCGAATGGTGCGGGCTTGTTCGGCGATATAGCGGCTGATGGACTGGCGAATCCACCACGTGGCGTAGGTGCTGAACTTGAATCCGCGAGTGGTGTCAAACTTGGTCACGGCGCGCAGCAAGCCCAGGTTGCCTTCCTGGATCAAGTCCAGGAACGAGATCCCCCGACCCAGGTAGCGTTTGGCGATGCTGACAACCAGACGCAGGTTCGCGCGGATGAGGGTCTGGTTGGCTTCTTCGGAACGGCGGCGAACACCCTCTAACTCAACAGCCAGCTCGGCCTCGCTGCCCAGCAAGTCGCTGAAGAACTCCACTTCTGGGAGGGTGTTGCTCTTGCGCAAATCGTGCATCAACCGTTCCGCCAATTCGGGCGGCAAGAGATAGAGGCACAGGAAGACGACAAACGCGTGCCGCACCAACCCGTCCCACATACTGTCTTTGCCCCACTGGCCGTTGTCCAGGTAGGTGCGCAGATAGGAGGGTTCGTCGGCCTGCCACTGGCGGCGCAGCATCTGCGCTTCGGCCAGCACCAGGCTCAGATCGGGCACATCATTTTGTTGGAGGTTGCGGGCGTCCTCTAACAGGCGGCCCCATGAGGTGATCAGATCGCGCGCAACCATACTAAACAGGGCATGGTGGCGACGGGCTTTCTCGGTGACATGTTTTTCCAGGTTTTCCACGTGGCGCAGGGCTTCAATGCGCGCGGCCAGGCGGAACTCAGAATCGGCATCCAGCAGGTTGATCTGGCCGATTTCCTTGAGGTACAGACGGACCGGGTCTTCGGAGAGTTCAACAGAAACAGCCGAGGTGTCAATCAGATCCAGGGGCTCTTCCAGGTTTAGATCCACCCATTCTTCGGGGCTGACCTCAACCACGGCTTCTTCAGGTTCATCTTTCTCCAGGAAGCCTTCATCTTCGGCCCCCAAACCCGCGGCGGGTTTCGATGATGAAGAGGAATTCTGGCGAGCCCGAGCAGTCCGCGCCGGTTCTTTGGCGGAGTTCCTGTTTGCGGAGGTGGGCGAAGTTCTTGAGGAGGCAGTCTTCTTCGGCGGCATTGGTTAAATATACCACAATTGGAAAAATGTCTACTGTAAATGTCCAGAGACTCGTTGTTAATTGGCTTGTTGACGTTAATCGACCTGCACGGGCAGACGCAGCGTTTTATCCAAGCGTTGGCGCAGCAAAATGTACTGGGCGGTGACTTCGGAATAATTCTCCTGGAGTAAATCACCGCTCTCCAACTCCTGCTGCAAATAGCGAAGTTGGTCCAAATTCTCGTTGACACGCACCAGGCGCAAGCGCAGCAAGGTGTAGACAAGATCTTCGAGAAGCTGCTGAGCTTCGGGTTCCCCCCCTGCCAGCGGTTCCAGGTAATGGCGAACCAGATCGCTGAGCGATTCGGGCAGGTTCTCTACAAGATACTGGTTCGCTTCCAACTGGTCTTGCTCCAGTGATTGCTGCACCAGTCGGGACAGCACCTGGTGGTCGGCCTGCTCAAAATCCTGGGCCGAAAAGCGTTGCAGGCCGGATTTTTGCAGTTGGCGATCTAGCAAGTAAAGCGCCTCGGGCTGGCGCAGGAGAAGTTGGAGAATGTGCTCTTCCATGGCGCGCACGGGGCGTCCCGCGGCAAACGGCTGCAGTGCCTGGGCCGGTTCGGGGCGGCGCTGCTCGGACCGGCGACGAGATGAGCGGGGCTGCGGGGAAGCGCTGCCCGAAAGCACCAGAGCGCGCTCGTCGATGCGCAGCAGGCGAGCCAGACGTTGGCGATAATCCTCGCGTTCGATGGGGTTGCCCACCTCGTTGATCAACGGCAGCACCTGGGCGGCAACCTGACTTTTCACCTTGGGGTCGTCCAGATTTTGTCCCAGGGTCAGGGTCTCCATAACGTGAATGACCACCGGCCTGGCCTCGGCCACAATACGCACCCATTCTTGCGGGTCGCGCAGCACAATCTCGTCAGGGTCCTCGCCTTCGGGCAAGGTGGTGACGCGCAGGTCGGCTTGCAAGCGGCCTTCCTGACGCATCAACCCGCGGGCGTCAAACACCAATTCGGTGGCATGATCCATCGTCTGGCGGGCAATTTCCAGGCCGCGCAAGGTGGCGCGCTGACCAGCAGCGTCAGGGTCCAGGGCCATAACCATGCGGCGGGTCACGCGCTTGAGTAAGCGCAACTGGTCTTCGGTCAAGGCCGTGCCCATTGGAGAAACCACGTTCTCAAATCCGGCCTGGTGCAGGGCGATCACGTCCAGGTAACCCTCGACAATGACCACCTGATCCTGAGCGCGGATGGCTTTGCGGGCCGCATCCAGGCCATAGAGCAAGCGGCCTTTGTCG
Organism: uncultured Anaerolinea sp.; assembly: GCA_964403875.1. Taxonomy (GTDB): domain Bacteria; phylum Chloroflexota; class Anaerolineae; order Anaerolineales; family Anaerolineaceae; genus Anaerolinea. The sequence continues at coordinate 985 of CAYOHX010000229.1, read as the reverse complement.
AAGAGCACGGTTTGGGGCGAGTTGAGGAACTTGGGCTGGTCTTCGGGATTCAAAATTCGGGCGCCAAAGCCAACCGGTTTGCCAGCAATGTCGCGGATGGGAATGGTGATGCGATGGCGGAAGCGATCATAGACCCCGCCGGAATCCCGCTCGGTGACCAGCCCAACCTGAATCAGCTCATCCTGGGTGTAGCCTTTCTGGGTGAAGTGGCGCAGGAGAGAATCCCAGCTTTCGGGAGCGTACCCCAATCCAAAGCGCTCCATCGTTTCCGGAGTCAGGCCGCGTTTTTGCAGGTAGGCCAGCGCCGGAGCCCCGGCTGGCGTTTGAGTGAGATGGTAACGGAAGAAGGTCACCGCTTCTTCTAGCAGAGCATACAAGCGCTCGTGCTCTTCCGCCTCGGCTTGCCGCTCGGGCGTCATGGGCTGCAGCACCACCCCGGCTTTTTCGGCCAGATGACGCAGGGTCTCGGGGAAGTCCCAGCCCTCCTTTTTCATCACAAAACGGAAGATGTCGCCTCCCTCGTTGCACTGGCCAAAGCAGCGCCAGGTGCCGCTTTCGGGGAAGACTACGAAAGCCGGGGTGCGCGAGTTAGCGTGGAATGGACAAAACCCGACGTAGTTCTTGCCGGAGCGGCGCAATTGCACCGATTCGGAGACCAGGTCGAGGATATCGATGCGGGATTTAATCTCATCGATGGTGGACATAGCGGGTTAATTGTACCGCGTTTGAACCCCTTATCGCTACGAAGACGAAAGACTCAATGACAGTATAATAACCCTATATGCAACAGCACCGCGTTTTGCGCACTGCCCTCGCCGCCGCGCTGACCCTCAGCCTGGCGAGTTGCGCCTTTCCCAGCGACTTGGTGGCGCTGTTCCAACCGGCCCAGCGCGCGAACCTGCCGCCGACCGAAACCGCCACCGTTGCGCCCCCCAGCCTGCCCGCCGAGACTGTCCCACCCTCCCCCACCCCTCAGCCCCGGCTT
>CAYOHX010000228.1:0-6940 GCA_964403875.1 uncultured Anaerolinea sp. | reverse complement strand
CTCGTCAGGCTCATAACCTGAAGGTCATTGGTTCGAATCCAATCCCCGCTACTAACGACCGTCAGGCTAGTCAAAATAGACTAGCCTGACGGTTTTTAGTTCGCAAATCCGACCCACAAGGAGGATTTCGAATGAACCGACGACCTACAGGCCTAAAAACTGTGAAGGCCATTGAGGGCTTTCTCCAGTACAAGACCGCCGAGGGGCTCAGCCCCCGGACTATCGTGATGTATAAGCACGACCTGGAATTGTGGGTGGAACATCAGGGGGACCAGGATGTCACCAAGTTCACCCCGCAGCAATTACGCTCTTACATCACCTATCTGCTGACCGACTATACCCCCCGCCGGATCACAGGGGGAAATGATGTGAAGCTTTCGCCTAAGACTGTGCGCAATGCGTGGGTCACACTTTCGGCTTTCTTCCGCTGGGCCTCCGAGGAATTTGGCTCGCCCAATCCGATGCGGACGGTGCCAGCTCCGAAGTTCACCAACAAGGTGGTAGAGCCGTTCACGCGCGAAGAGGTGGAGGCGATGATTAAGGCTTGTGAGAATTGCGCCGAGACGAAGACGGACCGCCGGCGCAAATTCACCATGCAGCGCGCCACGGGGTTGAGGGACCGGGCGATCGTCATGATCCTGGTGGATACAGGACTGCGCGCTTCGGAGCTGACCGCTTTGCGCATTGCCGATGTGGATGTGAAATCCGGTAAGATCACGGTTCGGCATGGCAATGAAGGACACGCCAAAGGGCGCAAGGGCCGGTTGGTGTATATGGGCAAGGGCGCCCGGCGCACGCTGTGGCGATATCTGGCCAGCCGGGAGGACGCAGATGACGTGGAGTCGCCGCTGTTTTTTGGTAAGTTTGGGAGACCCTTGAACAGTGATGCACTGCGGCAGTTGATCGGTTCTCTGGGTGAGAAGGCCGGCGTGAAAAATGCGCATCCGCATCGCTTCCGGCACACATTTGCGATTTCGTATTTGCGGGCTGGGGGCGACTTGTTCACTCTGCAGATCCTGCTGGGGCATAGTTCGCTGGAGATGGTGCAGGTGTATGCGCGGGTCGCGCAGGTGGATGCGGAGCGCATGCACCAAAAGGCAAGCCCAGCGGATAATTGGCATTTGTAAGATCGTCATAAATACCTCGCGGCAAGGATTTTAATCGCGCGGCTGGCTTCGGCTGGGTTGACCCCAGCTATAAGCGTTTCTAGATCATCGCCGGGGTGAGAAGGGGGTTCTTTAATCACTCCGGCGATGACTCCCGAACGTTTTTCGCTCCCCAGGCCGGCGTATATTTCGGATCGTTCTTTGTGCCCCAGACCAGCGTAGATTGAATCGGTCACATGGATGCTGCTGTGCATGAGATTTCGGGATACAGCCTGGTATTGGGCCATCGTTTCAGAGTGCTGCAAACCATAAACAGCATGACCATGCCGGAATAAGTGCGGGTGCTTGTAAGGCAAGCCGACAACCTGATAGAGCTTCCGCAACCGATGAATCAGACTGATGCTACGATTTTTGCCCGGCGCTTTTATGGATAGACTCATTTCCGACCAATGATTATCCACGGGCGCATACCAGGGCGCCTGTGGCGACAATTGGCTGCGAACAAAGCTGTCCCACTCTTCCACTACAGCCAAGAGTTCTGGAATTGGGAGGAGGCTCGTGGTATCCGATTTGCCAAATTTAATGCGCATGCCCAGTTCTGGTTTTTGGTCTACACATCTCTGTTCCAAATGCACCGCCTGAATTGGCATGGTCGTAAATGCGGTGGCACGTTGCCCTGATAGAAAAAGCATTGCCACGGCAGCCTGGGTAGCCCATAAAGCCAGGTTGGACCGGTCGATCGGATAGGTGGCTAGTTGAATAGCCTCTTCTAGAGTCACGTATTGGTGTTCCGGTTTGCTTTCAGGCTTTTCAGGGCGTTTCGGTTGAAGCATTTCGATCCACAGAGGGGGGATTTGCCTGAAATCTGCCGGTTGTGCGCGTCGCGCCCATTCGAAGAATCTCCGGGCCAGGCTAACTGCTTTGTCCTGGGATTCGTCTGATAGGCAGCTCTTGCCGCGAGGGGAGGGTAGGGCGGCCACATAATCGGGGAATGCTGGTTTGATTTTGTGCGCTTGAGTCAAGGGGCAATCTCCAGCCCATAAGAGCAGGTGCCGCAGAGAAAACCAGTAGCGAGTTAACGAGTCGGGACCGATCTTAGGATTTCGCCCCAGATACTCCAGGAATTTTTTCACCAAGAGATAATTGTCACGCATGCTCATACTTACCTCCCCGGTGAACAACCCCGCCGCAATGGGGGCATGTTGAGCGTAGTAGTTTGATCCGACCGATCGTTTTTACTGGCTGCGGATTGATGAACTCAACTGCCTGATTGCAGCGCAGGCAATAAGCCTGATTGGGTTCCAGGCGGCAAGCTTTTTTCTGAAGCCTGACCTGATGGACCCATTGGGCAAATTCGGCGCCGTGAATCCAGAGATGGTCTTGCTGATCTCGCTGGTGTGGAGCACCGAATTTGTCCAGCCAGTCACGCAGTGTTCGATCGGGGATACCTAAGTCTTTTGCGATTTCCGAGGGTTTGTACAGCATGGGCAGCAGTCCAGGGGCCTTGACAATGACAGAGTGGGGCAGTTTGAAGTTTTTGGGGATGAGCATCAAAAACCTTCCATACAGAGTGTGGAGCCACGGCTGTGGTCGTGCCCTGTGAGGTTAAAGTCTTTCACTGTTGTCGGGGTGAGTTCTATTGTGTTCCAAATAAGCGTGTTCCAGGGGTGGGAAAAACCCGAGAGGTTCGACCGATCAAAGCGCTCAACAAAAAATTTGACCACCATAATAAAACAAGGTCCTTTCAGGCGAACAGCCTAACGAGAATCAAAAAACGCTCAACTATGTTGCCGCGGGCAAGTTGCACGGTTGAGCGCCTAAAAAAACCTTGTATACAATTGCGTCAGATTTAGATCTTTACGATCAAGAAATCGGTCGCAAAACTTCTTCCTCATCGGGTGTATTTCAACTGAAAAAAGTTCAGCTAATCCCCGTGAAAAATTTCCTTGTATGAGGACCCCTTTGCTTGTCCTCTTTTGCGAACATCGCTTGGATAAAGTTGGTTCGCATGATCTCTATATATAAGCCGGATGGCTTCGCCTTGTTTCTTGTCGCCGCCGTTAATGGCGGTCAAAGTTTCTCCATGTAATGGCGCTTGCCCGCGGAATAACACCGCTATTCAGTTTCAAATCCGAAAACCAGACCTATTGTCAAATCTAAGACGTGTTCTTCAGGCTTGCTGGCTGTGGCTAAACGCGCTTGCCTGTGCCCAGCTCAGAAAGTAGTAAGGGAGGGCGTTCTTGAGTAGCAGCGCTCCCCGACCGGCAAATGAAAAAGAGATGGTGGGGCGCCACGTAATTCAATCGTCGTAAATCACGCGGCATCCCAGGAGTCTCTCGAAATGCATTGTTGGGCACTCTAATCATCTTTATTAAATTTCATGCCGGTCGTATTCAGAAGGGAAAAGCCGGCGTCGAGGAATACCTGAAGAATGGCCTTTTGCCCTTCTTCACTGTCCTCATCCAGTCCAAGTGTGTCAATCTTGACGGCGGCCTCCATGCCGGTTTGTTTGAAGCGCCGAATGTTTTCTCGGGTGTGTTCAAAGGAAAAGCCGATGCCGATGGGGTACGCGATTCTGGGATGTCCAGCGAGCATGGAAGCCAGGCGTTCCGGTTTCGCAGAGGGGTCCAGGTGATTGCGGAGAGTGTCTGTGAGGATCCACATAATCTCTTCGTTGTTGGTGATATTGTGTTCAGTGATGAGGGGGGCTATTTCATCAATCGCGGCGAGAACACGGTTTTGGACTCCTTCGGGGAGCTTGTCCGCAGACCGCACCAGTTTCGCCACCATTGGGCTGATCTCTGCCGGGAGGGGACGGGGTATATCTAAAACGTCATAAATTTCGTAGCCTAATTTTTCGGCGAGTCTGGCAATCGTCCGGCCCCTGGGGATATATTTATCGGACATCCATTCCGACAAGGATGGTTGTGGCACTTCCAGGTATTCCGCGAACTCAAGGACGGTTTTACGTTGACCGACGGACAACTGCCACTGTAAATACTTATGGCCCAACCAATCAGCTAGCTTGCTCATTTTTTAACATCTCCTGGGGGAAAAGATATTTTAGGAGAAAGCCTCCCACGAAACCTTCAACCCTCTGTTCCTTTCTGATTTTATCAGAATATGCATATTAATTCAATAGTGAATCGCGAATCAATTTATAAATAAATTTCACCATTTTTTATATTGACTTTAATTGGCTATCTGATATAATTTTGTTATAATAACTTTGTGTCGATTTTATGAGAAGTTATACTCAACCTGCTGCCAGATTAAATTTCGGGATTTGGATTCCGGACAAGGAGATGTTGGACGCGCTTGCCAGTGATACGCTGCGCTCGCGTTCGAACACTATCCTGACCCTGATCCAGGTGGAGTACCGAAGTCGCTATCCTCATTCTGGGCCCCACCCTTCGGAAGAATCAGCTTCGATACAGGCAGGCGGCTTGGGTCGGGGCTGATCCCGCTCCGTACAATGACCTCCTTTGTGAAAGCTGGGGTGAGTGATCGCCGCAGCGAGGGGGAGGCAAAGATTCGGTAAAAGCACAAAGGAGAATCCATGCGGAAGAATGCGCCATTTCGTGCGAAAAGCGCGGTCAACAATAATGGAACATAAGTTCAACAAGCTGCGGGACCCATTTCCTGGAGGACTGGTGAAGTGGATGATTGCGCAGGTGGAAGGAGCACGGGCTTTTGTGGTCCCGTTCGTTCCCGCACCCCATTACAAGACGCGCCTGGACAGCCTCTTCCCAAATAGTTGGGGGAAAAAGATAGAGACGCTTGACTCAGAAGCCGTGCGCTGCCTCCTCCAGATCGATGGTGTGATCCACAGGGGAATTGCCAGACCTAACGAAGAAGATGGGCTGAACAAAAGTTTTGATGCAGACAAGGCATTCATTCGCGCTTGCCAGCAGTTTGGATTAGGCCAGTATCTTCAATACCTGACTGGTCGGTGGGTAAAGTATGACCCAACTGAGCAGAAGGTCACTTCTCCTGCACCAATCTTGCCGGCGTGGGCCTTGCCCGGTGGGGCAGGATACCCTGTCAACGTTCCTGGCAAGCCGCGGTCGGCTGCAAAAGCCGGCGCGAAAAGTGTGCAGAATGCTGCGCACTCGATGCAACAGGCAACCCCTACGGCGAAAGATTCCACGGCTCCCGAAAAACAGGGTGTAAACGAAATTGCAAACGAGCAAGCTCTAAGAGCCTGGGAGGAACTGGTGTGTCAGGCAAAAAAAGCCGGCGTACCTGACATCCAATCCGTTGTGCCGCCGATCACGGTTGGCGATCTGCGAAAGCGTTACAGGGAACTAAAAGACCTTGTTTTCAATTATCACAAGCAAAGGAGGAGCAATGAGTAGAATGGCAACGCATGACGACATTCTGGAGAATCTGGATGAAGGTATCCGGGCGTTGCGCCGAGTAGGTGTCCCGGTGCTTTACAAACGCCCGCGTGTACGCAGGCAAATCGCCTTGAGGAAATAGCCATGAAAGAAGAAGACATTCAGGCCATTATCACTCAAACCGATTTGCTCTCGCTGGTGGAGTCTGCCGGCGTGGTCTTAATCGACAAGGGGCATGGTCGCTGGCGCTCCTGTTGCCCTTTGCACAACGGGCGTGATCCGTCTGCCTTCTCGATCGTTGAAGGCAACGATGGCAAGATGCGCTGGACATGTTTCTCAGGGGATTGTGGCAGCGGAGATGCCATTGATTTTGTGATGAAGTGGCAGGGGTTGGATTTTGTGGAAGCCTGCCAACACCTGGGCGGCGATCTCCAGATGGACCCCGAAGTGGTACGCAAGATAGCCGAGGAACGCCGGCAGAAGGCTGAGCAGGAATACCAGGTGACGAAAGCGCGGCTGGAGAAAGCGATTGCCGATCTCGAAAGCGCAAAAGCCTGGGAGCAGTACCATGCGAACCTTGAGCAAAACCCGGCCTGGCGCAACCTGTGGCGCTTGCGCGGTGTGCCGGATGCCTGGCAAGACATCTGGCGCCTGGGATACTCCAAAGATTTCACCGTTTGGGAGCCTGACGAGGATGGTGGGTGGAAGGCAGCCTGGAAGTCCCCTTCTCTGTCTATTCCGGTATTTCAACCTGGGTGGAAGATTGCCACGATCCGTCACCGCCTGTTGCAACCGAAAAAGGCGAATGACAAGTACCGCCCTGACCGTTCTAGCTTGCCATCTTACCCTTTTGTGGGCAACCCTGAAAAAAGCATGAAGGGGCCGGTGCTGGTCGTGGAAGGGGAGATCAAGGCAATGGTTTCTTACATTACTGCCGATGATCCCAACCTGCAAGTGATCGGTATCCCTGGAAAACGGCAGTTCACGAATTTTGTACCCCTGCTGGCCGAGGCCGATCCGGTGTACATCCTCCCCGATCCGGACGGCAAGGAGTTTGGATCGCGCCTGACTCAGGCATTGGGCGTGGATCGTTGCCGGCTGATCCGCTTGAATGTGAAGGTGGACGATGCCATCTTGAACGGCATGCTGAATCCATTTGAGTTACGCCGGCTCATGCAATTTGCGCCCAAGATGAAAGGAATGTCCCATGCCTCTTAGCGTGTCCATAATGCCAGTCTCAGCATTTGAGGATAACCGGCTCAGTGGAGCCGCCCTACGCGTGTTAGGTTTGCTGTGCAACTATGCTGATAAGAGCGGCATATGCTTTCCCTCTCAATCTGCTCTGGCGAAACGGTTGGGTATCTCTCGTCAAGCTGTGGGTGCTCAGGTGAAGGTGCTTCGAGAGTTGGGATACCTGAAGGTTACGCGACGGTCCAACGAGAGCGGTGGCGAAACCAGCTGCGCTTATCACATTGTTGACCCCAAGAACAGCAA
>CAYOHX010000227.1:0-6950 GCA_964403875.1 uncultured Anaerolinea sp. | reverse complement strand
GGAGGCCTTCAACTTACTTCTCTCCCCCATTCCACTTTCTTGAGAAAGCCATACGAAAATATCCCGCCTTTGTTGACAGTTTGCACCCCCTGTGATAAAATCCTGTCCGCCCTAGGCCCCCATCGTCTAGCGGCCCAGGACGCAGCCCTCTCAAGGCTAAAACAGGGGTTCGAGTCCCCTTGGGGGCACACACCGTACGCATAAATTCACTGCTGAAATCAAAAAAGAGACCGGCTGACCGCCGGTCTTTTTTCATAGTCCCATCCATCCCGCCACCAACCTCGCTATCTTCCCTCGGCTGCCCCATCCCATGCTACAATCGCAGGCGAGATGCCAACCGATCCAGCCCCGCAACCCGAAGCAACCCAACCTCACATCATTGCTGTCCGCAGCCTGGTGGAAATCGTCCTGCAATCGGGCGATATTACGCCGGGCGGGTTTCAGCGGCGCGATCGCGCCCAGCTTGGCACACAGGGTCACCGGCGCGTGCAACGCTCCCGGCCCGAAGGCTACAAAACCGAGGTGGAAGTCGCCTACCGTGTGGAGGATGTTGATTTGCCGCTGGAAGTGCGCGGGCGGATCGACGGACTCTACCCCACCAGCACACCCGTGATCCTCGAGGAGATCAAAACCACCACGTTGAGCCTGGAATTGGTAACCGAGGACCATAACCCACTGCATTGGGCCCAGGCGCAGTGTTACGCCTATCTATATGCCCACCAGCACAACCTGGAAGAGATCGACATTCACCTGACCTACTACCATATCGATCACCAAACCGAAAAGACCTTCCAGCGCCGCTATTCCGTGGCCGACCTCGAAAGGTTCTTCTTCAGCCTGGTCACCCCTTACCTGCGCTGGTATCGAAAGATCCTGGCGGGGTTGGCCCAACGCAACCAATCCATTCAGCAACTCGAATTCCCCTACGCCGGTTACCGCCCCGGTCAGCGCGACATGGCCGTGGCAGTCTATAAAAATATTCGCGCCAACGGCCGCCTGTATGTGCAGTCGCCTACGGGGGTCGGCAAGACCATCGCCGCCCTATTCCCAGCAGTGAAAGCCCTTGGGCAAGGCTTGGCTACGAAAATCTTTTACCTCACCGCCAAAACACCCGGGCGGTTGGTGGCGGAGAAAGCCTTGGATGACATGCGCCAGGCCAATCTACGCTTGACCAGCCTGACCCTGACGGCCAAAGAAAAAATTTGTTTTTGCCCGCCGGTCAACTGCGACCCTGAAGTGTGCCCCTTTGCCAAGGGATACTTTGACAAAGTCAAAATCGCCCTGGAAGAGATTGATCAGCACCAGGCCTTCACCCGCCCGGTCATCGAAGCGCTCGCTCGAAAATATGAAATTTGCCCATTCGAGTTTTCACTGGACCTGGCTTTGTGGGTCGATTGCATCATTTGTGATTACAACTATGCTTTTGATCCGCGAGTTTATCTGCACCGTTTCTTCGACTTTTCCACCGAGCCCTATATCTTCCTGGTCGATGAAGCCCACAACCTCCCCGACCGGGCCAGGTCGATGTATTCAGCCGAATTGGATAAGAAGACCGTGCTGGACCTGCAGCGCTCGCTCAAACCGCACTTGCCCGCGCTGGCTAACAAGCTGAGCGCCATCAACAAGCTCATGCTCGAAATCCGCAAAGCCTGTCAGGCGGAAGGCAAAGAAGCCTTGGTCGAGCACCAGCCCCCCGAGCTGCTGCTCAAAGCGGTTCGTGAGTTCAACCAACAGGCCGAAGATTGGCTGGTGCTCAACCAACCCGCCGAGTTCCGCCAAGAATTGCTGGAGTTTTACTTCCAATGCAGCAATTACCTGCGTACTGCCGAATATTTCGACACGTTTTACGTATCCTACTTCGAACGCCAGGGCAGCGTGGACCTGAAGGCCCGGCTTTTCTGCCTGGACCCAGCCCCCATGTTGGCGGGACCATTGGATCGCAGTCAGTCCACTGTTTTCTTCTCGGCAACTCTGCTGCCCCTGGATTACTTCATGACCCTCCTGACCGGCACGGAAGAGCACCCCAAGCGCATTTTCCAATCCCCTTTTCCCCCAGAAAACGTCAGCCTGCTCATACACAATGGTATTTCCACCAAATACGCCCAGCGGGCTGATTCCTACGCCGCGGTTGCCGACACCATCGAGGTCGTTTGCAGCGCTCACGTGGGCAATTACCTGGTCTTCTTTCCGTCCTACGCCTATCTGACCGCGGTGCTGGAACAACTCAAAGAAAGGCTGCCAGAAAATCAACTCCTGGTTCAAGATCGGGGCATGACGGAAGTAGATCGGGAAGCTTTCTTGGAGAAGTTTTCAACCGGCAATCAGGAAACATTGATCGGACTGGCGGTCATGGGTGGTATCTTTGGCGAAGGGATCGACCTGGTTGGCGAGCGCTTGATTGGCGCGGTGGTCGTGGGCGTGGGCGTTCCGCAAGTGTGCCTGGAACGTGATTTGATCAAAGCATATTTTGATGAAAAGAACAACAGCGGGTTCGCCTATGCCTATCAGTATCCTGGCTTCAACCGGGTACTTCAGGCCACCGGGCGGGTCATTCGCACCGAGACTGACCGGGGTATCATCGTCCTGATCGATGAACGTTTCACCCATGCCCGTTACCAACGTCTCTTCCCCGCGCACTGGCGGGGGCATCAGGTAGCCCGAAACACCGCGGAGATCAAGGACAGGCTGACGCGGTTCTGGGCAGGGGGTTGGGAAGATGGATCTAACCATGGTAGAGGTGAACCAGCCTGAAAATTGAGGCTAACACCTCGAATTCTGGGACTTCCCCAACCCCGGCGAGTCAATGCGAGAGAATTTTCTCGCGTTCGTCGATCACGCCTGCCAGAGTTTAACGCCGCCTTGCTGTGTGCTCGAATGGCAAGCGCTCTTCAGACTGCACCCGCCGCAACCGTCCCCACAGCTTTGGTAAGGTTGCAGCCGTCCCAGGCGCTGCAAATGATCGAGCATGGCCTCGACCATTGCCGGACTGGTGCCCAGTTTTTGAGCTAAAACGCCCGTTTCAAAGGTGCCTCCGGCGCGGATTTCCTCCAATAATTTTTCTAGCATATTACCACCCCAACCAGGTCGCCAGGTGATAGACACCCGCCCCAGCCGCTACCGAGAGCGCCAACAGCAAACCCACGCTCAATAACGTCCAGCGCCAGGAGTTGGTCTCTTGCTTCGTCACCGCAACGGTGGCCATGCAGGGAATGAAAAGCATGGTCACGGTCAGAAAAGACAACGCGGTAGCGGACGAGAAGGCAGCGGTCAAGGCTGTCGCCAGACCGCCTTCTGGCGAACTGCCGAACAACACCCCCAACGTGGCCACGGCATTCTCTTTGGCCGGGAAGCTGGTAATCAGCGCTACCGTCAACCGCCAGTCAAAACCCATCCAGCGGCCAACCGGCTCAATGAACTGCCCCAAACGAGCCAGGAAGCTGGTGTTCAAATCGCCGTTGGGCAGGTAGGAAAGCACCCAAACCAGCAAAGACATGGCCAGGATGGCTGTGCCTGCCTTTTTGACGAAAGAGATCGACCGCTGCCAGACCAACAAACCGATGGTGCGGGCATTGGGTAAATGATAAAGCGGCATCTCCATGATGAAGGCCGAACGCTGCCCCTTGAATATGACCCGGTTGAGCAAGGCGCCGCTGGAAACCAGCGCCAGCAGCGAAAGCAGCACCAGCCCCCAGGAGATCCATACTGCATTCGCGCCAAAAAAGACCGGGGCAATGAAAGCTACCACCGCCATGCGCGCCGTGCAGGGAACCAGCGGAGCGATCAAGATGGTCAGCAAGCGAGCCGGCCAGGAGTCGATCACCCGCGTGCCCATGACCGCCGGGACGTTGCAACCGAACCCCAGGAACAGCGGTAGGAACGACTTCCCATGCAGCCCCATCAGGTGCATGAGGTTATCCATCACGTAAGCGGCGCGCGCCATGTAGCCTACATCCTCCAGCAGGGCAAAGGCGGCAAAAAAGATCACCAAGATGGGCAGAAAAGTTAACACGGAGCCCACCCCGCCAATCAAACCGTCCACGATCATGCCTTGCAGCCAAAACGGCACGCCGACCAGCGCTGAAGCAGCCAATCCCGCCAGCGGAGCAATCAACTGCTCCTCCAGCAAGGCCTGAAGCGGACTGCCCACGGTAAAGGTCAACCAGAAAACCAGGCCCAAAATGCCCGCCAGGATGACCAGCCCCCACACCGGGTGCGCTGCCAACCGGTCCAGGCGCTCAGTCACGCCCACCTGCCCAACTCTAGGCCGGGTCACTGCCGCCCGCACCATGCGCCCGATCCACTCGTACCGCCCGGACGCCACCGCCAGGAAAGCGTCATCGTGCTGCGCCAGCACCTCGTGAACGGAAGCCCAGGCCGCGGACGGCAATGCAGCTTCCATCATCCTCGTCACCTCGGCGTCGCCTTCCAGCAATTTCAGCGCGGCCCATCCTTGCGGATATGGGTCGGGCACGTGCCCGTCGATCAGACTCTCAATCCTTTCCAACACCTCGCGGTGATCCTGCCGCACTTCGGGCAACCGCGGGATTGGGATGCGCTTTCCAGCCAGGACATCATCTACCACATTCATTAACTCTCGCACGCCCGCCGCCCTGGAAGCGGTCATGGGCACCACCGGCAGGCCTAAGGCGGCTTCCAACACATGCGCGTCCACCTGAATGCCTTCCTGGGCAGCCACGTCCATCATATTGAGCGCCACAACCACAGGCGCATCCAGGGCAGCCAGTTCGGCCACCAGGTACAGGCTGCGCTCCAGGTTTGCCGCGCTGACAACCGCCACCACCACCGAGGGCTGCTCACGCAGGATGTACTCCCGAGCGATAACCTCCTCGGGCGAGTTTGCCGTCAGGCTGTACGTTCCAGGCAGGTCTACCAGGCGGTAGGCGCGCCCGGAGTGATCAAAATGGCCATCGCGGCGCTCCACCGTCTTGCCCGGCCAGTTCCCCACGTGCTGGTTCAGGCCGGTGAGGAGGTTGAACAATGTGGATTTGCCCATGTTCGGCTGTCCGGCCAGAGCGATCAGTGGCGTATCGGCTTCAAAATAAGACAGGCGAGTTGTGCTCCGGGTAGGGGTTTCGTGACAATCACTCATGGCTGCCTCGCTCAACAATAATCTTGGCAGCCTCGCCCCTTCCAAGCGCCACTCGGGTGCCGCGCACGGTCACAATTAACGGGCCGTGGCCGAAATTTTGCGTCATATTCACCTGCACGCCGGGGGTAAAACCTAACGAGGCCAGGCGATTATTCACCGCCCGTCCATCCTGAAAAGCCAAAATGGTCGCATCTTCTCCGACAGAAATTTCTGATAATGAAAGTCGGTTCCTCTTATCGGACATAACATCCTCCAAAAATAATATGCCTGCCCAGAGGGTTGGGTTTGCGCTGTTTGGGTTCTCCAGGAATTACCTTGGCAGGTCCCGGATTTCACCACGCCAGAAGCAAATGAGCCTGCTTCTTGGTTCTCTGGGAGTTGCTGTGGTAAACCCCCAATGACCCTGCTTCTGCCCGCGAGTCTGAGTAGAGACAAGATGATATAATAAGCTAAACACAATTCCACAATTATTATATGCTAATATTTGAAATTAGCATATTGAAAATGGTGAAATAAAACATGACGAATGTCACAAAGTTCGATTCCACAGAAATATCCACCTTGAGCGCCACCATCCAGGATTACCTATCGCTCATTTACGTGATGGAACGCGATCGGGAGCCCGTGGTCGGCTCGCGCCTGGCCGAACTGTTGGGCGTCACCCCGCCCACGGTGACCAACACCCTCAAGCGCATGACCCGGGATGGATTGCTGACGATGGACAAAGACGGCACGCACCTGACCGAAACCGGCTGGGCGGCAGCCCGTGTAGTCATGCGCCGCCACATGCTCACCGAATGGATGATGATCAAGACCCTACCCTGGTCCAAACTGCACGGTGAGGCTCACCACCTGGAGCACGCCATCTCTGCCATGACCGAATCCGCGCTGATGGAGCAACTTGGACATCCCCAAACCTGCCCCCACGGCAACCCCTTGCCCGGTTGTGAAGATGCCGTGGCTGCCTGGGTTCCACTCACCGATATTCCCGCAGGCGAAACGGTTGTCATCCGCCGCATCCATGAGCTTGCCGAAGAAAACGCTCCCTTGCTGGCCTATTTGGAAACCAAAGGCATTACCCCAGGAGCAAAGGCCGAAGTAATCGAGATACTAACATTCAACCAGACCATCACCATCGCTGTCGCCGGGCAGTTGGTCACTTTGGGCAACGCCGCCGCGCGCTATCTTTTCGTAGAAGCAGGATAGCCTCGCGAGTTCTATAAGATTCGTTGGATCGATGTCCTGTTCACATCCAGAGAGAAACGCTTCGTCGAAATACGCGAACAATCGGTTCGTCGTATAATGGAAGTAACTTCAGTGCCCAGAGGTTGGAACAAGGGGACCTTCCACCTCTACCAGAGTCGGTATACATTCACTTTGACCAAGCCATGTTCCCACAACTGGCCTTAAGGGGTGACCATGAACTCAACACTTGCATTTACAACCGGAAAGAAAAACACCGTCACCGGTGAGCGCCGCCGCCCCGGCAGCACATCGCCCAGTGGCGCGCGTCCGCGGGCCGAAGCGCCGCGCCGTGAAACCAACCGTCCGAGTTCCGGTTCGGGTTCTGGCTCAGGCGGATACAGCTCTGGCGGATCGAGTTCCGGTGGAAGCTACATCCCCCCGCTGGGCGGAGGCGGCAATTTGCTTGGCAAGCTGCCCACCTCCCGCCTGGGATGCGGCATCCTCATTGCCATCGTCCTGTGCGTCATCGTGATGTTCCTGGTGTTTGGCAACTCGCTGGGTGATCTTCTCACCATGACCGGCTCGGACGGATTTGATTCGGGGCTTCCTCAGTACGAAGAACCTACCGCCATCCCCGCCACGCCTCGCCCCACCG
>CAYOHX010000226.1:0-6963 GCA_964403875.1 uncultured Anaerolinea sp. | reverse complement strand
AGGCGAGATGCGTCAATGCCGTCCCCCCTGACCTCCTAGCCTCGCCGGGGTTTGGCCCATTCTGCTCCCTCTCCCTTTCAGGGAGAGGGCTGGGGTGAGGGTAGGTCCTCCGTCTCCGCGATCAACCCTTCCAACTCCTGAAACGCCCGCTCCAAATCCCTTGGCTGCGGGCTCAACGCGGCGAAGACCTGCCCCAGCCGCTCTTGCAGCCGGGCCGGGCGCAGGGCGAAGCCCTCGGCGATGGCGGCTGCGCCTTTCTCGTTCAGCCAGTGCTGCTCGTTGAGCGCAAACAGCACTTGCAAGATGCAGCCTGCCGCGCGGAAGCAGCACCCGGCGGCATAAGTCACATCTCCACGAGAGATGCTCTTACGCCCGGTGTCCAGCGCAAAGCGCATTTCCCAGGCGAATTTGGCGATCAGGCCGCGCTTCAACTCCTCGGGGTAAGGCGTGATGCGCGCCTTCAATGCCGAAAGCAGCCCCTCGCCGTCCCACAGCACCCGGCACACGGCGGTTTCGGCCAGGTAGATGGACGAGACGAAACCGAAAGGATGCCCGGCCTGGTAAGCCGCCTCGATCCTCCCCTCCAGACAGTCCTCGATCACCCGGTTCACTTTGCCCAGGTCGCGGTATAGGAAGTCCACGGGCTGCCCGCCGATTTTGAGCCAGCCGCCGCCATTGATCCACGGGCCCCACTCGCCGATGGGCGTGACGATGCCAGTCGCGCCGCGCTCATCCAGCGCCGCGGCTACCCGTTCCAGAGCAGGCAAGTCCAGGGGCCGGTCGGGATGATAGTAGATACCCAGATCATAGTCAGAGGTGGGCGTGTGTGTTCCGCGCGCCCGCGACCCGCCCAGCACCACTGCGCTGATACCCGCAACGGATTGGAGCGGCTCGATGATATGTTGGAGGAATGGGTCCAGCGTCATGGTTTACCTCGCAGATTGTTCGATAACATACATTTTGCGCAGCGCCCCTCCGTCACGGAGAATTTCCTTCTCGAAGCGCATCCCAACCTTGAGGGCCACCCGCTCCGAGGCGGTATTTTCTGGCTCGATCAAGACGATCAGGCGTGTCAGGCCCAGCGTGTTGAAGGCGTGTTCGCGCAGGGCACGGGCCATCTCGGTGGCATACCCTTTGCCCCAGGCATGCGTGGCAAAAGTGTAGGTCAGCTCGATCTCGGTTCGTCCTTCCACGTCTTTATCTAGCAGGCCGCAGTGTCCGATCAGTTTGTGGCTGCCTTTCTCGATGACCGGCCACAGGTCGTAGGACTCGGCGAAGGGATCGGCGGCTGTCTCGGTGAAGATGTTTTGCAGCCAGCCGCGCTCGCGTGGACCACCCATGTGTGCGGTAACAACTGGGTCGGACCACAACTCGACCAGAGCGGCAATATCGGCGGCCGTTTGCCTCCGCAGAATCAGGCGTGGGGTGGTGAGAATGTTGAGCGATGACGTGGGCATGAAACCAATTGTAACAAAAATAATAAGAGGTTCATCCCGCGGTAACTTCCCTTGAGTTGGATATAATTTAACCGAATGAACGCGCGTATTTTGCTGGCCGATGATCATGCCGTGGTTCGGGCGGGCATCCGCAACGTGGTGAACGAGTTGGAAGGCATCACCATCGTGGCGGAGGTGGCCGACGGCTCGACTCTGTTCGCCGAGTTGGAGCGGCGCCGCCCCGACTGTCTGCTCATTGATGTGGCCATGCCCGATTTCGATCCCATTGCCGCCATCACCCGCGTGCGCAAAGAATTCCCCGAGATGAAAATCCTGGTGGTCAGCGCTTACGATGATGACCTCTATGTGCAGGGGTTGTTGGGCGCGGGGGTCGACGGTTACCACCTCAAAGACCAGCCCCTCAGCGATCTTAAACTGGCCGTGACGCGCGTTCTGGGCGGCGAGCGCTGGATCTCGGGGCCGTTGATCGAGAAACTGGTAACGCCTAAACGCGCCGTGATGGGACCATCCCTCACCCCACGCCAGCAAGAGCTGCTGCACTACCTGTGGCAGGGTCTGGACAACCAGTCACTGGCCCAGGTGACCGGCTTGAGCGTGAAGACCATCGAAAACCACCTGACGCGCCTGTACCGACAACTGGACGTGCAAAGCCGCCTGGAAGCGGTCAACTTTGCCAACCAGCACCCCGAGCTGCTCGGGTCGGCAGGCGGCGGCTCCACTCCGGCTCCCCAGGCCCCGCCGCAGCCCGGCGAGTGTGAAACCCGCATCCTGGTGGTGGACGATAACCCGCGCTTCCGCCAGAATCTGCACCGTGCCATCGGCAAAGTATGCCCCACGGCGATCATTTATGAAGCTGGAGACATATCCACGGCGTTGTATCTGTGCTCAAAGGTCAATCTGGATTTGGCCTTCGTGGACGTGGTGTTGGGCAGCGACGAAGACGGCATTCGCTGCACCCGCCGCATTCATTCGGCCTCCCCTGCCACGCGCATCATCATGATCAGCGCCTACCCCGACCGGGAGTTTCACCGCCTGGGGCTGGAAGCCGGGGCCGTGGCTTTTTTGGATAAAAAGGACCTCGACCTGGCCACGATCAAGCAGGTGATAGAAGATTTGGCGTAACATACGCCTCAGCCCGCGCCTTTGCCTCGCGCCAGCGAGCACTACAACTGTCCTTCGCCCACATCCTCAAAGGGTTCTTGGTACAGGTTGGCGATGGCGAAGGAAATATGCATGGGATGATCAACGCTCCAGGCGGCGGCGAATTCGCTCGGCTTTTTCCAGGCGGCCCATTTGCAAGTAAGCCCGGTATTCGTATTCCAGCGCAAGCACCGGCAAGCGCAGGCCTTCGAACTCGATCCATAGTTTGTTTTGTTCCAGGCGGGGCGGCTCGTCCCAGGGGCCATCCGCGGCCCGCTTTTGAATGTCGCCCATAATCTCCACCTGGATGCCATGCATCTCCAGCTTGCCCAGGTGCGAGCGTATGTGCTGCGAGATCGCCTCGCGCACCGGTGTGACCACGAATTCCTGCAAGCGCTCCTCGGCGCGGTAGGCGTCCTCGGCGTTCGTCTGGAGGTCGATGTCGTGGGCCACCACGTCCACACCCTGCAGGGCCAGGGCGGTGCTGCCGGTCAGCGCCCAATCCAGCGCGGGCAGGGCCGGGTCCTCCAGGCGGTCGTGGAGAATGCGCAGCGCATCCAACCGCCGCGGGTCATGCAAGGCCTGTGCAGCGCCGATCGGTTTGAGCATGTCGATGGCCCACTCTTCGCCGTGATGATAAATGCCCGCCGAGTCGGTAAAGTGCCATTCGGCGCGGTAGGGCGCGGCTTGCAGCGGCTGGTAGCCCAGGCGCAGGTACAGGGCCTGAGCACGGGGGTTATCCAGCGGGTCGACCGCCAGAAAGAGCTCTTTGCAGCCGCGCGAGGCTGCCATGCCTTCCAGAGCGCGGATGAAAACGCTGCCCAGACCCTGCCCACGGCGCGACTCGGCCACCTGCAAATCCACAATCTGTGGCAGGCGGGTGGTGTCGGCGGCGTCGGACCAGTGCGCGGGGCGCCGGAAGATGAGGCTGGCGAAACCCGCCACCTCTGTTCCGTCCAGCAGCACCAGGTATTGCGTATCGGGCGTTTGCGCGTCGCGCAGGCGGTCCAGGTGCACGGCCTCGCTGCCGGGGCCCTTGATCGCGGTCAGGGCGGGCACATCGGCGGGCTGGGCCGGGCGGATGGTGATGCGCGGGTTATTCATGCAGGTTCTCCAATGCGCGCGTGTCGTTCAGCAGGCTTTCGGCCCAGGCGTGCACCCCGGCGCAGTAGGCCTCGGGCGAATCGATGGGCACGTCCGCCAGGGTGCGCGTCCAGCGGATCGAGTCGAACTCAACCAGGCGCGGGCCTTTGGTGATGCTCCAGCCGCGCTTATCGCTGCCCAACCGGTCGTGGTTCTGTTCGCGCTGCCTGGCGGGGGTCAGTTCGCCGCTCAGGAACCCCGCCAGCATTCGCCGCGCCTCGATCCAGGCTGTGCGCGAGTACAGGTTGTGCTGGAGCATGTAGCCGGTGACCAGCAGGTGGTGGACAGCTCCGTAGCTTTCGGGGTGCTCGTATTCGTGGGCCAGGCATAACTCGAAGCGCTCGCGGCAGGACTGTTCTTCCAGCCACGGCGCCCCGCACTTTGGGCAGGGGTTGGGCATTAGAAGGTGATCTCTTGGGCGGGTTTCACCGCCACTCCTTCTTTGCTCAAATGATCGTGCCACTTAACCACCAACTCGGCGGCTTTATCGCTGAATGAACTGTGCGCGTCACTGACCAACATAACCTGGTAGCCGCGTTCCAACGCGCCCAGGCAGGTGTTTTTCACACAGCCGTGCGTTACCAGTCCGGTGACAACCACATGGTTGACCCCGCGGGCTTTCAGCAGATCATCCAGCGGCGTCTCCTCGAAGGCGTTGCTGTGTTGTTTGTCGACCCGCAAATCGTTTTCCGCCGGGCTCATCTCGGGGTGCAGTTGCCAGGCGGGGGTGTCTTTCGCCAGGCTGTTCTTGTCGTTATGTTGGATATAAACGACAGGAACATGGGCCCGGTGCGCGGCATCAACCAGAATCTGGATGTTGTGGATCAAATCGGCGGCCCGGTAGACGGGTGTGGATTTTTGAAACAGGCCTTGTTGAACATCCACGACCAGCAGCGCGGTGGCGGATGGTTTGGCAGAGGATGGGACGGTATTCATCTCGTGCATCTCTTTTATTGGGAGAGGGTCAAGTTCAACCGGCGAGCGAGAGCCTGAATGTGCGGGTCAACCGCATCTTTCAGGGCCATGTCCGGGTTTTTGAGCAGGTTCATCCCGATTTGCACCAGGGTTTTATACAGACGCTCTTCGACCAGGCCCCACAGCGGAACCTGGGGATACGAGCGACCGCTTTGCACCGATTGGGCATACACGGACAGGATGGGGTCATGGGTGATCTGCGGCATGGCCAGGGCTTCCAACCGGGACGGAAGCGCCCGGAACGGCTGGATCAATTGCAGCAGGGTGGGCGTAGAATTGAGGAAGTTCACCAGCTCCAGCGCGGCGTTCTCCTGGCGGCAGTGCTTCCACATCACCAGGTTGGATCCGCCCACAAAGCGCCCGCCGGGCATGACTGCCGCGCCGAGGTTCTTTTTGACCACCGGCGCCAGGAGCGCTGGTTCGGTCACATGGTACAGGGTAGAAAACATCATGGCGGATTGACCCCGGATGAACAAATTTTCTTTATCCTTCAACAGGGTCTCCACCCCTTGGGGCGAGAGGGTCTTCAGTAAGCCAAAATAGGCGTGGATGGCGGCTAAGGCCGTGGGCCGGTCGAAAAGCACCTTCTTACCGCCGCTGTCGCAAAAATCCGCTCCGGCGCCCCAAACCCACGAGGCCAGGGCGTGCAGCACGCCAAATTGATCCCAATTGAACGATAACTCGGCGGGAATATCGACGCCACTGTTTTGCAGCTTCTGGGCAGTTTCGCCGAGGCGCTCGTGTGAGACAAATGCGTTAGCTTCATCGATACCGGCTTGTTGGAGCAGGTCCTTGCGATAGTAGATCATGTAGGATTCGGACAGCCACGGAATGGCCCAGGCCGCATCGTCGCCAACGAGCTGGCTGGTTTCCCAGGCCGCGGCGGCGAAATCTTTGGGTTGGCCCATCCGCGCGGTTTCTTGCTGTCTGAACGGCCTCAACGCGTTCATCGAAATCAAGTCGGCGACCCAGGTGGTGGCCACCTCAGACACATCCGGGCCTTGATGGTAGATGGCGGCTTGATTCAGCTCTTGCTTGCCCACTTCCCAGCCAAGCAGGCGCAAATTTACGTGGATGCGCGCGCGCCGTTCAAATTCATCCAGCAACCGGCGCATCACTTCTGCCACCACCGGGCTGTGGTTCATGATCGAAAGTTCAAGATTGACCATACGGGGCTCCTACAAGTCCAGAACAACCCCCTCATGCGGACGCAAATCCAATTGGGCCAGGTTGACCTTTTCTCCGGCGCGGTCCATGTGCGTGGAGAGCAGGATTTGGCCAGAGTCTACCCCCGGCACGGACACACGCGCGGCTTCGGCGGCAAAGTTCAACACCACCAGCTTGCGCTCACCGTCCACTTCACGCAGGTAAGCGAAAGTGTCCTCCGTAACGTCCAGCGGATGGTAGCTGCCGCCCAGCAGGGCCGGGCTGCCGCGCCGCATCCAGCTCAGTTTGCGGTAAAAGCTCAAAATCGACTGCGGCTGCGTGCTCTGCGCGGCCACGTTGCGTGTGGAGTAATCTTCCGAAACCGGCAGCCAGGGCTCGACCGTGGAGAACCCCGCGAACGGGGTCGAGTCCCATTGCATGGGCGTGCGGGCCACGTCACGGGTGCGCTCGATGCCCAAGTTGATGCCCTGCGGGTCCTGCATCTGGTGGGGCAGGATCTTGCCGTTTTCCAGGCCGAGTTCGTCACCGTAGTAGGTGGTAGGGGTGCCGCGCAAAGTCAGCAACATCATCCCCGCCAGACGGGCCTGCGCCTGCCCGCCGAAGCGCGTCGCCAGGCGAATCTGGTCGTGGTTCCCCAACACGTAGTTGGGCCAGGCGAAATTGGGCAGGGCCGCCTCCATCTCGTCCACGCTGGCGCGCATGGCTTTGGCGGACCAGGGTTGCGACATCAGGCGGAAGTTGAAGGGCAGTTGCAGTTCGTCACCGTTTTCGCCGTAGTAACGCACCCAGCGATCCATGGGCCCCCACAACTCACCGATGCCGCAACGGTCGTCGAACTCGTCCAGGGTCGCGCGGATGGCTTTGATCATCTCGTGAACCTCGGCCTGGTCGCCGTTGTAAATGTGCAGTTGCCGGCTAAAGAGGTCGTTGGGCGGCAGGTTGGGGTTGGCATTGGGGTCGGGCGGGTTGTCGCGCAGCATCGCGTCCTTGATGAGGCGATGGATCACGTCGACACGGAAGCCGTCCACGCCGCGGTCGAGCCAGAAGCGCACGACGTCGTGCATGGCTGCCTCAACCTCGG
>CAYOHX010000225.1:0-6989 GCA_964403875.1 uncultured Anaerolinea sp. | reverse complement strand
GGCGGGGTTAGGGGTGGGGTTGACTTTGGAAAAGCCCTATTCCCAAGGCCCAATTTCCTTGCATCTCAACCTAATTCATCGGATAATTTAGGAAAGGATGCAACCTCGTTTCCAGTGGTGGACGCGGGAACCCCCTTTCACCTTCTATCCGGGCCAGCTTCATCCCTTTTCTCCGCCCCTTCCATGACCCAACTCAACATCCAGTGCTTCGGCTCATTCCAGGTCAATATTTCAGGGCAGCCTCTCGCCGCGTTTGGCTCCGAGAAGGCCCGCGCTCTGTTAGCCTACCTGGTCGTAGAAGCGGACCGGCCCCACGCTCGCCGCCGCCTGGCCGGCCTGCTGTGGCCCGAGCAACCCGAAGAGCGTGCTCTGCACAATTTGCGCCAGACGTTGTCTACCTTGCGCAAACTGCTTCCCGATGAAGACTCCAGCCAGCCTTTTCTGCTGGTCACCCCCGACACGGTCCAATTCAACCCCCGCAGCCAGCACCACCTGGACGTGAGTGACTTCAACCAGCAGTTGGACGGAGCCCTGAGCCACCTCTCTGACCGCCCTTCCGCCGGGCGGCTGGTCCTCCCCTTGCTCCAATCCGCCCTGAACCTGTACCGCGGGCCATTCCTTGAACACTTCGCCCTGGATGACAGCAGTGAATTTGACGAGTGGGCCTATATGCAGCGCGAAAGTAACAACCAGCGCGCCGTGCAGGCCCTGGCCTTGCTGGTCGACTATCACGAAAAGCGCCACGAATTTGAGCTTGCCCGGAGAGCAGCGGAACGGCTGGTGGAACTGGCTCCCTGGGACGAAACCGCTCACAACCAAGTCATCCACCTCCTGGCTCAGGAGGGCCAGTGGAACCTGGCTCAGGCCCGTTATGTATCCTTGCGCCGCTACCTGGCCGATCAAATGGGCCTGGAACCCTCCCCCGAAACCACGGCCCTTTACGAGAAGGTGCGCCAGGCAGCCGCTGCCCGCCGCCCCCTCTCGCCCGCCTGCCCTCCCCCAGCCCACAATCTGCGCCTGCCTCCCTCGCCTTTCCTGGGGCGCCAGACCGAACAACGCCATCTTGCGGAAATGTTGGCCGATCCGGCCACACGGTTGATTAACCTGCTGGGTGCAGGCGGCATGGGCAAAACCCGCCTTGCGCTTCATGTAGGCTATGCGCAAATCGGCCTGTTCCCCGATGGAGTCTGGTTTGCTCCCCTCCACGAAAGCGACCTGGTTACCGCCCTGGCCGATGCGCTGCAATTCTCCTTTGCCGGGTCCGATGAGCCAACCACCCAGTTATTCCACTTCCTCCGCGGAAAGCGCGCCCTGCTCATCCTCGACAGCTTCGAGCATGTTCAAACCGAGGCTCCCTTGTTGGTCAAGTTGCTGGATACCGCTCCCGGCGTGGTTCTCCTGGTCACCTCTCGCCTGCGCCTCGACCTGCACAGCGAACTGGTCTTTCAAGTAGAAGGGCTGGAAATCCCCCCCTCCGAAGACGACCTCCGCGCCGACCCCGAACGGTTCAGCGCTCCAGCTCTGTTCCTCTCCCGCGCTCGCCGGCTGCGCCGCGACCTGACCCTTGGGCCGGCCGATTTTTCACCCTTACTCGAAATTTGCCGCCTCTTGGATGGCATGCCCCTGGGCCTCGAACTGGCGGCGGCCACCGCCTGGAGCCGCAGCCTGGCCGATATTGTCGCCCAAACCCACACCAGCCTGGATTCACTCACCACCAGTTTTCCCGACCTGCCCGCCCGCCACCGCAGTTTGCGGGCCGTCTTCGACCAATCCTGGGCGCTGCTCAGCCCCTCCTTGCAGACCTGCCTGGCTCGCCTATCCGTATTCCGGGCCAGTTTCCTTCCCTCCGCTGCCCTCGCCGTAACTGGCTGCATGTCTGACATGATCCCGGCCTTGCTCGATCGCTGTCTACTGCGCCAGAATGGCGATGGCCGCCTTCAAATACCCGAACCCATCCAACCCTACGCCGCGGCCAGGCTGCCGGAAATCGACCCCAGGCCCGAGGCCGTCTATGCCGCCCATGCCGCCCACTTTACTGGCTTGCTGGCCGAGCAAAACGCGGATTTGGCCGGGGCGCAAATGCGCGCGGCGCTGACCATCCTGTTCCCCGAAATAGATAATATCCGTCAGGCCTGGCAGTGGGCCGTGGAAAAGGACCGCTTCGACTTGATCGAGCAGGCCCTGCAGCCCTTCCACCAACTGCTCTACACCCGCAGCGCCTTCCAGGAAGCCGCCCGCCTGATCGAAACTGCTTTGGAGCATTCGACCAGCGCTGCCCTTTCTGCCCGACTCCGCAACCGCCTGGGGATTTACTACCTGCGTTTGGGCCGCCACGAACAGGCCCAGCAAGCCCTGACATTGGGGTTGCAGGGGGCGCGTGATCTGGGATTGACCGAAGAAACCATTCTGGCCCTCAGCCATCTGGCCAACATCTTCTATAAGCACGGCCAACCCGCTGAAGCCTTGCGTTTGGCCGAAGAACTGGGCTCGCTGGCGGAAGCCACGGGCCATCTCGAAGGCCAGCGCAGCGCCTATTATCTCCTCTCGCAAATCTACTACAACCGGGGTGACCTCGTCGAAACCACCCGCGCAATGAATGCCTCGCTGGAATTAGCCCGCGCCATCGGTAATCCTCTTGGCATTCTCACCGCGCTCAATGTATTGGGAGATTACCTCTGCAATCAAGAAGAGTATTCCGACGCGCAACGCATCTTCGAAGAATGCCTGGATATTTCCCGCTCGCTGGAAAGCCGCTTCCACACCGCCATGCAGTTGAACAACCTGGGCGTTGTGCACCACATGACCGAAAACTATCCGGAAGCCTCGCGGTATTACGAGGAAAGCCTGGAAATCTGTCGAGACACGGGCGATTTGGAGGGAGAAGGTGTGGCGCTGTGCAACCTGGGCGAGGTAGCCACCCTCACTGCCAACTACCCCGCCGCGCAGCGGTATTACGCCCAGGCGCTGGAGATCGGTAGGCGCATTGAAAATGCCTGGACCATTGCCGTGGCGCACAACAATCTGGGAGAAAATCTGCGCCGCACCGGCGACCTGCCCCAAGCCTGGAATAATTTTTCGCAGGGACTGCGCATTGGCTGGGAAAGCGAAGCCCTCACCCAGGTCATGGAAGCGCTGGCTGGGATGGGCACGCTACTCCTGCAAACTCGCCTATCTAGATTGGGGGTCCAAGTCCTTGCCATCGTCCGCGACCATGCCATCACCGAACCGAAAGATCGCGCCCTGGCCATCGCCAGTCTTTCCACCTGTCCAACGCCGCCCAGCGACTGGCCACCTCTGGACGAAGTGGTGGCCCGGCTGTTAGCGCTGCCTCGCTTCCCAGGAAGTATATAAACTTGAGTTCGGACACTCTTGGCGCGAGGACTACCCTACTTTTCTAACGCCAGGTCAACCACCTGGCGGTGGCGGTTGGACATCTGCCCTGGCAGCGCAGAGGGCGAAAACCAACCCACCTCCAGCACCTCCCACGAATCGGCTCGCGCCTGGCCTCCGGCCCAGCGCGCCGTGAAGTAGGCCTCTACGCGCAGTTTGTACCCGCTGAGAACAAACAGCAGCCGCGGATCGCGCAGGCTGATCCCGGTTTCTTCCTCCACCTCGCGGGCAAAACCGGCTTCCCAGGTCTCGCCGCGTTTCACAATGCCGCCCGGCAGGCTCCACTGTCCTGTTTCATCCAGGCGAGCCCGCACCAACAGCACCCGTCCAGTTTCATCGAACACAGTTCCGTGGACATCCACAAAAAACTTGGCGTTGAACAACCAAATCACATACCAAAGGTATGTGCCGTTGATCTTGTGCCAGAAAGCCGCAAAAGCCGAAGCCAGTCTGTTTCGCATCTGGCCGCGTCAGGCCCCCAGGGTCGCCGTTGCGGTGGGGGTTTCGGTGGGCGTGGGGGTCAAGGTAGGCGTCTCCGTTGGCGTCGGCGTGATGGTCGGCGTCTGTGTGGGGGTGGGCGTCAGTGTGGGCGTCGGCGTCAGCGTGGGGGTTGCGGTCGGCGTAGCCGTTGGCGTGGGCACTTGTAGATTCAATCGCAGGCGCTTTTCAGCATGGCGATCCTGGGTGCTTTCCATATACAACCGCAAGGTAATCTCCCCGGCTGGAATGTCTTTCAGGTCCCAACTGTAAATGCGGTCAGGCGAGCGCACGGGTTGGTCCACTCCCTCTAACAGGGTGTGCCATTCGCCGGGGTCGCTGCCCGCGCCCCATTCCAGGCGGAACTTGCGAAAATCCGAACTGGCATCAGCCACCGCATAGATATCCAGCGGGCTGGAGGTGATGGTCTGCCCATCGTTCAACCCGGCAAAGTACAGATTGGGCCGCGAATCATTGCCCCGGCACTCCCGCTCGGGCACAAAAGTCAACTTGTCGTCGAATCCGTTACTTTGAGCCCAGCCGCGCCCGTCGTCGGTCTCTCGAATCCACTTGACCGCCGAAGAATCGGTCACGTTGATGGCAAACAACTCGTCCGTGAAGCCCGTGCACTCCGCCGAAGCCGTCAGGCCGGTCCAGGTGTCAATCGTCACCTTCTTCCACAAATCGTCGGTTTTGGGCAGCGGCAATTGGTAGGCGGCAAAGATCTCAGACCGTTGGGAAGGGCACCATTCTGAAGGCTCGGTTCCCGAAACCGAACACACCACCCGGTCGACGATTCCCGCTGGGCGGAAGAAAGGCGTCGGGTTGCCGCCGGTCAGGTTTTGAATAGCCCCTTGCATGAACGATGACCAAATGGGCGCGGCCCCGGTCAAACCGGAGACATTTTGCATGGGGGTATAGTCGGCATTGCCCACCCACACGCCCACCGCAAGGTCGGGGTTGTAGCCCATCGTCCAGTTGTCCCGGTAATCGTTGGTCGTGCCGGTCTTGGCGGCTGCGGGGAAAGGCAAGGCCAGCACCGAGTTCGGCCCAAAGGCCGGGCGGCGAGCTTCATTATCCGACAAAATCGAGGTTATCAGGTAGGCATGTTCCACCGCCACCACCTGCTCACCCGCCGGAGGCTGATATTCATACACCAGGTTCCCGGCGAAATCCACAATCTTGGTGATGGCCACCGGCGGGATGCGCTTTCCGCCATTGGCCAGGGTGGCATAGGCTCCGGTCATTTCCAACAGCGAAACGTCTCCGCCGCCCAGCGTCAGGGCCAACCCATAATCATCGCGGGTGAGGGTGGTGATGCCCAGGCGCTTGGCAATCCCAATCAACCCTTCCGATTGAGCCGTGGCCGGGTCGTCATACACGTTCACAAACGACAGGGCCTTTACCGCGGGGATATTATATGAATTCGCCAGCGCCGAGCGCACCGTGACCGGTCCGTGGAAACGCCCGTCATAGTTCACCGGGACATAGGGTTCGCGCGTGTCGTCGGCGCGGCCCGAAGGCGGGAACTCGCTGGGCACGTCCCAAATCAATGTGGCCGGTGTCCAACCTTTCTCGAAGGCCGCCAGGTAGGTGAGCGGCTTGATGGACGAACCCGGCTGGCGCGGTGAAACGCTCATGTTCACCTGCCCCGAGATGGCCTCGTTGTAGAAATCGGCGCTACCGACCATCGCCAAAATCTCGCCGGTGCCCGGGCGAATGGCCACCAGCGCGCCATTACTGGCGTTGCGATCCGCCAAAGAGCTGACCTGGTCGCTGACCATGGTTTGGGCCATGTCTTGCAAGCCGGGGTCCAGGGTGGTATAGACGGTGAAGCCCGAACGGTAGATGGTCTGGGCGTCGTACTGTTCTTCCAACAATGTGCGCACAAAATTCACCCAATGCGGGTAGCGCATCCCAAAGGAAGGCGTGGGAAAATTATAGTTTTCCATCTCCTGGGCGGCTTCGGTGGCCCGAGCCGCGTCCACGCACACCCGCTCGGGGCTGTTGCTCACCTCGATGCAATCTTTCTCGATCGTCAGCTCGTACATCAGCACCAGGATGGTCTTGTGCCGGTCAAGGGTCGCCTCGCGGTTAGTATAGATGTCATAAACCGAGGGCGCCTGCACCAGCCCCGCCAGGAAGGCCGCCTGGCTCAAGTTCAAGTCCTTGGCAGAGGTATGAAAATACATCTCCGCCGCGGCCTCCACCCCGTACGACAGGTTGCCGTAGTTGACTTCGTTGAGATACATCTCCAGGATATCATCCTTGGAGTACTGGCGGGTGATCTCGGCAGCCAGCACGATCTCGCGGGATTTCCGCTCGTAACTGACCTGAGACGCTTCTTCAGGGCTCAACAGCAGCATTCGCGCCAACTGTTGGGTGATGGTGGAAGCTCCCGAAACCACCTCGCCGGAGGTGTAATTCTGCCAGAAGGCGCGCGCGATGCCCACGGGATCAAAACCAGGGTTGTTATAGAACTCCTTGTCCTCGGTAGCAATGATCGCGGCCACCATGTTCGGCGAGATGCGATCCAGGGGCACGTAGGTGCGCCGCCCGGCGTTGGGGTCCAGGATTTCATATAAAGGGTTGCCGTTGCGATCCAAGATGCGAGTCGTCTCAAACTGCGAAACACGCTCGCGCAGTGTGCTCACGTCCGGAAGGTCGCGGGCGATGCGATAGTATTGGAAAATCACAAAGCCTGCCCCTATGCCCCCGATCAAAATGAGCACGGCCAGCGCCGCGACGAAAATCTTGAACAGGCAGCCCATCGCTTTACCGAAGTCCGAACCGCTCCGAGCGCGTTTAACGGGCTTGACGGGCTGTGCCGGCGTCCGGGCAGGCGGCTGGGCAGCGGTGGCTCCGGCGCGTCCTGGAGGAGGCGCAGCCACGATCCGGCGCTGCGTTCGCGAGCGCGCCCGCTCCTGGTAGGCCGCGGGGGTCACCTGGGTGGCGTAAATATCGCTTTCTTCCACTCGCGCCGGGAAGGTAGGCTGGTCGGCAAGGTTGCCCGCCGAAGGCAGCGTTTGGGCGGCGCGGCGGCTGGGAGGGGTGGCGTCGGCCGGGGGCGGGCCGGCGCGGTCATCTGAAGGAGTCCCGCGCAGCGGGGCCTCAGCTTTCTG
>CAYOHX010000224.1:0-7051 GCA_964403875.1 uncultured Anaerolinea sp. | reverse complement strand
CAACGATGCGAGGACAATGGTTTTGATTTTCATGATAAGCACCCCTGGGTTGAACGTAAAAAGGATTCACGGTAGTATCGCTACGTTGGTGAAATTGTACACTAGCGGATCCCGATCTGATTAATTGTAACGAGAGTCAAATGATATTCCACCCCCACCAGCCAGGCGAAAAAAAGCCCAGCAGCGCGATTTGGCTGTAGGCTATTTACAATTTGAGAATAACCATATAATCAATAGTGCACCGGAGGACGACATGGAATTAAACGAACGCTTGAGCATTCAATTGACTGGCGACCTGCAAATTCATCGCCTCCTGAATGGCATGTGGCAGGTTTCGGGCGCACACGGTCCGATCGACCGCCGCAAAGCGATTCAAGCGATGCTTGCTTATCACGCTGCGGGTTTCACCACCTGGGATCTGGCTGACCACTACGGCCCGGCGGAAGATTTCATTGGCGAGTTCAGACGGCAGCTCACGGCGGCGCAAGGCGCAGGAGCCCTGGCTGATGTTCAGGCTTTTACCAAATGGGTGCCGCAGCCCACGCTCATGACGCGGCGCGTTGTGGAAGAGGCCGTTGACCTGTCTTTGCGCCGGATGGATAGCGAATCGCTCGACCTTTTACAATTCCATTGGTGGGAATATGAAAATGAACAATACCTGGCAGCTCTGGAGATCCTGACTCAATTGCAGCAGCTGGGTAAAATCAAGCATCTGGCCCTGACCAATTTTGACACACAGCACTTGAAACGCATCCTTGAACACGGGATACCGATCGTGTCCAACCAGGTGCAGTATTCATTGATTGACCGCCGTCCTGAAGTGCGCATGGTAGCCCTGTGTCAGGAGCGCCAGGTCTGGTTGTTGAGCTACGGAACATTGTGCGGCGGGTTTCTGACGGACAAATACCTGGGCCAGCCAGAGCCCGGCCGTTGGGAGTTGGAAACGGCCAGTCTCAAAAAGTACAAGCAGATGATCGATGCCTGGGGTGGTTGGGGGTTGTTTCAAGAACTGCTAAAAGCACTCAAGCGTATTGCGGATAAGCACGCTGTTTCCATCGCGAACGTAGCCACCCGAATCATTCTGGATAAACCTATAGTGGCCGGGGTCATCGTCGGTGTCCGGCTGGGCTTGAGCGACCATCGTGAAGACAACGCCCGCGTGTCCAGTTTGCATTTAGATGGACAAGATCTGGAACAAATCCAGAACATTTTGATACGGTCAAACGACCTCTATCGCATCATCGGCGATTGTGGTGATGAATACCGTAGCTAACCTCTTGAGGAGATCATTCCATGAAGAAATCTGATCGTAATGCCTACCTTGCTTTTCCTGTTCTCATCCTCATCGGCCTTTTGGTTGCTGTGGCCGGCAGCCAGGGAGGAAGCTCGATTGGCGGCATCCCTGTATTTGCATTATGCGTGGGGTTAGCCTTTCTGATCCAGTGGCTGGCCTTTATCCCGGCTTTCCGGCTGCAAACCGAGAAATTCTTCGATCTGACGGGGAGCATCACCTACATCTCCGTGATCAGCATTGCCGCGCTCTTGAGTGCGGATATGGACGCGAGGTCGATTCTGCTGTGGGCTCTGGTCATAATCTGGGCAGCCCGCCTGGGCACTTTTCTGTTCCGCCGCATCCGCAAAGCAGGCAAGGATGATCGTTTTGATGAGCTCAAACCCTCATTTATCCGTTTCCTCAATGTCTGGACGATCCAGGGCCTGTGGGTTACCTTCACCATGGCAGCGGCGCTGGTAGCCATTACCACGACGAACCACAAAGAGCTGGATGTTTTTGCGATCATTGGCTTCCTGGTATGGGTCATTGGCTTTGCGATTGAGGTTGCGGCGGATGGCCAAAAAAGCCGCTTTGCTGCAGACCCGAAAAACAAAGGCAAGTTCATTCAAACCGGTTTATGGTCCCGTTCACGCCACCCCAATTACTTCGGTGAAATTGTGCTCTGGGTTGGGGTGACGGTGGTTGCATTACCCGTTCTGCAGGGGTGGCAGTGGATTGCCCTGATCTCGCCCGTTTTTGTCACTCTGCTTCTCACCCGTGTCAGTGGGGTTCCGCTGCTTGAAAAGAAGGCAGATCAAAAATGGGGTGGCCAGGCCGATTATGAAGCCTATAAGAAGAGCACGCCCATTTTGATTCCTCGTCTGTGACTAAAAACCTTTTCTTTGACCCTTCCAGGGGGCTGGCTGGTGAGATAAAAATTCTTCCACGCTCGGACCTCCCAATTTTGCCAACCGCCAGATTCCGTAAAGATAGCTGACAATTAATACAACAATAATCACCGGCCAGCCCAGAAAGCCATTGACCCACCCTAGCAGATTGACATTGCCCTGTTGGTAAAGAATATACTGAACAATCAGGCGCGCGGCAATGAAAGCGGCCCACATCCAGGTAACTTCTGTGTAAGCCGGGCGTATATTTGGCAGCCAATACCATTCTTTCGGCCAGGCACGGGTCAGGTGGCTGCTCCAGGCAGCCAGAGGTTTTCCTACCCAGATGGAAAGTAAAGCAGCAGCCAACAATAATGCGTTGGAAATAAGATCAGGCAGAAAGAAACTGGCTGCATTTTGGGTGAACCAGGCCAATCCTGCCGCAAACAAAGTCAAAACCAGTCCGCTAAAGGCATATAACCAGGATTGCTTTCGAGCCAGGCGCAGCACCGATAGAAGCGCAGCCAATCCCAAAGCTGAGAGTGTGGCGGGAACCAGCCCGGCCAACATGTTCACCAAAGCATACAGCAGCGGTGGAATGATCGTATCCGCCGTGTTGGCTCGTCCAGAAAAAATGGTCCGGAATTCCTGCCGGAGCTCGTTAATTTTATCGATCATTTTGATCAGGCATGGGCTGGCGCCATTAAACCGAAACGTTTTCCGTACCAGAAACGCTTCCAGTCATTCCCACAGGTTTGGAGAGCGATCAGGGTGTACAATGCCCCCGCCCAGAAACCCAGCACCATCATCAAGATCACCCAGATGACAGAGGGCAGGACTGCTTTTTCGCGGAAAACGATCC
The DNA here is from genome assembly GCA_964403875.1 of uncultured Anaerolinea sp. Taxonomy (GTDB): domain Bacteria; phylum Chloroflexota; class Anaerolineae; order Anaerolineales; family Anaerolineaceae; genus Anaerolinea. The sequence goes on along the minus strand of CAYOHX010000224.1, from coordinate 4,029 downwards.
AGCAGGAAAACAGGCTAAATCCAACATACAGATCTACCAGTGAGACGATGCCCCAAGGCATTGCAAGGAGCTTTGAACCTTCGACTGAAAAATTTCCGATGGTAAATCCATAAATCAACACAACGGTCATCGCAATCAGACCCATCAGCGCAATGAATTTCGCGATTTTCATAAGAGTTCCTTATTTTTCATTTGTTTACCTTTTTAAGACACAGGCAAAGCCAACCACGCCTGGTCCGATATGCGCACCCAGGACAACCTATATAACCAGTATAACCCCAAGCACCACTTCTATGCCCAGGCTGATGAGGTTGGATTGCGCGGTGGATTTGTCGAATACGATCGAGAATGCGCGCGCTACGGCAATCCCCAAATAACCGATGCCAAGCATTTGGTAGGCTACCGGGCCTAGGAACATTGGGGCCAGGAATGCTGTAGCAGTTTCTTCCTGCACGACTGGACTGATGCTCACGTATAAAGCCCTGGGGTTGAGCGGGGATGTTATCGTCCCATCCTTCACCTTTATGGCAACGGTATCCGCATTGGTATGGTGTGGTCTGCGCCCTGTTTTTGTGGATGTCGACGGTACCACGACCAACCTGGATGTCGAGGCTGCCAGAGCTGCAATTACCCCGGATACGACAGCGATTGTTGGCGTGCATAACTTTGGCAATCCAGCTGACATTGCTGAACTGAACAGTTTGGCGAAGCAGCATCATCTAAAAATTATTTACGATGCTGCCCACGGTTTTGGTTCTTTATATCAAGGCGCGCCTTTAGGCCCCCTTGGAGATGCGAACATCTTTAGCATGAGCCCAACCAAGCTATTGATCACAGGCGAGGGAGGAATCGTTGCAACCAATGACGAAGACCTGGCTAAAGCGGTTCGGATGGGACGGGAATATGGAAACGATGGGTCGTATGACAGCGCTTTTGCAGGGATCAATGCCCGCATGCCGGAGTTCAATGCCCTGATGGGCATTTACTCGCTCAAACGACTGGAAGCGGCTGCAAGCAGCCGGAATGATACGGCTGCGCTCTATCAAGAATTGCTGGGGCGAATCCCAGGGATTGAGTTTCAAACGGTTCGATCTGGTAACTGCAGTTCGTATAAAGATTTTTCGATTGTCATCTATCCCGATCAGTTTGGCCTGAATCGGGATGAACTGCAACTTGCCTTAACGGCAGAAAATATCGATACCCGAAAATATTATGCGCCGCCGGTGCATAAACAGCATGCCTACAAGCAGTTTTATGATCATAAGACACCCCTACCAATCACAGATTGGTTATCTGCAAACAGTATAAGCCTCCCGATCTGGTCCTTTATGCCCAATGAGGTTGTAAGGAACGTCTGCGTTGCGGTTACAAAAATACATCAGAGCAGTAAGAGTGTTTACCGATTGTTGAACGGAATGAAATAATAGAAATGCTCTCCAAAGAAATGTGAGGAATCAACCAAAATGGCATTGAGAAAGGCTTCCAATTTTCTCAATGCCATTTTTGATTGACAACCTCGATTGAAATTCAACTTTGTCATCCTTTTGGGGTCATTTTACGCTCACTCATCCTCTATGAGCATTTTGGCATCAAGGGCTGGAGAGTGCTGATTTGAGCAATTCGATTGAGACGATCTACCAGGTCGGATCGCTCCTCTAGGATTGAACTGATCGCTTTCGAAACTTTTGGGGCCCAGGCCAGTAATATTTTTTGATTCCCCGTATTGAGTACAGGGATATGGGTAGAGGCGTGGAATAATGGTTCTACAGGCAATTGATAATCTTGAGCCAGTTTTTCAATCCATTCTTTTCCCTGTGGATGTTGGGTTTTAGCAAGAAAGTACTGGCCTAAAATGAGCCATGCAACCGTTTTCTGATTCAAAAGGATATTGGCACGTAGGTACGATAACCCGGCATGACAGGTTCGGAAGCCATGCAGTCCACGAACAGGGGAAGCGAGGTTCTGCCAGGACGTCAGACATGCCTCCTGACCCGTTTTACTGGATAGCATCATGCGACAAAAAGAGGTGGGGTGACTGATTCGTGTCAACACATGACCGCGCAAATTGATTAATACAGCACTGATTTCCTGTATGCCCGCAAATATGTCGATTATATTCTGAACGCATGTTACCGGAAAATCGCCTAGATCCTTCCCAATCTCGATTTTTTCTTCAATTTGTACTTCTGTGCCCAACAAGCGATCAATTTCTTCCCGGGCAAACCGCCACTGCATTCCAACTTTCACCCCTTTTAACCGGCCATCTCCCAGCATTCGATAGATGGTTATTCGGTCAACCTTCAACAACTCAATAAGCTCTCGGGTCGTCAGAAAATCTGCAGCCATCGTTAGTTTATCCCATCTTAGACCGGCTTCATAAATTATGACATACTTGTACTGCCAAAACAATATCGATATTGCTCTTTGCATTTAGGATGATAAAAGCAAAAGAGAACGGCGCAAGCAACTTTATGCCTCCGTTCTCCTGCTTTTTATGATTGAACCTGATTCGCCATACTGCAATTGCATCCTGACTTGTGTTCAAAGTGTAAACGGAATGGCGATTTCCCCTTGGAATGAACTACACAGAGGGTTTGTTCCGGTTCTCAATTTCGCGTGTGACCGCATCCAATTGATCTTTGAGCCAGTTCTGCCGGTCCTGCAAATTTTGGATTTCGCTATCCGCTGCATTAGATACGGTATTTGCTCTCCAACCCCATCGCGGATGCCGGTTACCGAACCGGCGCTGGCCCCAGCGGTTTGCCCTACCCATGCCAAACTGTTGATTATCTCCAAACTGCTGTTCATTTCCGCCACATGGGCCGAGACCACGTCCCACTGGTCCGGTTCCATAAGGTCCTGTTCCATCTCTTGCTGGCATTGTACAATCCTTTCTTTGATGATCTGTTTTTGCTTCGGTCGTTGTTTACCAACGACCACGACCGCCACGGCCTGATCCCCGGCGAATCCCACGCCCGAGGCCAGTGCCAGGTTTGAAAACTCTGCCAAACCAGCTCAGCGGATTCCACCATACGTTCTTCCGAGTGGATTGTGCTGGCTGTACGCCTGGCTGGCAATTCCCCATTCCACGGCCTGTGCTGGAGCCCTGCCCTATCGGTCCGGTTCCATCTCTTGCTGGCATTTTCGACCTCCTTTCGACCGAACGCCTTCAACGCTGAACTTGCATTTTTTCGAGCAAGCGGGAAATCAATCCCTGCGTTTGCCCTAAATGTTTCTCCCAGTCGTGGAGCGCCGCAACGCCTTCTTCCGTGAGGGTGTACACGCGCCGGGGTGGACCTTGAGTCTGCTCGCGGTCCCAGATGGAGGATACCCAACCTACTTCTTCCATCTCTCGCAGAATACGGTACACCATGCTGGGCTGTAATGCAGTCAAACCCAGCGCTTCCACGCGCTCCAACAGGGTATATCCGTGAAGATTTCCCTGAGACAACAGCACAAGTAGCGCCGGTTCCACTAACCGGGTAGTAAGCAGCGACCGCTCCCCCCCTCGCCCGCGGCCACCGCCGTGTCCTCTTCCGCGTCCAAACCCTCTACCCTGACCTGGCATTCGAAACCTCACTCTTTACTTTCAGTATAGCAACTATTCCTATAATGTCAATAGTTATTTTTATTATACAAAGAATAACAATAGATTTTAAGCGAAAATCGCTTTTCCTGTTTTCATCACAGATTTCTTATGACCTATATCACTATTTTAACATATCGAGTTGATATAATGGCTTTTTCAACTATAATAGTGATACATTACTTTTTCAACATAAGGAGTATGAATGGCTACGGTAAAGCGTGTTATGGTAGATGCAATCCAAGTAAATGGTTTTACGATCGAAGCGCAAGCGCGAAACCATAAAGTAATCATTGACCAACCAGAAGCAGGCGGCGGGAAAAACTGCGGCCCCAATCCACTCGAGTATCTGTTCTTCTCCCTGGCTGGCTGCATCATCACGATTGGGCACATTATCGCCAAGCAGCGCAGGCTGCCGGTGCGCAATATTCAAGTTCGGGTCG
>CAYOHX010000223.1:0-7207 GCA_964403875.1 uncultured Anaerolinea sp. | reverse complement strand
CCCGCCCCAAGACTGGGGCGGGGTTAGGGGTGGGGTTGACTTTGGAAAAACCATAAAACCCGAGATTTAACCACTGGACAAAAACGCATCTGTCGGGTAAAATCCACCCCTGCAATTGTGTAACTTCGTTGGAGGAAGAACTTTGGCTAACATTAAGTCTCAAATCAAGCGTAACAAACAGAACGAAAAGCGACGTGTTCGGAATCGTGTCGCGCGCGGTAGCATGCGGTCCGTCGTCTCGAAGGCTCGCGCCACCCTGGCGACAGGCGCTCAGGAAGAATCCAAGGAAGCCGTGATGCTGGCGATTAGCTCGCTGGATAGCGCTGTGACAAAGGGAATTCTTCACAAGAACAACGCCGCTCGCCGCAAGAGCCGCCTGATGAAGCGCCTTGCAGCTCTGGCAAAGTAATTTTTGTTCGATCCCCGGGGAAGGCTCCGGGTGAGCTTTGTCGCTACAAGCGCCCCATGGGCGCGGAATCCCAGTACTGGGAACTCAAGCGGGAGCGGTGTCTCCCGCTTTTTTTGTTGGAGAACGAATCATGTTCGAAACCGAGCAAAAACAGGTAGAGCAGAAAATCCTTGCCTACTGCAAGGAAAACGGATTACCCGCCCCCAACCTTTCGTGGGGCTGGATTCCGTTTGACGGCCATTGGGGCATCAGCACTTCCTTCTTCCAGCTAGCTTCACAGGCCGCGCGAGAAGCGGGTCAGAAGGTGAACGTGGCGCAGAAGGCTAACGAACTGGCTGAGCGAGTGGCCGACTACTTGGGCACGCCGGAGGGTTTCGAACGTATCGAAGCAGTGAAGGGGTATCTCAACCTGTATTTCACAACGGCTGTGTACGCCCAGCAGGTGGTGGATACTGTTCTGACTCAGGGCAAAAGCTTTGGCAACAGCCCCCGGCGCGGCGAGCGGGTGATGGTGGAGTATTCTCAGCCCAACACGCACAAGGCCTTTCACGTGGGTCATTTGCGCAGCGCCATTTTAGGCGACTCGTTGTGCAACTTATTGGAAGCGGCGGGTTATGACGTGGTGCGCGCCAACTATCCAGGCGACATGGGTTTGCATGTCATTAAATGGCTGTGGAACTACATGAAGTTCCACCCCGGCGAGAAACCGGAAAAGGATATTACCCGCTGGATGGGCAGCCTTTACGCAGAGGCCAACCGCCGCCTGGAAGAAAACCCCGACATCGAAACAGAAATCCGCGCTTTGTATAAACGCTGGGACCAGCGTGATCCCGAGGTAGTGGCGCTGTGGGAAGAGACACGCCAATGGTCGCTGGACGGTTTTACCCAGATGTATGACAAGCTGGGTATTCACTTTGACCGCTATTACTTCAACAGCGGCGCCGAGCAGCCGGGCAAGCAAATTGTTGCGGACCTGATCGAAAAGGGCATTGCCGAGGACAACCGGGCCGACGACGGCGCGGTGGTAGTAAAGATCGATGAGCAGTTGGGCTCGAATCAGGAAAAGTACCGGGTTCTGGTGGTGCTGCGCTCAGATGGCACGGCCCTATACGCCACCGAAGATTTGGCCCTGGCCAAGCAAAAGTTCAGTGATTACCCCGACCTGGTGAAATCTTTCTATGTGGTAGATGTGCGCCAGTCGCTGCATTTCTTGCAAGTTTTCAAGACCCTGGAACTGGCCGGGTACGAGTGGGCTCCGCGCTGCCAGCACGTGGCTTATGAGCTGGTGAGTTTGCCGGGCAATGTGGTGATGGCTTCCCGAGAGGGCACGGTGGTGTTGCTGGAAGATTTGATCAGCGAGGCAACCGCGCGGGCTCTGGCGGTGGTGGAAGAGAAGAACCCCGACCTGGACAGCGAGCAGAAACTGGCCGTGGCGCATGCGGTGGGTATTGGGGCGATTAAGTACCCCATGCTGGCGCGTGAAAACACCAAGATGGTCACCTTTGATTGGCAGACGGCTCTCAACTTCAACGGGCAAGCCGCGCCGTACATCCAATACGCGCACGTGCGGGCCAACAGCATTCTGCGCAAGGCCGGCGGGGTGGTTCCTGCCAGCCAACCCTACGATTACCCAATGGCTGCATCGGAGATGCAGTTGGTCGATTTGATTTCGCGCTTCCCCAAAGAAGTGGCGCGCGCCGCGGCGGAGTTGAAACCGCTGCAGGTGGCCAACATTGCTTATGACATTGCGCAAACGTTCACCTCGTTTTATAACGAGTGCCCGGTGTTACAGGTGGAAGAGCCTGTGCGCAGCAGCCGCTTGCGGCTGGTTGCCGCAGCCAAACAGGCTCTGGCCAACAGCTTGGCTTTATTGGGCATCACAGCCCCAGAAGCGATGTGAAAACCTAAGCCTTTTCTGGCCGCGGCAGGGAGCGATCTCTGCGAAGGCCGGAAACCAACCTGTTCATCTGTTATAAGGAGCGTAAGGTATGACCCCAATTCGAACGATCATCATGGGCGCCGCGGGACGAGACTTCCACAACTTCAACGTCTTCTTCCGCGACAACCAGGAGTATCGTGTCGTGGCTTTTACCGCGACCCAGATTCCGAACATCGAGGGCCGCCTCTACCCGGCGGCGCTGGCTGGTTCGCTCTACCCGGAAGGCATCCCGATCTATCCGGAAAGTGATCTGGTCAAGTTGATTCGGGATTTGAAGGTTGACCAGGTGATTTTTGCGTACAGCGATGTGCCCCACGAAGTGGTGATGCACAAGGCCTCCATTGTCTTGGCCGCCGGAGCCGATTTCCGCTTGATGGGCAGTAACACCACCCAGTTGAAATCAACCAAGCCGGTTGTGTCGGTGTGCGCTGTGCGCACCGGCTCGGGCAAAAGCCAGACCACCCGGCGCGTCTCGCTCATTCTGCGCGAGATGGGCTATAAAGTGGCTGCTGTTCGCCACCCCATGCCTTACGGTGACCTGGTCAAACAGACCGTGCAACGCTATGCTTCCTATGCCGACCTGGACAAACACGAATGCACCATTGAGGAGCGCGAGGAGTACGAGCCCCACCTGGATAACGGCGTGATCGTGTACGCGGGTGTGGATTACGAGAAGATTTTGCGCCAGGCCGAGCAGGAAGTAGACATCGTCCTGTGGGATGGCGGAAACAATGACTTCGCCTTCTACAAACCCGATTTGTCGATTGTGGTGGCCGACCCGCACCGCGCCGGGCACGAGATGAGTTATCACCCCGGCGAGACGAACATCCGCTCAGCGGACGTGTTCGTGATTAACAAGGTGGATACGGCTTCGCCCGAGGACGTGATCAAGGTGCGCGAGAACCTGTATGCGGTCAATCCGAATGCAGTGATTATTGAAGGCGCTTCACCACTGTTTGTGGAAGACCCGGCCGCCATTCGCGGCAAGCGCGTGCTGGTGATCGAGGACGGCCCCACCCTGACTCATGGCGAAATGGCCTATGGGGCGGGTTGGGTGGCTGCGCGCCGCTTTGGGGCCGCCGAAATCGTCGATCCACGTCCCTACGCCGTGGGCACGATTGCCGACACTTACCGCAAGTACCCTTCCACCGGGCCGATCCTTCCCGCGATGGGTTACGGCGAAGCGCAGACGCGCGACCTGGAAGAGACGATCAACCAAGCGGACGTGGACCTGGTGATAAGCGCCACGCCGATTGATCTGACGCGTGTGTTGAAGGTGAAGAAGCCGATGCAGCGGGTGCGCTACGAACTGCAAGAGATCGGCCAGCCGACGCTGGAAGAGCTGCTGAAGGCGAAGTTCGGCAAGTAGGAAGCGCGATAATGGCGTGATCTTTCGCCCGGTCGCCCAATGGTGGCCGGGCGAAGTTGTCGAATGGTTGGGTTTTCGTTGTGTAGGTCGGATTGAGCGGAAATGAATTAGTCTTTCGCTGCCCTGATACAAGCGAAATCCGACGTTTTGAAAAGCTGTCGGATTTCGGGCAGCCGCCGCACGTAATACGATTCGCTGAATCTTCTCTATACGTTTTTCCGCCCTCAATCCGACCTACCCACTGTGGATGGGGCGAGTCGGGAAATGTTATAATCAAATCAGGTATTCTTGGTCTTAAAGCTGACGGCTGATGGCTAGTAGCTTACAGCTTTCTTAAGGTGATTTATGTTCGTCGATCGAGCGAAAATACGAGTGAAGGCCGGCAACGGCGGTGATGGAGCGGTGCATTTTCACCGCGAGAAGTACGTTCCCCGCGGCGGGCCGGATGGGGGTGATGGCGGGCGCGGTGGAAGCGTGATTCTGGAGGTGCGTCCCACCCTGAACACCCTGTCGGCGTTCCGGTATAAGGATCGCTACGCTGCTGATAATGGCGCGCGGGGCGGTCCCAATAATATGTCGGGCAAATACGCCAGTGACCTGGTCATCCCCGTGCCTCCGGGCACGTTGGTTTACGACGAAAAGACAGGCGAGTTGTTAGGAGATTTGGTCGAAAAAGGCCAGCGACTGGTGGTGGCCAAGGGTGGCCGAGGCGGACGCGGTAACCAACATTTTGCCACTCCCAGCAACCAGGTTCCTTCGATGGGTGAGAAAGGCGAGCCCGGCGAAGAGATCCGCCTGCGCCTTGAGCTGAAACTCATTGCGGATGTTGGCATTGTGGGTATGCCCAACGCGGGCAAGTCCAGCCTGCTGGCGGCGGTAACCAATGCGAACCCCAAGATTGCCGATTATCCTTTTACCACGTTGGAACCCAACCTGGGTGTGGCTGAATTGGACATGGAAACCACCCTGGTGCTGGCGGACATCCCCGGCCTGGTGGAAGGAGCCAGTCGTGGCGTGGGGTTGGGGCACACCTTCCTGCGCCACGTGCAGCGCTGCCGCGTGTTGATTCACATGTTGGACGGTTTGTCAGATGATCCTCTGGCTGATTTTTCGCAAATCAATGGCGAACTGGCCTTGTTCGACGAGCAGTTGGCGCAGAAACCCCAGGTGGTGGTGCTGAACAAAATTGATTTACCCGAAGCGCAGGAGAAGGCAGCCAAACTGCGCGAGCAGTTTGAAAAACGCGGGCACACCCTGTACACGGTATCCGCTTATGCGCGCACCGAGGTGAAGCCTTTGCTGTGGAAGGTGGCCGAGCTGCTGCAAAGCGCGCCCGAGCCCGAGACGCCGGAATCCATTCCGGTGTATCGCCCGGCTGAGGATCCCAATGCGTTCACCATTGAGCGCACCCCGGATGGTTGGCGAGTGCATAGCAAAGCTTTGGAGCGGGCGGCTGCCATGACTTATTGGGAATTTGACGCTCCGGTGCGCCGCTTCCAACGTCTGATCACCACGCTGGGGGTCGACAAAGCCTTGCGTGAGGCGGGCGTCGAAGAAGGGGATTCGGTCTTCATTGGCGACTACGAATTGGAGTGGCAGGATTGAGACTGGGGGTCTTTGGGGGAACCTTTGACCCCCCGCATTTGGGCCACCTGGTTTTGGCTGCCGAGGCTGCCGACCAACTGAGTCTAGAGCGCATCCTGTGGGTCATTACCCCCGACCCGCCCCACAAGCTGGGACGGCCAATCAGCCCGTTGACGGTGAGAATGCCGCTGCTGGAGGCGGCCTTGGCGGCTGATCCGCGCTTTTGTATTTCACGCGTAGACGTGGACCGGCCTGGCCCGCAATATGCGGTGGATACGCTGCGCCTGCTGCGCGAGGAACATCCCGGCGCGGCGTTGATCTACTTGCTGGGCGGCGATTCGCTGCGCGATTTGCCGCTGTGGTACGATCCGCGTGGGCTGTTGGCCCAGGTGGACGAACTGGGTATCATGCGCCGTCCCGACGATGCGGTGGACATGTCCCGCCTGGAGTCAATCCTGCCGGGGATCACCGCCAAGACCCGCTTCGTGGATGCGCCTCTGCTGGAAATTTCTTCCAGTGATATCCGCCAGCGCGTGCGCGAAGGCAGACCCTACGCGTATTTTTTGCCCGAGGCCGTGGGAAGGTTGATCCAAGCGAAGGGATGGTACCGCGAGGTCACCACACCACCCAGCCCAACCAGGCTACACCCAGCACCAGAGAAATCAGGGTAATCAAGGCGCCAGCCTTGGTATATTCCCAGAAATCCAGGTGAACCTGCCGGCGAGCAGCCGATTCGGCCACGATGAGGTTGGCTACCGAGCCGAGCAGGGTGAGATTGCCTGCCAGCGTAGACGCTGCCGCCAGGGTGAGCCAGCCCGCGGTGGGGTTGGGCAGGGCGGCTGCCACCGGACGCAAGAGCAGCACGGCGGGGACGTTGGAGACCAGGTTGCTGAGCACCACGGTAACCGCGGAGAGGTTGAAGACGTTGGCCTGACTGCCGATATCGAGGCGAGCGAAGAGCGCCTGGGTGATGCCGTTGGCTTCCAGTGACCCGGTGAGAATGAACAGGGCGGCGAAGAACACCAGCAGGCTCCAATCTACTTCGGCGAGCACTTTCTCGGCTTCGACGCGGCGCGTGAAGAGCAGGGCGCAGGCTGCCAGCAGCGAGGCCAGCGCTACCGGCACGCCCGCCAAAAAGGCCACCAACATGAGCCCGGTGACGACGAGGCTTTTAATCAACAGCGGACGCACAAAGGTGACGCGGGCCGGCTCCATCTCGGGAAAGCGCGTGCCGCGAAATTCGGCAGGATAAAACCAGACCAACACCAACCAAATGCCGCCCAGTCCCAGCAAGGCGATGGGGGTGAGGTTGGCGGCAAACTCCAGGTAGGGAATGCCAGATGCTGTGCCGATGATCATGTTCTGCGGGTTGCCCGTGAGGGTGGCGGTAGAACCGATGTTGGAGGCGGTGGCCAGGGCAATCAGGTAGGGAATTGGGTTGCGGCCCAAGGAGAGGAGGATGCTGAGCACCAGGGGGGTGATCATCAAGCAGATGGTATCGTTGAGAAACAGCGCGCTGAGCACGCCCGCCAGGAGGATTTCGACAGCCAGGAAGGTTTTGGGGCTGCGGGTGAGCTTGAGCAGGCTGGAGCCGGCGATGCGGAAGAAGCCGGAAATTTGCAGATTGGCATTGATGACCATCATGGCGAAGAGCAGGATGAGGGTGTCGAGATCAAGGTAGGAGCCCAGGTTCTCGAAGCGCAGCGACCCCGTGACCAACAGCAGCCCTACGCCAATGAGGGTGAGCGTGGCGCGGTTGGCTTTGAGCAGGGGCCAACGCCCGGCAGCAATGCCCAGATAGGTGACCAAAACGATGGCCAGAGTGATCCAACTGATGAGCGTCATACGAGGGGATATTATACCTGAAGGGCATTCAAACCAATTCGCCGTAAGAAAAAAAGCAGAA
>CAYOHX010000222.1:0-7309 GCA_964403875.1 uncultured Anaerolinea sp. | reverse complement strand
CGTCCGCGCTGCAGGGTTTTTGTTTTGTAAAAAAGCCGAATTTTCTAGCGAACCATTTGAATGCGGACGTCCTGGCGGTCGAGGCGCAGGAGCAAGTAGAAGGAAAGTGCCAGCCCGGCCAGAATGGTGATAATGGCCACGAAGTTGGCTTGACCGTCAGCGCCGAAGCTGTTGGTAAAGAACATCATCAGGCGGATGATCACGTTCATGCCTTGCACGAAGATGCTGAAGGTGAGGGCCAGGTTGAATCCGCGCATGAGCAGATAGCCAAGGATGGCGAACAAAACCAGGGCCACCACCAACACGCCCGCCCCAGCGCCTAACGTACTGGGAGGATAGAGCAGCACCGCCAAAATGGGCAGGATGAAGAAGAACAGAACCCGTTCAAAAGTTTTCATGATTTTCTGCCTCTCTTTTAGCCATGCCCGCCGAGGTATGCCTCGATGACGGTAGGGTTGTGGAGCAAGTCCTGGGCGGGGCCTTCGTTCACCACCGCGCCGGTTTCCAGTACGTATCCGCGGTCGGCGATGGAGAGCGCCATCTGGGCGTTCTGCTCGACCAACAGGATGCTGGTGCCTTGCTCGTTGATGTCGCGAATGATTTCGAAGATCTGCTCAACCAAAATGGGGGACAGACCCATGGAGGGTTCGTCCAGGAGGAGCAGTTTGGGGCGCGACATCAAGCCGCGAGCGATGGCCAGCATTTGTTGTTCGCCGCCCGAGAGCGTTCCGCCCAACTGCTTGCGGCGTTCACGCAAACGGGGGAAGCGTTGCAAGACCGATTCGAGGTCTTCGGCGATGCGGGCCTGATCATCGTGGATGAAAGCGCCCATTTCGAGGTTTTCCATCACCGTCAAGGTGGCGAAAATCTTGCGCCCTTCGGGCACCTGGACCACGCCCAGGCGGACGATGTCCTGCGGCTCGATGCGGGAGATTTCTTTGTCCTCGAAACGGATGTGGCCGGTGCGGGTGCGCAACAGGCCAGAGATGGTGTTGAGCGTGGAGGATTTTCCGGCTCCGTTGGCTCCAATCAGGGTAACGATTTCACCTTTTTCAACGTGAAAGCTAATTCCCTTGAGCGCGTGAATTGCGCCGTAATAAACGTTGAGGTCGTGTACGTCGAGTAACATAGGCTTACTTCTTCCGGCGGAATTTTTCGGAGAGGGCGGCCGCGCCAGGGCCAAGATAGGCTTCTACCACGCGGGTGTTGGCCTGGATTTCGGTCGGGTTGCCGCGGGCGATGACTTCGCCAAAGTCCATCACGGTGATGTGCTCGCAGATGCCCATCACCACGCGCATCTGGTGTTCGATGAGCAGGATGGTGAGTTTGAAGCGGTCGCGGATGAAATGGATCAAATCCATGAGAGCCACGGATTCGTTCGGGTTCATTCCAGCGGCAGGTTCGTCCAGGAGCAGCAGACGGGGTTCGGCTGCCAGCGCGCGGGCAATTTCCAGGCGGCGCTGCTCGCCATAGGGCAGGCTGGAGGCAATCTCGCCCTGGCGGTCTTGCAGATTGAACACTGAGAGGAATTCCTGGGCTCGCTCGGTCAGTTCGCGCTCTTTGACCTGGAATTTCTTGTTATGCAGGATGCCGTCCACCATACTGTACCCGGCATGGGGGTGGTAGGCGATGCGGACGTTATCGAGCACTGTGAGGGTGGGGAAGAGACGAATGTTTTGGAAGGTACGGGCGATGCCCATCTGGTTGATGCGAAAAGGCTCCAACCCGGTAATTTCTTGATCCCCAAAGCTGATCTTACCCGAGGTGGGGGTATAGACGCCGGTGATCATATTGAACACCGTGGTTTTTCCCGCCCCGTTGGGGCCGATCAAGCCGGCCAGATCGCCTTGCTTGAGGGTCAGGTCAAAGTTGTTGACGGCGCGCAGGCCACCGAACTGCATGACCAGGCTGGATGCTTGCAGAATCGTGTCGCGATGATCAGCGCTCATTGGGCTGCCTCCTGGGGGGCGGCAGCTTCAGCAGCCGCGGGTTTTTTCTTGAGAGGGGGAAGCAGTTGGCGGAGGAAGGGCATTTCAAAATTGCCAAACAGTCCATTGGGTTTGAGCAGCATCATGACCAGCAAGATCACTGGGAAGACCACGAAGCGCCAGTTTTCAAACCCGGGCGGCAGAATTTGGCGCAAGAGCCATTCGACCACCAACAGGTAGGCGTAAGAGGCGAAGATAGTGCCGGTCATGCTTCCCAGGCCGCCCAGGACGACCACGATGAGCGGGTCGAAGGAGCGGATGAAATTGAACGTGTCTGGGTGCAGGAAGGCGTTGACGTGGGCATACAGGCCGCCCGCCAGGCCCGCGAAGAGCGAGCCGATGACGAAGGTGAGGGTCTTGTAGAAGCCAACGTCGATGCCCATGGCCTTGGCGGCGATTTCATCCTCGCGCACCGAAATGATGGCCCGGCCGAAGCTGGAATGGAGCAGGTTGCGAGTAACCACCACCACGATCATGAAGAAGGCAAACACCGCGAACCAGCCCCAGTCGTCCACCTTGGGGATGCCGATCATGCCGCGCGCGCCTTTCATCTCCTCAAAGCCCAGCAGGGTGTCGGAGTTATCCAGCAGCACTTTGACGATGATGGAGAAGCCCAGGGTGGCAATGCCGAAGTAATCGGAGCCAAGGGTGAGCACGGGCAAGCCAAACAGGAAGCTGATCTCGGCTGCTACCAACCCGGCAATGAGGATAGCCAGGATGTAAACGATGGTGAAGGACAGCCAGGAGGGCAGAGCGGCCAATCCGGCATTCAACGCGGGCGTGAGGGCGCCGCCGATTTTGATGGACAGGAACACGAAGCCGAAAGTCGCCAGCAAGTAGATGACGAAGGCCGAGAGGGCATCCAGGCCACGCAAGCGGCTGAGGGTGCGGTAGAGGACCATGATGGCAGCGCCTACCAGGATCACCGAGAAGAGCAGCACCAAGAGGGCGGAGGTGTCCTGGTTGTTGGACCAGCGGTAGGTGATGTCGGCGGCAGAATAAGCGCCGATGGCGTAAAAGCCCCACTGGCCCAGCGAGAATTGGCCGTTGAAGCCATAGATCAGATTGAGGCCCAGGGAAACGATGGCAAGCACCGTGCCCATGCTGAGGATGGTGGACAGGAAGCTGGTCACCACCCCCATGATCTGAAGGACCTGGATGATCAGATAGAAACCGATCAGCCCGCCAAAAAAGATGAGTTTATTGCGGTCTATTTTCTTGAACATAGGGCCTACGCTTTCTCCCGCGTCGCTTCACCGAAGATGCCGGTGGGGCGGACGAGCAGCACGATGATCAGGATGGAGAAGGCGATTGCGTCGCGCATGGGCGTGGAGATATATGCCGCGCTGAGGGTTTCGGCTTGTCCCATGATGAGCGCGCCGACCAGCGCGCCGGGAATGCTGCCGATGCCGCCCAACACCGCCGCCACGAAGGATTTGAGGCCGGGGATGATACCCATCCAGAACACGACTTGCGGGAAGGCGATCGCGTATAACATGCCGGCGGCGCCTGCCAGGGCCGCTCCAATGGCGAAAGTGATGGAGATGACCAGGTTGACGTTAATACCCATCAACTGCGCGGTCTGCTTGTCATAAGCCACGGCGCGCATGGCCTTGCCGATTTTTGTGCGAGTCACCACGTATTGCAGTAAGACCATCAACACGATGGAGGCAACAATGATCAGCAGGGCGATGTTGGAGAAGATGACGGAGTTGGCGGGAACTTCGCTGCCCTTGGCCAGGGTTTGAATGCCTTCTCCATTGGCAACCCAGGTGGTCACATCAAACGGCCGTTTGTAGGTAATGTAGTTGGCCGAGAAGACGAACGGCAGGGCGCCGAAGTATTCGAGGAAGAAGGACACACCGATGGCGGTGATCAGGGCGGAGATGCGCGCGGCGTTGCGCAGTGGCTTGTAAGCTACCCGCTCGATGGTGATGGCCATGAGGGCGCAGACGATCATGGATAAGAGCACAACGGTAATCGAACCAATCCCGACCGAAAGCATAGAGTTCATATTCGGGAAAAGTTTGCTGGGCCAGGTGTGCAGCTGGAGGCGCGAAATGGCATAGAAGCTCATGAAGGCGCCAACCATGAAGACATCGCCGTGGGCAAAGTTGATCAAACGGACGATGCCGTAGACCATCGTGTAACCCAGAGCGATGAGCGCGTAAACGAAACCAAGCTGCAGTCCATTGATGACCTGCTGAAGGAAGAGGGAGGGATTTTCAATGAGCGCCGTGCCCATGCGCCAGACCACAACGGCGGCCAGTAGGATGAGCATCAGCTTGCCCAATATCTTCTTCTTGATCAGCGACTCAATGAACGGAGGAGTGGAAAGAAATGTGTGAGTCGAGTTCATAACAGCTCCCGAGAAAAAGTGTCTTTCAAGAATTTATGGTTTTCCGCGACCTGGGCCGTGAAAAACCATAAAATCGGGGGCTCAACCTTCCGGTTTGATCCGTAGAACCGGCAATGCCGGAAGAGAAAGCTGAAAAGAAAATGTTTAGTCACGGTAGGGATAGGGGCGGGATTAACCCGCCCCTATCAAATAGGTTGACTTTACGGAGCAACCGACGCGGAGAAGGAGACCTTGCCGTCCTTCACGCTGAGCACGACGGCGGATTTAACCGGGTTGTGCTGGGCATCGAAGGTGATTTTGCCAGAAACAGCCTCGTATTGGAGGGCGGCCAATGCTTCGGCTACCTTGGTGGTATCTTCCGAAGTGTCAGCGGCGTCGATGGCAGCGAAGAGCAGGTTGGCGGCATCGTAACCGAGGGTCGCCAGAGCATCGGGGGTCTTGCCATCATACTTCTTCTGGTAGGCGGCTACCCAGGACTGCACGATCGGGCGAGTGTCCTCGGGGGAGTAGTGGTTGGAGAAGAAACCACCCTCGGCGGCGGTCAGGTCGAGATCAGCAGAATCCCAGCCATCGCCACCCATCATCACAGCGGTGACGCCCTTTTCCTTGGCCTGAGCACCCACCAGGTTGACGATGTTGTAGTAATCGGGCAGATACAGGACTTCGGCCTTGCTCTCGGCAACCTTGGTCAGGATGGCGGAGAAGTCGGTGTCGGTCTTGGTATAGGTTTCTTTGCCCAGGATCTGGCCACCGGCTTCGACGAAGGCTTTCTCGAAGAACTCGGCCAGGCCGCGAACGTAGTCGTTACCCTGATCGTACATAATGAAGGCGGTCTTGTAGCCCTGCTCGCCAGCGAACTTGGCCATCACGGTGCCCTGGAAGGGGTCGATGAAGCAAGCGCGGAAGACGAACTGCTTGGTGGAGCCATCGGCGTTGAGGGTGACCGAGGGGTTGGTCGAGGTCGGGGAGATCTGGATGATCTTGTTGGCCTCGGCGATTTCGGACACGGGGATGGAGGCGCTGGAGCAAACCTCACCGATGACGAACTTGCCACCCTCGCCAACGACCTGGTTCATGGCGTTGACGGCCGGGTCGGCGGAGCACTGGCTGTCTTTGACGACGACTTCGATGGTCTTGCCATCGATACCGCCCTTGGCGTTCCATTCTTCCGCGGCGAGCTGGACGCCCTTGGCGGTGGAATCACCGAACGTTGCCACCTGGCCGCTCATGGGGGCCAGAACGGAAACCTTGATCGTGCCACCGCCGGCAGCGCCGGGTTGGCAGGCCGCTAACACCAGAGCGGCAATCAATACGACAAACAAAGCAAAACGGGTCTTCATCTAGTCATTCCTCCTATGGAATTCGGACTACAGGTTCCGATTATCGCAGTTGGCGCTGCGTTTAATCGCCAGATGGGTGAGAACAAAGGGCAATTTGGCGTAAGCCTGGTTCTCGCGGTCTTTCTCCTTGGGTCAATAGGTAAACGAGTAGTAAAGGTCTACAGGTACCCCCGGCATTTTGCCAAGGTTGGGATTAGCGCGTATCTCTTTGTTGTTAGGTCTTGGAAATTAAGTGAATCGTGTCGTTAACGATTGTTTGAATATATTCACTTTTCCCGTTTTTGTCAATGGATGCGTGCTCATCAAAAATTAATCCAAATGGGTCATTTTGGTTGTGCCTGCTCACCGCGATTGGGAGTTCTGAATACTTGCGGAGCCCGCCAGGGTAACTTCCCAAGAGCCGCTGGGTTCTTCCAGTTATAATTTGTAGGAATTGCTCAGAGGGAGAGGAAAATTCAAAATTCAGGCTTCTTCCCCTTCTGGCATAAGTATTTTTTAGGCCGGATGGAACCTATGAATTTCAAGCCCGCTGACCTGCCCACTGAATACGAGACGGAGCGTTTGTTGCTGCGTTGTTACCAGCCCGACGATGCCGCTGCATACTGGCGTATGTTGGGTGAAAACCGGGCTCATTTGCGCGAGTTTCTGCCCAAAGAATTAGAGCCCGCCCGAGGCGAAGGGGATATTCGGGAGCATTTCAAATGGATGGCAAAGATGTGGCGGCGCGGCGAAATTTTTATCCTGGGATTGTGGACGAGGTCGGGTGGCGCGTATGTGGGCGAGGTGTACCTGGCCAATCCGGACTGGGACGTGCCTTGCGTCGAGGCCGGGTATTTCACTGTTCAACACCAGGGTGGCAAAGGCTATGCCGCTGAAGCGCTGAGAGCGGTGTGCCGGATTGCGTTTGAGCGGATGGGAGCGCGGCGGGTGGAGTTGCAATGCGCGGCGGATAACGAGAAAAGCGCGCGGGTGGCGCTGCGCTGCGGCTTCACCCTGGAAGGGCGGCTGCGTGAACGAGATCATAAGAAGGATGGTCCGCCAGTGGACCGGCTGTGGTTTGGTTTACTGCGCTCCGAGTGGCTGGCATCTTTACAACAAAGGCTGGAATTATGAGACTCAATGGCATCGGCACGACCTTGTTGGGCGTAAGTAAGATGGATGAGAATGGTGTGGCAATTGCGACATTGTGGTTCACATTCCTGTTTTTGCCGATCATTCCGTTGGCGAGGTACCAGGTGCAGTTCCTCCCGCACACGGGTTCGGGCGTATCATTTGATATCTTGCGGCCAGATAAGTTGGTGTTCAAAGAGGTGCTGAGAACCTATTTATCCGGATGGATTTTAGCGCCCGCCTTGATCCTGGGGCCGATCATTCTGGCGGTGCGCCAAAACTGGGAGAAGCTTGAACTGCCCGAAGGTTGGTACACGCCTTATGTGATTTTTGCCATAGCCTGGTTCATTGTGATGTTCCTGATCGTGTTTACTCGCCTGGAGAACCGTTGCCGCCCGAAAAAATCGATGAACATTCGACGGGTCCTGGAGCAGCCGGATGAAGCCGCGGGGGAAGATATGGCGTTCTCAAGAAAGCTTGACAGATAGACAAAAAGATCCTCTTCGGTAAAA
>CAYOHX010000221.1:0-7328 GCA_964403875.1 uncultured Anaerolinea sp. | reverse complement strand
TCCCCACATGGCTGCGTTCGCTGCGTTCACTTCGCCATGTGGAGAGGGAGAAAGCGCGTTTTCCTCCTCCATTCGCGTTTCTTGCGAATGGGGGAGTGCAGGGTGGCGGCTGTGAGCCAAGCCTGCCGGGGTCGATTCCCGTGCTTCTTCCCGCCCGTCCCCTACAGAATCCCCATGAATGTCGCGGGGTATGGCGTTCGGGGCCGGAGGGGGTGCACTAAAAACGGATTTGGATTCAGGGGCGTAGGGCGGGATGGCGTTCTTCCATCCCGCCGTCTGTTGAATTCCGGGGGAGAACAAACACGAATGACACGAAAAAACGAATGGCACGAATGGGATGCAAGCAAACCGTTTTCGGGCGGATGCCGTCCACCGTGGTGTGAAAAACCCTCAAGATTGTTTCAAAATTGAGGAATATTTCACCCTTCAGAAATTGGATTTATGCTACACTAATTCCAATCCGGTTGAAATATATCTGTCATTTCCAAATATTCAGACCCCTGACCCCCATTTCAGAGTCCAGATGTCTCAAACTGTCATCGAGAATCCAATCCTCAATTCACCCTATTTAGAGCCAAACCGTCATTTCCGCTTTACCGATGAGGGCATCACCAACGATATTGTGGAGGGGCGGCGCATCAGCACTTATTTTGTGCCCATCCCCAGGGCGCGTAACAAAAATCCACGCCAGTTGCAATTTGATACCGAATGGACCCAGGATCGGGTTAAGGAAAATGATTTCATTAACCGGGTACGTGAACGGGTGGCGTTGTGGCGCAGGGGTGGGTACGTCGGCGTCACACGCGTGACTGCCCGTCTGCTGGAATACTGGCAGCGACCCGACCGTGAAAGAAAATTGTTTTTCTGCCAGGTCGAAGCGCTGGAGACAGCCATTTATATCACTGAGGTTGCCAAACGGTACGGTGATGCATGGATTGAGAACGAGCTTCACCGCTTTAATACCGATTTCAACCCCGAACTGTACCGCATCGCCTTTAAAATGGCCACCGGTTCGGGCAAGACGCTGGTGATGGCCATGTTGATCGCATGGCAGGCGCTTAACAAACTGGCCAACCCGCAGGATGCCCGCTTCTCGGACGCATTTCTGATCGTCACCCCTGGCATCACCATCAAGGACCGCCTGCGGGTGTTGCTGCCAAATGACCCGCAAAATTATTACCGACAGCACGACCTGGTTCCGGTTGATCAGTTGCCCGAATTGGGCAAGGTGAAGATGGTCATCACCAACTTTCATGCCTTTTTACAACATGAGAAGATCAATGCAGGCCGTTTGACGCGCGACATTCTCAATCCGGGGGTGCAGACCAGTCCGTTTCTGGAAACGCCCGACCAGGTTGCCCGGCGCGTTTGCCGTGACCTGGGAAACAAGAAAAATATCATCGTGATTAATGATGAAGCCCATCACTGTTACCGTCGCAAGCCGGCTGATGATGGCGAGCGTCTGACCGGTGAGGAACGCCGTGAGGCCGAACAGCGTGATGAAGAAGCGCGGGTTTGGATCTCGGGTTTGGAGTTTGTTAAAGCCAAAATCGGCATCCGCACGGTGTTTGACCTGTCAGCCACACCGTTTTTTCTGCGCGGCTCCGGGCAGGATGAGGGCAGGTTGTTCCCTTGGGTGGTATCTGACTTCTCGCTGATTGACGCCATCGAATGCGGCATTGTCAAGGTGCCACGCGTACCGGTGGCTGACGATTCGATGAGCGGCGAACAACCTACCTACCGCGACCTGTGGTTGCGTATTCGCGAGCAACTTCCCAAAAAGGGGCGCCGGACGGATGCCGTGGGCGAGTTAAGCCTGCCGATGGAACTGGAAGGCGCGCTGGAAAGCCTGTACAGCAACTATGTAAAGTATCACCAGAAGTGGGAAGACAACGGTGAGGCCCGCAAAAACGGCCTAACTCCGCCGGTTTTCATTGTGGTCTGCAACAATACCAATGTCTCCAAGATGGTATTTGACCATATTGCCGGTTTTGAGCGCACCCTGCCTGACGGCCGCAGCGTACTGGTTCCAGGGCGGCTGCCCTTATTCAGCAACGTGATGGACGGGCACTGGTCGCCGCGGCCCAATACCATATTGATCGACAGCCAGCAGTTGGAATCGGGCGAGGCCATGGGCGATGATTTTAAACGCATGGCAGCCCGTGAGATCGAGGAGTTTAAAAACGAATACCGCGCGCGCTTCCCTGGCCGCGATGCCGACAACCTGACGGATGAAGACCTGTTACGTGAGGTGATGAACACGGTGGGCAAACCCGGACGGCTGGGCGCAGGTGTGCGCTGCGTGGTTTCGGTCTCCATGCTCACCGAGGGTTGGGATGCCAATACGGTGACTCATATTTTGGGTGTGCGTGCCTTTGGCACACAATTGCTGTGCGAACAGGTGGTGGGGCGCGGTCTGCGGCGCACCAGTTACATTGCCGGAGAAGACGGCATGTTCCTTCCTGAATATGCCGAGGTGTACGGGGTGCCGTTCTCCTTCATCCCCAGCGCCGGCTCGGCGGTTGACCCCAAACCCGGTCCCAGCCCAACCCGGGTGCGCGCGCTTGATGCCCGCATTGAGTGCGAGATCACCTTCCCGCGCGTTAGCGGTTACCGCTATGATCATCCCGGTGAACAGCTCGATGCCACTTTTACGGCCCAATCTCACATGGCCATCTCAACCAGTGAACTGCCGGTGAACACCGAAATGGCTTCCATCATCGGTGAAAGGCAAATGCACACCCTGTATGGGCTCAAGGATCACCGCGAACAGGAAGTGGACTTTCGGCTGGCGCGCCTGGTGCTGGAAAAATATTTCAAGGATGCCGAAGGCTGGGTAAAACCCTGGCTGTTTCCGCAACTGCTCAAGATTGTCAAACGCTGGCGCGAGGAGTGCCTGACCTGCAAGGATCACACCTTCCCGCAAATGTTGCTGATGACGGAACTGGCGCACGATGCCGCCGACCGCATATACCTGGCGATTGTGTCATCCACGCCAGATGTAAAAAGGCTCATGCCCATCCTGCGCCCTTACGATACGCTGGGCTCCACCCGTTATGTCGATTTTGACACCATCCGTCCGGTGTACCGTACGCTGGCCTCCAAATGCCACATCTCGCATGTGGTGGCTGACACAGGTACATGGGAGCAGAAGATGGCGCAGGCGCTGGAGGACATGCCCGAGGTGGTACGCTACGCCAAAAACCACAACCTGGGGTTCACCATCCCTTACACTCTGAACGGTGAGGAACGCGAGTATATTCCCGATTTTATCGCACATGTACTTATGCCGGACGGCGAACTGCTCAACCTGATTATTGAGGTGAGCGGTGAGGCGCGCAAGGACAAGGCTGCCAAGGTGGCCGCTGCACGCAATCTGTGGATCCCGGCGATCAACAATCACGCTGGCTACGGGCGCTGGGCGTTCATCGAGATCAGCGACCCGTGGGATGCGGAGAGAACGCTCCGGGCATTCCTGCACGGGGATGCCTCGGCAGAACTTGGTCCGTTGTTCGGAAACCAACTCGACTGATCCATGGGAGGAGTGAACATGCTGCAACCGGAAAATCAAACCAAGAAATATGACTTTCTATTTGCTGATATTGATACGGGCAGGATCAAAATTCCCAGGTTTCAACGCGATTTTGTTTGGACCAAGGAACAAACTGCCCGGTTGATTGACAGCATCATTAAAGGATTTCCCATTGGCACGTTCATTCTCTGGCGTACCCGTCAAACTTTAAGGGATATGAAAGAGATTGGGAATGAGCGCCTGCCTGACCCCCCGCGTGGAGAACCGGTCACTTATGTTCTGGATGGGCAGCAAAGGATTACCTCTCTGTATGCCGTGCGCAAAGGGGTGGTGTTTACCAAGGATGGGCAGACCATTGATTACAAGGAAATCTCCATTAATCTGGACCTTGATCCGGATTCGGATGAGCGCGTAGTGACGGTTGACCCACCCCTGGATGCGACGTGGATCTCGGTCCATCAATTATTGACCTGTGAAATCACCGATTTGTTGGATACATATTCCAAAGAGATTTTGATCAAAATCAACACCTACAAGAAACGGCTCACCGGTTACGATTTCTCCACCATCTTGATGGCTGACTATCCACTGGATCTGGCTTGCGAAGTGTTTACCCGCATTAATACCGGTGGTACCGAATTAACCCTGTTTGAGATTATGGTGGCCAAAACCTACGACGCCGAACGCAATTTTGACCTGGCAGAGCGTTATGATATTTTGATTAATAATAATAACCATGGGAAAGATCTGGAAGACGCCGATTATGACACCATACCCGCCTCCACCGTGTTGCAGTGTGTGGCTGCCTGTCTGTTAAAACAGATCCGCAGACGGGATATTCTTGCGATTTCAAGGGATGACATCATTGATGCCTGGCCAATGGTGGTGGATGCGTTATTCACTGCGGTGGATTTTCTTCACACCAGCCTGCGCATTCCAGTGTCCCAAATGTTGCCCTATAATTCACTTCTGGTTCCCCTTACATACTTTTTCTACCAGAATAAAGGAGCCCCGCCCAGCGAACGCCAGACCAAATTGTTGACCCAGTTCTTCTTCTGGGCTTCATTAACCAACCGTTATTCTTCGGGTACAGAAACCAAGATGGGCAAGGATATTGAACGCATGGATTGTGTCCTGATGGATGAAGCGCCTTCCTATCGGGGTGAGGAGTTGCAGCTAAGGTTTGAGGATTTGCATTATTACTGGTTCAGCACGGGGGATGCCTTTTGTAAAGCCATCCTTTGCCTGTATGCGTATTACATTCCCCGTTCGTTCAACAATGATGCGCTGGTTGTCATAAATAATTCCTGGCTAAAAACCACCATCAGCAAAAATTACCATCACTTCTTTCCGAGATCGTATTTGACCAAAAGTGGCGTTCCTGACTGGAAAGCGAACTCCATATTAAACATTACCATTGTGGATGATCACTTAAATAAATCCACGATCAAGGCAAAAGCGCCATCTCAATATATGGCTACTTTTAAGAAGGGCAACAAAAAACTGCAGGAGACCATGCGCTCACATCTGATTGACGATTTGGATGCGTACGGTATCTGGAACAATGATTACGAAGCCTTCCTGGAGGCGCGCGGTAAACGCGTACTGGAAGAGATCAACCTGCGCCTGAACCCTGAACTGTAAGATTGCATTCCCTCCACGAAAGAGTTAACCATGCCCAAAAAACCAGCCACCCGCACCACTGTGACCGCCCATCATCACAACGATACGCGCGCCAACATTCCCACCGAGGAGCTGCGCGGGTTTGTGGCGGATGACGAGCGCAACCCCCGCCCGGTGCTTTACCCGCGCGACCCATCACTGGACCCGCAACTGGTGTGGAAGGGCAAGGACGAGCAGGACACTCAGGATCTGGAAGTTCCGGCTGTGCCGATTTACATTCAGGAGAAGATCTCGCCGCAGGCGATTGTGGAGCAGGTGCGATCGCAGGCGGCAGCGCCGGCGCCTGATGAGCAACTTTCGCTGTTCTCAGACTTTAACAACATCACCTTTGAAGACCTGGTGGATTTTTACCATCACGAGCAGAACTGGTCCAACCGCATGATTCTGGGCGACAGCCTGCTGGTGATGAACTCGCTGGCGGAGAAGGAAGGCTTGAAGGGCAGGGTGCAGATGATTTACATTGACCCTCCTTACGGGATCCAGTTTCGCTCCAACTGGCAGGTGAGCACGCGCAAGCGCGACGTGCGCGACGGCCGCGCCGAGGACGCCACCCGCCAGCCGGAACAGATCAAGGCTTTCCGGGATACCTGGCAGCTTGGCATTCACTCCTATCTGTCATACCTGCGCGACCGGCTGGTGCTGGCGCGCGAACTGCTGACCGAGAGCGGCAGCGTGTTTGTGCAGATTGGCGATGAAAATGCGCACCTGGTGCGCTGCCTGCTGGACGAGGTGTTTGGGAGCGAGAATTTTTGTGCACAAATCAATTTTAGAAGTATGACACCATTAGGTCAAAAAGGGGTAGCTAAAGTATATGACTATTTACTATGGTATACGAAAAATATAGATGTCATGAAATTCCACCCATTATATTATGAAAGAACAGCAGAAGGTGAACCGGAATTTTGTTACTTTGATGATGGTGGTTATTATGAAAAAGTAAATACCGACACAATAAGAGAATTACCTAATCATCAAAGGGCAAAGATATTCAAGAGATCTGTACTAACATCATCCGGGTACACACCCTCATGTACTTATAAATTCGAGTTTGAGGGATCTAGTTGCAGCCCATTGAGCGGGAAGAGTTGGCGTACACATAGTATCGGAATGAAACGTTTAGTGGCTGCGAATCGATTAATATTATTAGGACGAAATCCTTATTTTCGACAGTATTATTTAGATTTTCCTGTCATGCAAATGGAGAATAGCTGGACGGATACTGCAGCTGGATATAGTGAAGGGAAAATATATGTTGTTCAAACCTCAGATAGGGTAATTCAACGCTGCATGTTGATGACCACCGACCCGGGCGACCTGGTGCTCGACCCCACCTGCGGCAGCGGCACCACCGCTTACGTTGCCGAGCAGTGGGGACGGCGCTGGATCACCATTGACACTTCGCGCGTCGCCATTGCGCTGGCGCGCACGCGCCTGATGGCAGGGCGCTTCTCCTACTACCTGCTGGCCGATTCGCCGGAGGGCAGGCAGAAGGAGCGCGAGCTCAATCCGCAGGCTGCGCAGCAGCCCACCGAAGAAGCCGCGTCTGCACCGGCAGCCCACGGCGACCTGAAGCGCGGGTTTGTTTACAAGCGCGTGCCGCACATCACGCTAAAATCCATCGCCAACAACGAGGAGATAGACGCGATCCACGACCGCTGGCAGCCTGCGCTGGACGAGTTGCGTGCGCGCATCAATGCTGCCTGCGGGAAAAACTGGGAAGAGTGGGAAATTCCTCGCAGCGCAGAAGAACTGCCGCCTGCCCAACAGGAGGCAGCCGCAGCGCTGCTGGCCGAATGGTGGCAGACACGGCGCGAGCGCCAGGCGCAGATGGATGCATCCATCGCCCGCCGCGCCGATACCGAACTGCTGTATGACCAGCCCTACGAGGACGGTAAACGCGTGCGCGTCACGGGACCATTCACCGTGGAGAGCCTGTCACCGCACCGCGTGCTGAGCACCGATGATGCCCGCCCGGCATCCGAGGTGGATGCGGGACAGGAGGGGGCGGGGCAGTTTGCCGCGTTGATTATTGCGAACCTGCACACTGCCGGTGTGCAAAACACCCACAAAAATGAACGCTTGAAGTTCGACCGGTTGGAGTCGTTCGCCGGGT
>CAYOHX010000220.1:0-7360 GCA_964403875.1 uncultured Anaerolinea sp. | reverse complement strand
TGTTTGGCGGGGCGAAGCCCTGCCAAACACCAAAAATTCGGGACATTTCTACCAGGTTTGAGTAGTTACGAGAAATTGAAGTTCAAGAGAGGGCAAAAATGGCACAGAAAAAAGCTAAGAATGTGAAACCATCCACTGTGGAAGGCGCGTATATCGGCGGGAACGTCAACACCGGCGGCGGCGATTTCGTCGGGCGGGATAAGGTGGTTCACGGCGACGTCAACAGCGTCACCATCCGCGGGGACGCCACGGGCAACACCTTTGTGACCGGTAAGGGCAATGTGGTGTCCAACCAGTCGGTCAAGATCGAGCAGGTGCTGGAAGCGCTAAAGGATTTCCGCGAAGCCCTGCCCCAATCCGGATTAGACGAGGAGACTGCCGAGGTCATTGAAGGGGATGTTCAGGATGCGGAAAAGCAGTTAGCCAAGCCCGAACCGAAGAAACACCTGGTGCTGCCCAAGCTAGAGAGCGTGGTCGCCACGCTGACCGGGTTGGTGGGGGCCGGCGAAGCCGTGCAGAAGCTGCTGCCGATGGCGCAGCAAGCCCTGGCCTGGGCGCAGCAGTTGTTGAAGTAAAGCGGAGGAATCCCGAATGACCGATCACGACTTGTGCGAACCCGTCCAGGTTGCTCCAGCGGGCGCGAAGGTCAGGAAGTGGATCCTGCGCGAGGATAATAACAGCCATTATCACGGCGTGGTCAGACTGGATGACTCGCCGATCTATCTGGAACTGTTCTGGCGGCGAACGGCCGAATCACCCGTGCACCGGGTGGGCCTGTTCCGGCTCAACCTACCTGGGCTGCTGCAGGGCAGATTTATCCGCTACGAGCCGGCGGATTCAAGCGGGCCAGAGGTCAGGCTGCGCATTGTTCGGGCTGAGGGGCAGTTCTTTGTGCAGGCAAGGCAAGAGGGGCCATGTATTTTGATGGGGTAGATTGCGCCGTTATTATTCTTGTTCACCATCTTTGTAATCACTTATCTTTAGCCGACAACATTACGGTTGGAAATTAAGCCGTTAACATTCATCTTGGTTTATCATATATAAAACTAATATCCGATACCCCATTATCTGGAATAAACCTTGTTGCATTTGCATTCATTTTATGAGCTCCCCTTTCCCATGAGCCATCTGAATTGTATATTGTATTTGCATGACTATACTCAATCTGATATCCACCCTCAACACGGGTAACGTTCTCAACATAACCGACATGACCTGCAGAATCGACGGGAGCTTTCGGTCCAGACCCGTCAGGATCATATCCTCCTTCATACACAATAATTGCACCTCTAACAGGCAGATTCCCAACTTCATAACCGGCCTTTTCAGCCTGATCATTCCAGGCCCCTGCAGACAGTGGGTGTCCTGGCTTGCCTTCTGCATTTGGCCAATCCGTTACATCCCTTTTTTCTGCTACATAATGCACACAACCTCCTAATTTTCTGCGCAAATCACCTGGGGTGGGCCCGTCTGCTGGAATTCCTTCATCCATTACAGTCTGCAACGCGGCTTGCTTTTCCTGTAAGACAGCAAGCTCATTATTGTATGTTTCAATTGTCTGTTCTTGTCTAAGAACATCGCGTTGCCTTCGGAGTTCATTTAGCTTTTCATCGTATGAGGCTATCTCATCTTCATAGTTATCGGCTCGTGAACGCCATAATGGATTTCCATCTCCGTCATTAGCTTGAGGGGGAAATTGATCGGGAAGAACTTGGTTGAGGAAATTATCCGCATTATTTTTCGCCTTCGATCGTTTATCTTCGAGATCAGCAATCTGCTGCTCCAACTGATTGATTTCCTTGTTAATGTCATCAGCGGATCTACCCTCAGCGATTAATGCCTCCAATTCTGCAATTCTCTCTGACAAAGCTTTTTGTTCCTCAAATTTGCTTGACCAGCGCATATTTCGGTAATAATCGAGAAGAGGTTCGTTCATCATCGTAGTACTCATACCAAGTACTTGCTGAACAATACCAGCGCGGGTTTTATTTAGTGCTTTATCCGCCTCTTCAAACTTTTCAGCAATTTTCTCCAAATTTTCTGCGAAGAGAAATACCCTGGAAGATGCGAATTGCATATATCCACGCTTCTGTGTGTATCGCGTACGAATTACAGCAGAACTTAATCCCGCGAATCGATCAGGCGGGAGGTCTGCAAAGACCTGTTCTATCGTAGTCAATGCTTTTTGAATTGCC
The DNA here is from genome assembly GCA_964403875.1 of uncultured Anaerolinea sp. Lineage (GTDB taxonomy): Bacteria > Chloroflexota > Anaerolineae > Anaerolineales > Anaerolineaceae > Anaerolinea. The sequence goes on along the minus strand of CAYOHX010000220.1, from coordinate 5,165 downwards.
TTAGCGTGCTCGCGTAGGTTTGCAGCAGTGCTGCGGATCTGAGGTGGTTTGACGAGAATGTTAGCCATTTCTTTTCCCCTGCCTGTTGTGTTGTTCAAATTATACAAAGCCTCTCGGAAAAGCAGTGTTTTCGCAATGTGATTGTAAGGTTTTGGTTATTTTTGTTGCGCTATAATGCAATTGGAAAGTTGTCAGGGAGGTAGGTGACCTTTCCACCCAACAATATTTTTTCCTATAGAGATTGATGCTTCATGGAAGATTTCCTTATAAAAGCCAATGCAGCATTGCTAGAAGGAGACCGAGACGGAGCGCTCCGAATTCTGGAGGGGCGCCCAGCAACGGTGGATATTCTTTGGCTTCGGGCCCAATGTGTAACCGGCGATCAAGAAAGAACCAGCCTTCTGAAAGAGATTGTTCAAAGAGAACATCCCGTCTATTCGTGTTTGGCAGAGGAGATTTTGGGGCGTGATCAAAGTTTCTCGGAACAACTAGCTCAACCACCGGAGTATCAATTCTGGAAAAAGCCAACCTGGCAAGAACGAATTCAGCAGCTTAAGAAACAACGTGGTTGGATACTTGGGATTTTTGGGACGATTGTGATGAGTGCCTTGGTCATCACTGGAATGATCATGTCTGACAAACACGACCAACAAATTGCCCTTCAGGCAACCCAAACGATGCAGGCTACCTTGTCAATGCCTACTCCAACACTTCGCCCAACCCCAACGGTTACTCCAATCGCTGCCATTGGGCCGGTTTCTTATCCAGGCGGCGAATTGTCAATTATCCGGTTCGAGCCAGATACCAACCGCAAGGTCGTGCAAGGTGGATCATACCGAGAGGAAGAAGAAGCAAAACCAGCTTCTGGAGCAGAGTTCTGGGCATTTGAGTATCGTTTCATTTGCCGGAAAGCCGTGTGTGACAATCCACCAGAGGTGGAAAAATTGACTCTGAAATTAAAAGGGGGAGGTGAACGAGAAGCAGGACAATTTGTATTAGCGGATTATCCGGTTGCTGAGCGTGTGGCAGACGGGGTCAGTACAACAGGTTGGCTGGTTTTTGAAATTCCCGAAAAAGCAGACCCAGAAACCTTCATCCTGATGATTGACCGAGAACAATCTGTAGAACTGCAATGGAAACGTTAGAAAGGAGATGTTGTTATGAGTGACGGTATTCTTGTGAAACCCGCCCAGTTAAGGGAGTGCTCGGGTAATTTGAAAGGCAGCGCTGGAACGATTCAGGGCTGTGTCGAAGCAGTGGATACTGCTCTCCAATCGTTGACCGGACGATTTGAAGGTCTGAGCGCGGAAGAGATTCGATCTCGCTATGCCCAGGCGCGAGAGCGAATTGAGAGCTTCCGTCCGTTGATCGAGAAATTCGCCAAGGAATTGGAAGCAACTGCTGAACGGTTCGAAAAGGCTGACAAGGCCATCACGGGTTAGGAAAATAGGAGGTTTAAATGGACGGTTATACGATTCGATTAACGCCTGCCGAACTGCGCAGCCGCGCACAGGAGATTGAGGATAATGCCAACAAAGTGCGTGGGGAAGTCCAGAAAATTATGGACGAAGTGAACCGCCTCCGCCCAACTTTCTTGGGCGAGTCGGCCAGTAAATTTATGGGCGAATTCAATTCGGCCCGCTCCGATATGGAGCAGTGGGATGATGTTGTTAAGCAGTTCGCTGATCTTTTGCGCGTCGCTGCTAACAATTTGGAAGGCGCCGACCGCGCTTAATTCTGGTCTGTGTGTTAGGTAGAGCCGGTTTGACCCGGCTCTACCACCAGAAAGAGGGGACACGAAATGGGATCCGGACAGATTTTAATTCGTCCAAACGAGTTGAGAACAACAGCAGAGCGTCTAAGGGCTAGCGCTTCACGAATTGAATTGGCCATCCGGCGCGTTGATGAACAAATGAAACTGCCTGGATATGTCCTTTCTGGTTATCAGGCAGGGGAAATTCGCAGAAGATATCTTACAAAACGAGACAGGTTGAACGCCTACCATGTGCGTGTACAACATTTTGCAAACCAGCTCGACAAAATTGCCGATCGGATGGAAGAAGCGGATCGGAAGCTAATTCAGTTGAACGGTGGGAGGGGGGATAATTTTTCTCCAGATGTTTGGAGTATCCTGACAAACATCTTTAAGGGCGCAGGCCATTTAAGCAAAGAATTTCTCGCAATTATTAGTGATTTTGTGGACGGTCGCGGAAAATTTAAAGCGAATTTACGAGAACTTGGACTGGAAGATCTCTACAAATACCTGTCGAAAGGCATCCCTTATCGTAGTTCGATGGATAAGTTCCTTAAGAGCGACTTATTTCAAAAAGGCTTTGTTGTTGTTGGTACTCTATTAGATGTAATTGAGGATGTTCAAAATGGAACGCCGATCCCTGAAGCATTAGGTGTGAACATCATCAATGGAGTCGAAACTTATGCAATTTCCGCAGCCCATCCTTATGCTGCGTTAGCTCTGCTAATTAATGCAGGAATACAGATTCGGGGTGACATATCGACAGCTGAACAGGAGTTGTTGGTTGATGTCATAGCACCTGATCAACAGATGCATGATTTACTAATGTCGGGTGTGAATAGGTACAGTACGTCAATCGATAAGATGGACCTGGAAAATGTAACAAAGGAAATTGGGCGTACAGTATATAACGTGTTTGTAGCTGATTACGTTGATGTAGGTCAGAATACCGCGACAGGGCTTTGGAATTGGGCAACTCAAGACGGAAGTACGTCAGGGCTCGTCGATACTCTTGAAAACATCAATAGCTACAACAATGAAAAACTTCCTCCATCAGAGATGCTGGAACGTTTATGCCCCATTTATCATCTGGCAACTGATCCGCGGACGGGTGAAGGGCTTGGTAACACCTGGAATGCGGCTACCAATGTCATAGATGGTATTGTTGACACTGTGATAGCCGAAAGCTCTAACAAGGCGATGTACACTGTCACAGGAGGAGTAAATCTGATAAATAGCATTCCAGGAATCAGCGAAGAAACAAAAATGCAAATAAACAACACGGCTTACCAAGTTTTACTAAATGCCAAGCAAGTTCCTGATTCCCTGATCAATTTATGGGGTGGATAAGATGGATACTAATGCATCGATCTTTTTGAAGTTCAGTCAGGAAGAACTATGCTATCTGATGAGTTTGATGCAAACGGGAACTCTACCTGGTATGGGAGAAGATCCGTTGAGCCGATATTCGGAAGCGGAGCGTCCAGCAATATTGCGGGCTGGATTTAACTCGCTTCAAGCAAGGGGTATGCTCCAATATGATGTGCCATCAAAGAAGGTATCCCTAGACACTTTACTCCTGGCTATCATTTCAACTTGTTCTAATCCCCAGGCCACATTGTATATAAGCCGAATACCTGTGGATGCGCCACCAACAATCGTCTATTACCATCAGAAAAAACAATTCTTTGTTGGCCATCTAATGGAAACCGGTCAAATTCATGGAATGAAAGCCTTTTTTGATGCCGACACAGCACACATAGCAATTGCTTCTGAGATCTTTACCACTCCCCAACCGCCAGCCAATTCGATAAGCATTGAAATCAGCGAAGAAAGTTTTAATGCCATTCTCCGCCTGGTAGCAGATGATAACCTTACAGAAGCACTTGAAGCCTCAAAAAAAGCCGGATTAGGTGCAGAGATAAGCGCTAAGCTGGTGGAATGCCTACAAACAATGTCAGCCAACTCGATGTTGGCTACGGTGCGTTTTGCAGAAAACACGCGGCAAGTGGATCAAGGCCAAATGATCGCCTGGATCGAAAGTCCTCAAGGTGATTTTCGCATTGAAACGAGAGAGAATGAAGGTGACAAACAGCGAATTGTCAGTTTGACGCCCTTCAACCGCCAAGTTATTCAAGATGCTATTACCAATTGGTTGCAATCTCCAATATAGGCCCATAAGTAGAGGAAAAGATGACCAGCATACTTATAAAACCGAATCAGATCAGATCTGTAGCACATCAACTGGAGCATAGCGCGCGAGCAATTCAATCGAATATCCACACTGTCGATCAAATTGTCTCAAATCTTCCAAGTGAATTTGAGGGGCAGAGAGCTGCTGAAATACTTCGACGCTACCAGGCCATAAAGACGAAACTCTTTTCTTCGTGGAAATTGATTCACGGTTTTTCTGAAAAATTAAACTCGATTGCTGAGCGATTTGAAGAAGCCGACAAGAAATTGACAGAGCCTAGGATGACGCTTTTGGAAAATATCCTTTCGCGTATTTTTCATCCGGGGTGGATGAATGACCTTAAATCGCTCTATTTTTGGCCCAGTTTTTGGAGACGCCCCTGGTGGGACCGGTGGCGGCCTTATCCTTTTCCTTTCTGGCCTCCTGTTTTCTTTCCACAAATTCCATGGCAAATTCCGCGACCATTACCCCTTCCTGGACACTGGCCTGAGTTCCCCAAATTTCCTAAGTTGCCAGACATAATTTTGCCAGATTGGGTATCGAAAGATCCCTCCCCATGGATTCCTGTTGACGACACTCCTTCTTCAGGCGGTTCTGGTAATATGCCTCCCGCTGAACCACCCACGGACCCGGTAGAAACAGGTTCGAATACTTCTAACGCGGGAAACCCGCAGCAAAACCTGGACGCCATCGCTACCCTTAATGTAGAGTCGAATTCGCGTTACACCCCTTATAAAAAAGGGCAGGGAGACACCTATTGTAATATTTTTGCAATGGATTACGCCCACAAGATGGAGGCTCCTCTACCAGAATACTTGGACTGGAATAGCGATGGCAAAATTGACCGTTATCTGAATGCGAACCGCATGGTGCAATGGTTGAGGGGGGACTTTCAAGAAGGGGGTGGATCTGTTACTCAGGGGCCGGAATTAGGCTGGCACAGTGTCAGTGCAGATGAAGCAGCAGCATATGCAAAAGAAGGTAAGGTTGTGCTGGCTGGATGGCAAAATCCAAAGGGGGTCGAGTCAAGTGGGCATATGGCCGTAGTCAGGCCAGAATCTGAACCCGGTTCAATTCGGATCGCTCAAGCTGGAGCGAGGAACTTCTCGGATGGTCCGATCAGCCAAGGGTTTGGTGACAGATCTGTCGAATATTTTGTGTATGACCCCGCAAAGTAGGCCAAAAATGGAGACTACCTGGACGTTTAAGATTAATTTT
>CAYOHX010000219.1:0-7410 GCA_964403875.1 uncultured Anaerolinea sp. | reverse complement strand
GCCAGGGAGGCGCTTTGGTTCTGTGATCCAGGCTAATAGCTCAAGCCAAAGCCGAAGGGGAAGAGCGGGTCGCCGCTGTCGTAGGGCACGTCGGCTTTTTGGTTTTTGACGGCTTCCATCGAGCGGGGCAGTTCGAAGGGCAGTTTGCCGGTGGGGTTCCAGCGCCCAAAGATGACATCCAGCACGGCGGCGTCTTCGGCGCCAAAGCTGCCGATGAGACCGGCGCAGGCTTCGGCGATTTCGGGGATGACGGCTGGGCGGTCGAGGTGGATGGATACCACGGTGGGCACTTTGGCCATGATCTCCAGCAGGCGCTCTTTCTCGGGACTCTTGAAGTCCAGGTCGTCGTAGTGGAACCAGGACGAGAATCCCTCGCCAATGGTTTGAAAAGGCGTCACCAGACGCAGGAGGGCATAGTCGGCTTCTTCGGGCGTGGTCACCACGTCGGCATAGGGAGCCAGCGAGGCGGCCTGGTACCCTTCCACATAGACTTTGGGGCGGTTGGATAGGGGCAGCGAACCTTGCTTGAGCAAAACCAGCGATTTGCGCTGGGCGCGCTCTCCGGCGGCGCGGAAGGCCGGGTTGCCGACGATGCTGGCCGATTCTTCGGGGTCGAGGTAGGGGTTGTCAAACAGGCCCAGGCGGAACTTGTCGCGCAGCAGCCGCCGCGCCGATTGGTCGATGCGGGCTTCGCTAATCTGCCCGCCGCGCACCAGTTCGAGAATGACTTCGGGGCATTCTTCGCCGCCGAATTGATCACAGCCGGCGTCCAGGATCTTTTTGGCGCGCTCGGGGACGGATAGATGCTCGACGCCCCAGGCGCGGGCTTCCATGATAACCTTTCCGTCGATGACCATCTCGCTGAGCAGGATCCAATCGGTGCAGACCACGCCGTCGAAGCCGTATTTTTCGCGCAGCAGGCCCGTGATGACGGCCTTGTTATAGCCAAAGCCAACCTCTTCAATGCCTTCGACACCGATGGGTTGGCCGTAGTAGGGCATGATCTGACTGGTGCCGGCGCGGAAGGCGGCCTCGAAGGGGGGCAGGTGGTAGTTGAAGTTGTGGCCGGGGTAGATTTGCTCTTTGCCGTAGGAGAAATGCGGGTCATGGCCATCTTTCTGCGGACCGCCGCCGGGGAAGTGTTTGGTCATGCAGCTCACCGTGTCGGGGCCAATGGCTTCGCCCTGGAAGCCGCGGATGTAGGCCTCGACCATGCGCGCCGAAAGTTCGGCGTCTTCGCCGAAGGTGCCGTCGATGCGCGGCCAGCGCGGCTCGGTAGCCAGGTCAGCCATGGGGTGCAGGGCAGCGGAGATGCCCACGGCGCGGTATTCCTGACGGGCGATATCGCCGAATTCCTGGACCAGGGCGGGGTCGTTGGTGGCGGCCAGGCCAATGGGCTCGGGCCAGCGCGAGAAGGCATCGGTGACTTCGGATGCGCCCGCTAGATTGCTGTAACCGTGGCGCGGATCAGAGGAGACGGTGATCGGGATGCCCAGGCGGGTGCGCTCGGCCAACTTCTGGAGCTTGTTGGACCAGATGGCAGCCAGGCGCGGCTCGGGCATGGCATGAACATTGTAGTGGTTCATGTTGAGATCGAGCAGATTGTGCAGGGTGGAGAACGGCCGGCCCCAATTCATGCCTTCCACAAGCTCGCCATCCATGCCAACCGGGATGACGTTATGGAACATCAATCCGACCTTTTCTTCCAGGGTCATTTGTCGCAGAAGGTCCTCCACGCGCTCCTCGATCGGGCGGCGCGGATCTTCGTAAACATCCAGACGACCGTTCTTATTCAAGTCGCGGAAGGTAATGCCTTCTTGGGTGAGGAGAGGGGCCTCGGGGGGAAGTTGGGACATGAGTTTACCTCGCAAGTGGAATAGAGCTATTATATCTCTGGAATGGAATTCGGGATGGAAGCGGAGTCAAAAATCCCCCCAATTATTTTCTGTATCAGGTTTTAGCCTATTTTTAAGGCTTGAATGTAGGTTTTTCCGGTATAATATATGTACAATATATAAACAAAATATTGCGAAAAATTGTACAGAGGGAGTGGCTATGAAAAACGTCGTGATCATCGGTTCGGGGATGGGTGGATTGGCGACCGCGCTGCGTTTGGCGCATCATGGTTTTGCTGTCACCGTTTTGGAGAAGCAGTCTCGACCAGGCGGGCGGAGCAATATTATCGAAGACAGCGGTTTTCGGGTGGATGTGGGGCCCACCATTTTGGTGATGAAAGACACCTTCGAGGATACCTACCGGGCCATTGGGCAGGATTTGAACCAGCGGATCCAGTTCACTCAGCTCGATCCGAACTACCGCATTTATTACCATGACCAGACTCACCTGGACTTGTATAACAATATGGCCATGCTGGCCCAGGAAGTGGAGCGGGTTTCGCCGGGTTCGGCCGAACGGCTGTTTCGCTTCATAGGCGAAGGGGCGAAGAAATTTGAGCTGGGCATGGACTTTGTGGACCGCAATTTTGACCACATGATCGACCTGGCTAACCCGGTGGCGTTGAGCCGGCTGCTTTCGACCGGCGCGCACGAAAATATGTACCGGCAAGTGGAGCACTTCTTCAAGGGCGATGATAAGCTGACCAAGGCTTTTTCATTTCATTCCATGTTCCTGGGGCTGTCGCCGTTTGAGGCGCTGGCGATGTATAGCTTGATCACGTATGCAGACCTGGCCTTGGGGATGTGGTACCCCCAGGGAGGCATTTACCGGATTGTGGAGGATATGGTTGAATTGGCGCGGGGGATGGGGGTGACGCTGCGGATGAACGCCCCCGTGGCTGAGATCTTGATTGATTCGGGCCGCGCGCGTGGGGTCCGCCTGGAAAGCGGAGAAGTTGTGCTCGCTGACCTGGTGATTTCCAACGCCGATTTGCCGTACACCTATCAAAAATTGATTCCGGCTCAGCATCGCAGAGACTACCCCGACGCGCGCCTCGAGAAAATGAAATACGGCTGCTCGGGCTACCTGTTGTATCTGGGTGTGGACAAGGAATATACCCATTTGCGTCACCAGGGATTGTACTTCTCGAAAGATTATCGAGCTAACCTGGACGCGATTTTCAAGCACAAGGTTTTACCCGAAGACCCCTCGTTCCACCTGAACATTCCTACGATGACCGACTCCAGCCTGGCTCCTGCTGGCCACAGCCTGCTGTACGTGCTTGCCCCGATGCCCAACCTGACCGCAAGAATCGACTGGAATGAAGCCGCGCCGAGGGTGCGCGAACAACTCCTCAAACAGCTCGAGATATTGGTGGATCCGGACCTGCGCAAGCATATTGTATGGGAGAAATCCTACCGGCCGGATGATTACCTGGTTGATTTCAATGCCGTTCACGGCACCGCCTTTGGCTCGCTTTCGCACGGGTTCTTCCAATCTTCTTACTTCCGTCCACACAATGTGGCTCGTGACATCCAGGGGTTGTATTTTGTTGGCCAGGGCACCTATCCGGGGATTGGGATGCCGATGGTTCAATTGTCCGCGAAATTGGTCGCAGAAAGGATCATGAAACAATGGCTATGAGTAACACGAGTGTCTCTGGAAGAATTTGGGATCGGACTGACTCGGCACTTGCCCAGGATTACCAGCACTGCCTGGCGATCATGGAAAGGGCCAGTAAGAATTATTCGTTTGCCAGCCGTTTCTTGCCACAGGATAAGCTGCCTCATGTTGGGGCATTGTATGCCTTCTTGCGGGTGGGCGACGACCGGGTGGATGTGTCGCACAAGGGCTTTGACTCGCCACTTGCGGCCATTGCGGATTGGGAGCGCAGTTACTGGCACGCCTTTGAGGTTGGAACCAGCCCCGACCCGGTCTTACGGGCGTACTTGAGAACGGCTGATGAATTCGATATTTCGGCGCAATTGATGGCTCCTTATTTCAGGGCGATGAAAGCCGACCTGACGGTGACGCGCTTTGAGACCTTTGCCGATTTGCTGGATTACATGGAAGGCAGCGCCATGACCGTGGGGCGAGCCATGACGCACATCATGGGCTTACAGCCTGGGCTGTTGATGGAAGAGGTGCTGCCTTACGCGGATGCGCTGGCGATTGCCATGCAGCTTTCCAATTTCTGGCGTGATATTGCTTATGACTGGTCGATAGGTCGGGTTTACATTCCCCAGGAGGATATGCGTCGGTTTGGGGTGAGTGAAGACGATATCGCCGCGCAGCGAATGACCCCGCAATTTGTCAAGTTGATTGAATTCGAGATCGCGCGGACTGAGCTATACTACCGAAAAGCGCGGTTGGGCGTGCCTATGCTGGCGGCGGGGCGATGGGGCGTGCAAAGCGCGCTGGAAATCTACCGGGCGATTAACACCAGCATTCAGCGCCGAGGGTACCATGTGTTCGGTCCACGCGCGGGCGCGGGCAAAGCCGGCAAGATGCTGCTGGCAGCCAGGGCATGGTGGATGACGCGATTTCTGTAAACAGGTGGGGATGATATGCGGTCGGTTATTCAACGATGGTGGAAGGTTATAGACTGGTTTGCGCCTTCGAGCCGCAGCCGTGCGGCCTGGATTGGAGCGCTTGCAGTGTGGGTTATCACCATGCTGTCTACGCCGATCTTGTTGCGCCAGTTTGGTGAGGAGCTTTTCCCAGCGATTTCTACGCTGACGGTGCTCATCCATCTGGCGGCAAGCTTGTTCGCCCTGAGTTTGGGGGTGAGCGGGCGGAGTCTGGTTGGCATCACGCTGTTTTCGGCGGTGTTCACTTACGCTGTAGAACTAATCGGTTCCAAAACGGGCTTTCCGTTTGGATCGTATCATTACACGGAAGCCTTGCAGCCCCAATTCCTGGATGTGCCGCTGCTCATCCCGCTGGCCTGGTTGATGATGTTGCCGGCTGCCTGGGGAGTGACGGCTCTGATCGCCCACAAGAACACCCCGACCTGGCTGTTTGCTGGCCTGGCTGGGTTGGTCTTCACGGCCTGGGACCTGTATTTAGACCCGCAAATGGTTTCCAAGGGATTGTGGGTTTGGCACGAGCCCAACGGTTACTTTGGTATCCCGTGGGTCAATTATTTGGGTTGGTGGGCCTGTGCCACCCTGATAACGGCTGCGCTGCGCGGGTTGGGGTGGTTGAAGATTGACTCGCCGGGCTTGGAAGCGTCCAGGCGAGCGCTGTTGTTGATTTATTCCATTACCTGGCTGTTCCAGGCGTTCGCTTTGGGTGTCTTCTGGGGACAACCCGGCCCGGCTCTGTCTGGTTTGGCGGGGATGGGCATTTTTGCATTGTGGGCCTGGCGAAGGGCGCTGCATCGATGAACGTATGGATGTGGGCTGGGTTGGGATTTTTGGCGGGCTCGCTGCCTTTTTCGGTGTGGGTGGGTCGGTTGGCTGGCGGCGGTGACATTCGCAGCGTTGGCGACGGTAATCCCGGTTCGATGAACGTGGGGCGGGCGCTGGGTTGGCGATGGTTTCTCGTTGCCATGCTGCTGGATGCCTTAAAGGGCTTTATTCCGGTGGGTTTTGCTTATTATCGGGGCGGGATGGACGGTTGGCAGCTTGTTCCGATTGTGCTTGCTCCCGTTTTGGGGCATGCTTTTTCGCCCTGGTTGAAGTTCCGCGGCGGAAAAGCTGTGGCGGTCACCTTTGGGGCGTGGTTTGGCCTGATCTTGTGGAACGCGGCCATCCTACTGGGCGCATTCTTATTGTTGATGTATCGTTCGGTGCGGGTGAGTGGCTGGGCGTTGATGCTGGCCTTTGTTCTGTTCGGCGCAGTGCTTGCCATAGTCTATTTCCCGAACCATCCCGAGTGGGCTGTGATTTGGGGTGGCAATGCCGTGATCCTGGCGATCAAGCACCGAGATGATCTGCGCCAGGCTCCAGGGCTGAAGCCCTGGCTTGAACGCTGGCTGGGGCGCGTATGATCCTCTGGTTGATCCCTATCATTATTCTGTTGGGTTTGGCTGCCATCGCCATCCTGAATACCATTGCCTACCCCAGGCTGCGACCCGTTAGGCCGGAGCAGCAGCCCCTGGTGTCTGTGATCATTCCGGCGCGGAATGAGGCGAGAAATATTGGCGCAGCCGTGCGCGGCTTGTTGGACCAGGATTATTCGAATCTGGAAGTGTTGGTGTTGGATGATCAATCGGAAGATGGCACCGGAGCAGTTGCTACGGAGACCGCTGCGGGCGATCCCCGGCTGCGATTGCTGCGGGGCGAGTCTCTTCCGGCGGGTTGGCTGGGAAAGAATTGGGCATGCCACCAGGCTGGCCTCCAGGCGCGCGGCGAGGTGCTGATTTTTACAGACGCGGATGTGCGCTGGCAGCCTCAGGCGATTTCTGCGCTCCTGGGCGTGATGGAGCAGACGGAGGCTGGATTGCTGGCGGTGTGGCCGAGGCAGATCACTCACACGTGGGGAGAGCGGTTGGTGGTGCCGATGATGAGCTTTACTGTGCTGGCCTATCTGCCGGAGCTGGCTGTGCGCAAAATGCCCCAGCCCTCCCTGGCGGCGGCGACCGGACAATGCCTGGCCTTTCGGCGCGAGGCTTATGAGCAGGCGGGGGGACATGCCGCCGTGCGAAGCAGTGTGTTGGATGATATGAGCCTGGCATGGAACGTCAAGCGGGCTGGGATCCGCATGGCGCAGGCGCTGTCTTGTGGTTTGATTGAGACCCGCATGTACGATGGGTGGTTGGCTGTAAAAGCGGGGTACGCGAAAAATATCCTGGCTGGACATGGGGGCAAGCCGATCCTGCTTCTGGCTTCAGCCATTTTCCATTGGGCCTTGTTTCTGCTGCCCTGGTTGTGGTTGGCGGTGGGGCTGTTGATTCCCGAAAAACCCTCTGGCTGGGCCGCCCTGCCAGGAAGCGCCTTGCTATTGGCGCTGGGGGTGCGTTTGTTGACCGCGGCGGCAGCAAGAGATCGCTGGATCGATGCGTTCTTGCTACCGGTATCCACGATCTTGATGACCATCATCGCTGCCCAGGCCATGCTGTGGAAATGGCGAGGGGGTGCAACCTGGAAAGGGCGGGAGATACCCCATTTGCGTTGAGCGCGCCGATTGGTGTTGGCAGTTTCCATCTTTTACCCTTGTCAAATTCATGATAATATTGATAAATAACCAGGCAATATGGGTCTTGATGGCAGCATCAGGCTGAGGTTGCCAGGGGGAACCCAATTTGGGTTACCAATCACCGTGTTGGTCCAAATCTACACAAGGAGTAAAACGATGGTATTCGAAGGATATTGCGTCAAGTGCAAGCAGAAGCAGACGGTGAACGACGGAGTTGAGAAAGACACTCCGAATGGCCGCAAAATGGTTCAGGGCACTTGCCCTGTGTGTAAGACCAAAGTGACCCGTTTCGTTTCTACGAAGAAATAACCCCGAGCCAGTTCTGTCTGGAGTTACACCAATCAAAAGAACATGCGGCGCAAGCGCGCCGCA
>CAYOHX010000218.1:0-7418 GCA_964403875.1 uncultured Anaerolinea sp. | reverse complement strand
GCCTTTTTTCCCTCCTATTCTTCAGGCTCGGTTTTCACCTGCCTGAGCAGTTACGAAAATAGTTCAGGAAATAATCAAAACCATGACAAAAGCACAAATCACACTACCCTTGGAAATTCCAAATGCACGGGTGTTGAATACGGAAATCAACAGAGCCGGAGAAGTGATCATTACGGTGGAGAGCACGAAGAAAGAAACTCGCTGTCGGAAGTGCGGGCGAACGATCACGAAGTTTCATGGCTATGATGAGTGGGTGCAAGTGCGCTATCTGCCGGTGTTTGGACGGCCCAGTTACCTGCGCTATCGACCGCGGCGCTATCAATGTCTGGAATGTAGCGATCACGCCACGAGCACACAAGGGCTAGAATGGCATGAGCGGGGCAGCCAGTTCACCCTGGATTACGAAGATCATCTCTTGGTGCAGTTGGTGCATTCCACGGTTGAGGATGTGCGCATCAAAGAAGGGGTGAGTTACGACAGTGTGCTGGGGGTACTGGATCGGCGGATAGCGTCCAGCGTGAACTGGTCAGACTTCAGCGAAGTGGGAACGTTAGGGTTAGATGAAATCGCGTCCAAAAAGGGTCAGGGGCATTATCTGGTGATTGTCACGGCGCGTGCAGCCGATGGAGGCTTGCGCATCCTGGGTGTATTACCCAATCGGGAGAAAGATACAGTGGTGGAATTCTTGCGTTCCATCCCCGAACGGCTAAAAGGCACCATCCATACCGTGTGTAGCGATATGTATGAGGGCTACACTGCCGCGGTACAGGAAGTGTTGCCATCTGCCCGGTTGGTAATTGACCGTTTTCACGTCGCCCGAGCCTATCGGGACGCAGTGGACCAACTGCGCAAACAAGAACTGCGGCGCTTGAAACAATCGCTGTCCAAAGAACACTACGGCCAACTCAAAGGGGCGATGTGGGCCATGCGCAAAGCGCCCCAGGATCTGTCTGCAGAGGATCGTCAGGTGTTGCGGCGGTTGTTTCGCCATTCATCGGATTTGAAACGCGCTTACGACCTTCAGCGACAGCTGACCGCCATTTTTGATCAGCCTCTCTCTCAATCAAAGGCCAAGAGGCGTTTGTCTGCTTGGATCAAGCGCGTTCGTCAGAGTGGTCTCACCTGTTTTGATGCCTTTCTCAGAACACTCACCTACTGGAGGGAGGCAATTACTGCCTTCTTTGTTACCCGCGCCAACAGCGGTTTTGTGGAAGGTTGAATAATGAGCTCAAGGTGCTCAAGCGTCGCTGTTGTGGCTTATTCAACTCCCAGCACCGGTTCCAACGTATCTTCCTTGACCTCCAAGGTTACCGCTGCTTTGGTCTCGCCTGACTCCCATATATGGCTCCTACCACGGTAATTCCGAGAGAGCCCACAGGAGTGTGATTCAGTTTATTTCAGAAGCGAGTAAGATAGGAGGTGAAACAGAAGGAGGAAGGGATGAAAGACGAACAATGGGGACAACAGGCGGCTGAAGTGATGAGTGGGATGCGGGAATGGGCAAACCAACATCCACAAGCGACATTTGCGGAGATAGAAAAGGAAACGATGCGGCGAATGGCGGAATTGCAAGCACGGCTGATGCAAGATCTGGCGCAGGGGATGGAAGAAAAGAGGGCAACAGTCAAATGTCCGGAATGCGGAGCAGAGGTCAAGCGGGGGCAACAGAAGGAGAAGCGGAGGATACAAGCAGCAGGAGGACGGATTGTTGACCTGGAACGGGGCTACGCCGTCTGCTCAGAGTGTGGGGCGGGCTTTTTTTCCCCTGGATGAGCAGCTAAGCCTGTTACCAGGGCATTTGACCCCATTTATCAACGAAAGTGTGGTTCGGTTGGGGAGTCGGATACCGTTTGAGAAAGCGGCGCAGATTGTCAATGAGATGCTGGGAACCAGCATAAGCCAGGGGAGTGCAGTACGCTACACGCGGGCAGCTGGTGCCGCCTATGTCGCGATCCAAGACGAGGAAGTACAGCATATCGAGAAAACAGCACCGATTGTTCCGCAGGGAGGTGAGAAAATGTTGCTCAGCGCCGATGGAGCGATGGTGCCGTTGATCCATGGGGAGTGGGCCGAAGTAAAAACGTGTGTGGTGGGAGAGGTACAAGCGCCAGTACGGGAGGGGGAAGAATGGGTGATACATACCCGTAAACTGTCATATTTTTCGCGGCTGACGGATGCAGAACAATTCACCCGCTCTTGTTTGGGCGAGCTACATCGGCGAGGGCTGGAACAGAGCCAGTCAGTGTGCGCCGTGCAAGATGGGGCCGAATGGCTGCAAAGCTTCGTCGATTACCATCGTCCGGACGCCGTCCGTATCCTAGACTTTCCCCATGCGGCGCAGCGAATTGCCAGCATCGGACAGGCTCTTTTTGATGAAAGCACTGCATCTACTTGGATTGGCCAGAAACTGCATGCCCTGAAACACGCTGGTCCGGATGCTCTCCTGACAGAGCTTACCACCCTGCAACAACAGAATCCATCCAATGAACTTCTGTGCGACAACCTGGCCTATCTGGAGAAGCGTCAGGGCCAGTTGCAGTATCCCACCTTTCAATCCAACGGCTGGCCGATTGCCAGTGGGATGACCGAAAGTGCCAACAAACTGGTGGTCGAAGCGCGTTTGAAAGGAGCGGGCATGCACTGGGCCAGGGACAATGTCAATCCCATGCTGGCTTTGCGCAACATCGTCTGCTCTGATCGTTGGGCGCAAGAGTGGCCTCGCATTACCCGGCAAATCCGTCGCCAAGATAGACTTCGCCGCAAACAATTGCGCGAAAATCGGCGTCCTGCCACTCCTACGCCTGTTCTGTCCATCCAACCGAGCCCGCTGTCGTTACCGGCTACATGGACTGTTGCCTTCCCACCTTCACCTGGACGCCACCCTTGGCGTTCTGGCCCTGCCGTCCTTTCTTCAAAAAACCGAATCACACTCCGCCCACAGTCACTTAATGCAGGGAATGATCAAACCATGCTATACTTATTTTTTATAAGAGTTCACCTTATAGCCAGCCTTTTTTCGTTCAATTATTTTTGGCTCTTAACGTATTAAGGAGGTAAAGATTGATAAAACGAGAGCATGGTGAACGTAGAGCAATTGATAGATGATGCGAAATGCTTCGATGTCGTGCGCAACTTGCGCTGGTCGGAAGGGGTGAAATGCCCGGAATGCAACTCTGCGGAGATCAAAAAACGAGGGCGGCATGACCGTTACAATTGTCGTCAACGGTATGAATGCAAGGCCTGCCTGTGGACAACAATTTGACGATCTGAGTGGAACGATTTTCCAAGGGCATCACCAGCCGCTCCGAGTTCGGGTAACTTGCGTGTATTTCATGGGTCTGAACCTTTCGAATGAACAAATAGCAGCTGAATTGGGGTTGTCGGTTGGGGATGCGCCAGCGATGACCATGCCATTGTGCAAGAGGATCGTGGAGAAAAGGCCCGTCCAGCTGAAAGGCGAGGTCGAGACCGATGAGGAATACATCATAGCAGGGGACATCTGGAAGTGGTTGCCAGATTGGGACGCAAAGGCAGAAGGCCGAAACAACGTTGAAAATGTTGACGGGGAATATTGGCGGAAAAGGCACTACCTATTTTGGGCATGATCGAGTGTAATGGGGAGGTTTCAATTCAGACGCTCCCGAATGTTCAGCAAAAGACTATACACCCGATCATCACCAAGACAGTCGTCCCAGGCAGTATGATCTACACGGATGAGTATGACATCTACAATCCTCTACCCGAATGGGGGTATGAACACAATACGGTCAATCATTCTGCTGGAGAATATGCTCGAGATAAGGACGGAGATGGATTTCATGAGATTTACGTCAATACGATGGAAGGGTTTTGGTCGCTCCTCTGATCTTGGCTGCGCCCGTATCGCGGAATCTCTCAGGAAAGCTGCGTTGTTACTTCGGCTTTTTTGACTTCATCCATAATGTCCGCTTCAGAGGCAGGACTTTGCTTCACTCGCTGTTAGCTACTCTTGTTGCTCTTCGAAATTGTTAAAGAGCCAACAAAATAACAACTTTGTGTAAAGGTCAATTGGATATGCCAATGCGACAAAAAATGAATGAATTCCAACCCAAAGTATCTATCATCATCCCTGTATACAATGGCGCGAATTATATGCGACAATCCATCAATAGCGCGCTCGCACAAACTTACAAAAATATCGAAGTGATTGTAGTGAACGATGGCTCAAATGACCATGGAGCTACGGATGAGATAGCTGCGTCGTATGGCAGACTGATCCGGTACTTCGTAAAAGAGAATGGTGGTGTTGCATCGGCGTTAAACTATGCAATTGATAAAATGACCGGCGATTATTTCTCGTGGCTCAGTCATGATGATATGTACGCCCCAGAAAAGGTTGAGAAACAGGTTGATGCACTGGCAGAACTGGGCGACCCGCTTGCAGTATGTGCATGCAATGTTATTGTAATCGATGAAAATGATCAGAAGCTCAAGTCGAACCGGATGGCTAGCCGGGCCAGCCGTTCAATACGATGCTTTCTAGCAACAGACACTGAAACCGGTCTTAATGGCTGTGCGCTGCTCGTCCCTAAAGAACTCATTAATAAATGTGGTGGATTTGACCCGCGCTTGAAAACTACTCAGGATTACGATCTGTGGTTCAGATTTACATACCACTCCCGTTTTCTGTTACTAGAAGATGAATTGGTTATGTCTAGGTCACATCAACAGCAAACAGGACGCAGTATGGGTATGCTCCCCACTATTGAATCGGACAACCTTCATGCAATGATGCTATCCAAGATCGACATGGCTGAGCTGCGTGAATTCTTAGGGGATGATCTTGAGTATTTGTTAAGCGCCTACAAGACCTACCAGAACGCTGCTTATTGGAAAACAAGTGCGAGACTCTATGCCGCTGCTATCCAATTTGCCACTGAACTGGGCGATCCTGATCGGGCGGCTAGTTTATTCTCTGAGCGTTTACTCCCAGTGGAGAAAAGCGCGCAAAAAAAAGCTAGGAGAATACTCGACACACTTGCCTCGCTCTCTTCTCAAAGTGAAAGACCAACGATTTTAATTTATAGTAACGTCTGGTTTAAAGGTGGTATTGAGCGAGTAATGTCATTCTTGTTTGCACACCTCAGCCATGAATATAACTTTATTCTGATTTCTCATGCCTCAAGCGAAAACTTCGATGGTTTCCCGCTCCCCGAGGGTCTTTGTCACATCGTGATTCGTCAGGATCTGCAGCCAGAAATCCCTTACGTGCTATTAATGCTTGCAGTTCTCTCACAGGCCTCTTTGGTTATCAGCAATCCCAATATTTTTGCCGATGTGCTCAAGATCTACCCAGTGATGAAAGAAAGCGGAATCAAGACAATTGCCTGTAACCATTATTATTACTTCCTGCCCACCTGGGCGCCGTGGTTATACCCTGTAATGACAGAGCGGTTATCTTGTTTAAAGGATGCTACTGTTGTTACCTGGCTTAACACGTTTAATGCCAACGCGTATGCTTTGCACAACCGTAATGGCGTTGTTATGCCCAATCCCAATACGTTTGATCTCTGTGATGAAGGGCTTACTCATTCATCGGAGAAAATTGTTCTTTGTGTCGGGCGTTTTTATGATTCAATTAAACGCCTGGACAGGATGATAAAAGTGTTCAAACTTGTGCTTGACAAAAAGCCCGATGCCCATCTGGTTTTGGTTGGAGGATATAATCTAAATTTAAAAATACCACCATCTTCACCTGAAACGATAGCCGATTTATTAGAGCGGCTTGAGTTTCCGGATGGTTCGATTGTGTTTGCTGGTGAACAAGATGAGTTGACCGATTTCTACCAGAAGGCTTCTGTATTGGCTATGCCATCCGAGAGTGAAGGCTTTTCACTGGTGCTGACGGAGGCGGGAGCATATGGGGTACCCAGTGTCCTGTTCGAAATTCCAGGTTTAGATGATATTATCACGGATGGAAAGAACGGCTTTGTTGTTGAGCAAGATGACCTGAAAGGAATGGCAGAAAGAATCGTAGAGTTGTTATCAAACGAAGAACTGCGTGAATCAATGGGGCAAAGTGCTAGAGAACTGTCCAGCCGGTTCAATCGGCAAGCGATTTGCGATCGTTGGTCGAAACTGATTCGTATGGTTCTTAATAGCGAAGATACTCTCGAGTTTGAGAAGCAGTTGAGCGAATATTTCACTACCCCTCCGCAAGATAAATGGCAATTTGCGCAAACCATTGCCCGGGAATACGAAAAGGGGGTAAGAACCATCATTCAGGAAAGAGCATCTAACTCTGTGGTGGTCGAAAGAATAGCCGCAACTAGCACACTCACTCCAGATCTAACTCAGAAAGAAATTCGTTTGGTGACCATCCTACGGCGTATCCGAAATGTGCCCTTCTTCCATTTTGTATATGTAGATTTGGTTAAGCCAATCTTCCGTGCCATTCGCAAAGTTCGGCGTTGGATAAAATAGGGGTTGCTGACTTACATGGGAGCACTCAAAAGTTGTTAGGCAGCAAGTGGAAAAATAGCGCGACGGGCGGCCAAGGAATCCCACAGGTTACTGAGCCAAGCAGCCGTGGCCTTGGCCGTAACCATAGCACCAGTCTCCTTCTAACGAGCGCTAGCGCGTTTGAGACGAAGGCCAGCGATGTTTTTCAACTTGATAAATGGTACTGGCTCTTGAAAAATATATCCATCGAGATATCCTCAAACGGGCGGTTCAAAGCATCTGCACGAAATCGAAGAACAAATCCGCCACGACTTTTCTCAATTTCAGACTCCTATCCAATTGTTGGACTCGATCCCCGGGATTGATCTCACCGCCGCCTATGCAATCTTAGCTGAGATCGGTCAGGCGATGGCTGCATTCCCAACAGCCCAACATGTTTGTTCTTGGGCGGGCCTGGCCCCGGGAAACCATTAGAGCGTTGGAAAATAGAAAAAGCAAAGAGTATCTCAAGGAAACAATTGTCTCACAACCATGCTCTGTGAAGCAGCCTGGGTAATGGCATCTCACAAGAAAATGTATCTTTCAACTTGGTATTGGCGCTTGAAACAAGACACAGATTCCAAAAGGGCAATTGTAGCCCTGGCCCGAAAACTTCTGGTCATTATCTACACGATGCTGAAGAACAACACACCCTACGATGAGCAATAATTCGTAGAACGCAAGGAGACCTCCAACCAAAAACGTATCTATCGCATGGTTAATGAATGGACCGGTTTAGGTTTCGCAGTTTCTCTGCCTGCCTGATCTATTTTCGTAGCAATGTGCTTTACTGGTTACCAATGGCCTTATCCCTGAAGATTGCAAGTATTCATCCATCTTATTAACTTTGACTGATTTCTCAGCGTAATACATGCTTTATCTTATACGTCTGATGTGAAATCAAAAGTGGGTTGACGAAAAGCGGGAATGACCCGAAG
>CAYOHX010000217.1:0-7465 GCA_964403875.1 uncultured Anaerolinea sp. | reverse complement strand
TAAAGCCATAAGTGGCGGGTAGGGTTCCCTCACCTAACCTCTCTCTCGCTCTCGTCGGAGCGACGAATTGGTGGGAGATAGTAACGGCATCTGGAGTGTTAAAAATCGCGAGGCCGGCCATACGCGGCCGGCCTCGCACCTGGAGGAGGGTATCAGCTTTAGTATTGCCCCAGGGTGCCTTTCATGCGCACCCTGCGTTCGAGGGCCCGGAAGGTGATGAGGCCCAGCCCAACCAGCACGAACATCGAGCCTAAGAGGATATAGACCTCAATATGGATGGGCAAGAGCGTCTGAGTGCCCAACAGCCAACCGCGCACTGCATCGAAGCCGTAGGTGAGGGGCAGGGCCAGGGAGACTGGCAGCAACCAGCGCGGCAGCGAATTGACCGGGAAATTGGCCCCCGAGAAGATTTGCACCAGGAAGCTGCCGATGTCGACCAGGGTGTTGGCTTCGCGCATGATCATGACAAGCGAGGCAAAGGCCAACCCAAAACCGTACAATCCGATGAGCATGGGCAGCAGAGAAAGAAGCGCGGGCAGGACGTTTCCGGTGGGATGGAAGCCGAAGAACAGCCAACCCAGAAGGACCACTCCCAGGGAGGTGAGCGCGGTGGTGATCATGTTGCTGAAGGTGCGCCCGATCATCAACAGCGGGCGGGGCAGCGGGCACAGCCAGTTGGATTCGAGAACGCCGCCGTCCATGTCATTCTTGAGGGCATACCCCATGCCCCAGAAGACGGCCATGATGAAGTTCACCAGCGCGTTGCCGATGATGATGAAAGACATGTAGTCGGTGGTTCCGGCGTATCCGGCGAAGCCTTCGGCGCGACCGTTGACCGAGAAGGCCATGCCCATGAAGTAGACCGGGGTGAGCCAGACGATGGGCTGAATGACGGTGGAGAGGGCGTTGAGCGGGTAGCGCCAGTATTGCTTCCAATCCTTGACAGTGATCTGCCAAAGCGCGTATAGGTGAGAAGCCAGGCTGGGGCGGGATAAGCTTGTGGTGAGGGTTGCCATGATTTTTTACCTCTTAAAATTGGCCAATGGTTCCCCGGCGGCTGGCGCGGCGTTCCATGAAGGAGAAGGCCAGGTAGCCGGTGATGAGCCAGAAGACGCCGAACAGGGCCAGTTTGATCAGATCGTCCTGAATGGCGCTGACCGGCGCGGCGCTGAGCGCGGCGGCGCGTCCGGCGCGGATGATGAGCGTGGGGGGCAGCCATTCGGCAAAGGACTGCATCCAAATGGGCATGACGCTGAGCGGGTAGGTGATGCCGCAGAAGATCATGACCAGGCCGCGCACCAATTGCACCAGGGTGCCGGCTTCGCGAGCGGCAATGACCAGGCTGGCGAAGACGAAGCCGATGCCGTACAGGCTGGGCAGGGATGCCAGGACTACCAAGAGGAGGCTGAGCGGGTTGGCGTCGAAGCGCAAGCCGAAGAACAGGCTGAACTCTAAAATCGACACGATGATGAACACGAGCATGATGAGAACCTGGATGGGGCTGACCCCCAGCAGGAAGCTGAAACGCCAGGTGGGGCTGAGCCAGTTGGACTCGAGCGTGCCGCGCATCTGCTCGCCGCGCAAGGCGAAACCCACATTCCAGAGGATGGTATTCTGCCACATCCAAACCAGCGTGCCGATGACGATGTATCCAAGGAAGTTCTCGGTACCGGCGGTTTCCAGAAAACGGGTCAGGCCGCTGCCATCGGGACCAGAAAGGGCCCGAGCGCTGAGGATGTAGGTGGAAGGGAAAATGACAGGCCAGATGAGCAAGGCGAAGATCCAGGACGGGTAGCGGATGAAGTGCATCCACTCGCGCCAGACAACCATGCCAAAAGCGCGCAGTTCGGCGCCCAACGTGGTGTGACTGAGGGAGCGGGATGCGGGGACAGTGGAGAAGGTGGTTTCCATGAGGTGCTCCGATTAATCGCGTAGGGCCTTGCCGGTGAGTTGAATGAAAACGTCTTCGAGGGAGGGCTTGACTACGTTCAGGTTGGCAACGTGGGTGCCGTTGAAGTTGACTTGCTCGATGAGCTTGGGCAGCAGAGCGCGGCTGTTGGGCGTGTGCAGGGTGAGCTCCCACAAGGAATCCGAGCCCATGTAACGGGTGACCAGGCTGCCGACCTCGGGCATGGCTTGAAGTTTCTCGCCGATTTCCGGCTTCCAACCGGCCACTTCCAGGCGCAGAACGTCTTGCTGGTTGATGCGATTCTTGAGCACGGCGGGCGTATCCAGGGCAATGATTTTGCCCTGGTCGATGATGCCGATGCGATCGGAGAGCTGATCGGCCTCTTCCATGTAGTGGGTGGTGAGCAGGATGGTGTGGCCTTCATTCTTGAGGCCCAGGATCAACTCGCGCAGGTTGCGGGCAGCTTGGGGGTCGAGGCCCAGGGTGGGCTCGTCGAGGAGCAGAATGGGAGGGCGGGCCAGCAGAGCGCGGCTGATGGCGATGCGCTGGCGCATACCGGTGGAATAGCGTTCGACCAGTTCGTTGGCGCGGGCGGTGATTTCCATGCGCTCTAAAAGCTCGTCAATGCGCTTGCGAGCCACAACGGGGGGAATGTGATAGAGGGCGGCGAAGTATTCCAGGTTTTCGCGCCCGGTGAGCTTCCAGTAGATGCTGCGTTCGCCGGCCAGGACGGTTCCCAAGTTTTGACGGACCAGGTTGGGCTGGCGAACGGTGTCGTAGCCGTTGACGCGGGCTGTTCCGCTGGTGGGCTCGAGCAGGGTGCACAGCATGCGGATGGTGGTGGTTTTGCCCGCGCCTTTGGGCCCGAGCCGGCCTATTATTGCACCGGGGTGTATTTGCCGGCTCACGCCGGCCCCGGCGGTTAACTGGGTGGGGGGGGGGCGCTTGAACGGGTTGGGCAGGGCGAATTTTTTCTTTGGCGCGCCGGTTTTATCGGGCTGCTGGCGGCTGGGAAACTTCTTGACCAGTTGGTCGGCTTCGATGGCATAGGTAGGTGGCATAGTTTGGGACCTCACGAGGCAATAAAATACCAGGCTCGTCCGGCCTGGTTTGGAGAGCATACAGTGTGCCGGATGGCACAGGTTTTACATTCTGGATATACTATACAGCGAAAATTTAATAATGTCAATAGGTGTTTGAATATTATTTAAAAACAATATTGATTTTATTTAGTTATTGTGTAAGGGCAGTTCATGAACTGCCCTTACACAATAACTACGTATGGTTTGGAACAGGTATTCTGCCTGCGCATCGGATGAAGCGCGGGTTGGCACAGTGTTCACCCTCACCTAACCTCTCCCTCAAGGGAGAGGGACAGAGTCAGAGCGCCGAAGCGGCGAGGGAGAGGGGCAGAATCCGGCGTTGTTGTGAATAAAGACGCGGGTAAGAAACCCGCGCTACATGTTAGGGTAGTAATCTGTAGCCCGGGTTTCGTCCCCGGGGAAATACAGGTTATGGCAGGCGCGTGGCGTCGAAAAGTTTTTGATGCTCGTCGGTGGCGTAGCGGTCGGTCATGCCGGCAATGTGATCGCAGACGGTGCGCTCCAGTCCGCGCTCGGGGATGAGCTCTTGAACGTGCTTGGGCAGGATCGATGGCTCGCTGCAGAAAGCCTCGAACAGCGCGGTGATGATGCGCTCGGCTTTGACCGCCATGCGCATAACGCGATAGTGGCGGTAGAGGTTCTTGTAGAGGAAGTCCTTGAGTTCCCGGTTGCGGCGGCGGGCCTCATCGCTAAACGCCACCACGTTGTAGGGCAGGCGTTGCAGTTCATCTACCGAATGGACCAGGCTTTCGCGCAGGCGTTGGTCGGTATTCTGGACCACGTCGGTGACCGAGATGCCGATCAGGCGGCGGATGAGCTGGTGGCGGGTGAGATCGTCCAGCACGCCGCCCTTCCAGCCGATGCTCTCGGTGACCACTTCCCATAGATTGATGCCGGAGAGCATGGCCGGGGTGATCATGCCGGAGCGCAAACCGTCATCCAGGTCATGAGCGGTATAGGTCATTTCATCGGCCACGTTGGCAATTTGGGCTTCCATGTGGCCGCGCAGCTCGGGGTTGAAATCCCGCGCGTCAGAGACATCGTACTCGGTCTCATGCTTGACCATGCCTTCCAGCACTTCCCAGGTCAGGTTGAGGCCGGGGAAGTCGGGATAGCGCTGCTCCAGATGGGTGACGATGCGCACGGATTGCTTGTTGTGGTCAAAGCCGCCGTGCTCTTTCATGAGCTTGGCCAGGGTCATTTCGCCCGAGTGACCAAAGGCCGGGTGGCCCAGGTCGTGGGCCAGGCAGATGGTCTCGGTGAGGATTTCGTTGGCCCCCAAAGCCACCGCGATGGAGCGCCCGATTTGGGCCACTTCCAGGGTGTGGGTCAGGCGGGTGCGGTAGTAATCGCCTTCGTAGTTGATGAATACCTGGGTTTTGTATTCCAGACGGCGAAAGGCGGTGGTGTGCAGGATTCGGTCGCGGTCGCGTTGGTACGCGGTGCGAAAGGGGGCTTCATCCTCGGGGAATTTTCGCCCTCGCGAGCTTTTGCTGCGGCAGGCATAGGGGGCCAGGCCCTGGCTTTCCAGATCTTCGAGTTTTTCACGGGTGAACAACATTTGGACTCTTCCTTTCAGGAGTGATCCTACTGGATCTCAACACTAGTGGCTGGCGGGATCATAGACTCGCGTCCCGCAGGCTTCGCCCATCAAAGCAGATTGAACAGCCCCGGCTTGTAGGCCGGAGAAGATGAACGCGTCCAGTCCGGGCGTTTGCGCCGAGAGCCGCAGCATGAGGGAGACTTTTTCGAGCATTCCGCCGGTCACGTCGACGCTGGCCGAGCCGGAGATGCCCGCGGCGGCTTCTGTGAGATCGCGCGGGGTGATTTCATCCAGCAGGCGCGTGCAGGCCGGAAAATCGGCCCACACGCCTGCTTCTAGCCCGGCCAAAAGAATGCGCGCGGGGCGCAGGATTGGAGCCAGGGCGGTGAAAGCGTCTTCCGTGGAGAGGATGGTTCCGCCGCGAACGGTGTCGAAAGCTACGTCGCCATTGACCAGGGGGATCAGGTTGGCTTGCAAGGCGCGGGTGAAGATTTGGGGGGCGGACAAATGGGGGGCGCCATCGGAAGCCAGGAGGGTGGCGGAGGGCGGCAGGGCGATGACCGGCAGGCCGGCATCGAGCAGGGCTTCGACCACGATCTGGTTGAGGGCGCGGGCGTCTCGCCAGACCTCGGCAAAGCCTAGCCACTGCTCCGGGGTGAGCACGCCCTGGCGGGTGTTGTGCTTGCGAGCGGGGACGTGGCCAAACGAGCCCGAGCCGTGCCCAATGACCAGTTGCAGGTCGGGACGGGCGGCGCGGGCGGCGGCGATTTCGACTGCCAGGCGGGCCAACACGTCCCGGCGCGGGGTGCGGGGTGTGTCCTTGTCGGTGATGAGCGAGCCGCCCAATTTGAGGAAGATTAGGGACTCCATGCGGACCTCAAGAGGTGGCTTGGACCACAGTGGTGATGGTGTGGACGGCTCCGGCGGCGCGGAGGGCCGCGGATACGTCTTCGGCCAGTTCCGGTTCCACCAGGGCGATCATGTTGCCGCCGCGACCGCCGCCGCTGAGTTTTGCCCCCAGCGCTCCGGCAGCCAGGGCAGCCGTGACCAGGCGATCCAATTCGGGGCAGGAGACGCCCAGTTGATGCAGAAAGGCGTGGTTGGCGATGAGCAGGGGGCCGAGATCGAAGGGGTCGCCTTGCTCGATCACCCCGCGGGCCTGATCGGCGATGGCCCCGATGTGGTTCAAGATTGGCTCGTAGGTGGCCGGGTCGGCCTCGTAACGAGCGCGCAGGTCGCTGACGACCGCTCCGGTGGGGCTGGACAGGCCGCTGTTGCCGATGACCAGGGTGAAGGGTTGGGCCACGCGCAGGGTCTGGAAGGGCTGCCCGCGAACGAAGTATACCGGACGGTTGTGGGCGATGACGGTGTTGTCGATGCCGGAAGGCGTGCCGTGGTAGTACTGGTCGACGCGGTAGGCGATTTCGGAGACTTGCGAGTCGCTGAGGGGCTGGCCGAGGAAGTTGGAGACGGCTCGGGCGATGGCCGCGGAGATGGCGGCTCCAGAGCCAAGCCCGGCGGCGATGGGGATGGTGGAGGTGATGCGGAGCTTGAAGGCGGGCAGCGCCTTGAGGCCCAGCATTTCCTGCACGCCCAGGACGGAGCTAGCCAGTGGGTTGTCGGGGGGCAACTCGGTGAGAGAGGCGCTCAGGCCAATGTCGGGCGCGTCGATTTGCACCGAGCCGGGCTGGCCGAGGGGGTTCGCCAGAATGACGGCGCGGGCCTGAACATCGGTGACCGGAACAGCGATGGCGGGACGGTGGTAGACGACCGCGTGCTCGCCAAAGAGGATGATTTTACCGGGAGCCCAGGCGGCGATGGCTGGCATAGCTTAGAAGGCGTAGAAAATGACCAGCACCGACACGATCCACAGGAGGATGTCGATCTGCAGGGGCCGGTCGGTGAGGAGCAGTTCTTCGGGTTCGCCGCCCTTGCCCGCCACGTGGATGAGGTACATGTAGCGGAACACGCCATAGAGCACGAAGGGAATGGTGAGCATCATGGCGTGATTTTCGGGCAGGTTGGGCGCCGAGAAGGTGTAGAGGCTGTAGGTGAGGATGGTGGAGCTGGAGACGATGGTGATGAGATGGTCGAGGAGGGGCAGGTTGTAGCCATCGAGCACGCGGCGGTGAGCGTTGGCCTTGTCGGTGAGCAGGGTGAGTTCGGCACGGCGCTTGCCAAAGCCGATGTACAGCGCGCCGAGGGTCATGACCACGTAGAGCCAGGGGGAGAAGCGCTCGACACTGATGACCACCACGCCCGCGCCGACGCGCAAGACGAACCCGGCGGCGATAATGAGCACGTCCAGCATGGGGATGTGCTTGAGCCACTTGGAGTAAGCCAGGTTCATGACGAAATAGAGCAAGATGATGAGGGCTAATGCGGGGGCTAACAGGAAGGCGAGGGTGAGAGAGGTGACGACGAAAACCACGGCGGCGACGATGGCAAGCGGGATGGGCAATTTGCCCGAGGCGATGGGGCGGTTGCGCTTGACGGGATGCTGGCGGTCGGCCTGGATGTCGAGCAGGTCGTTGATGATGTAGACGCTGCTGGAGATGAGGCAGAAGAGGAGGACAGCAGCCAGCGAGCGCAGCAGGGGGGTGGGGTTGGAGATGCTGAGCTGGCGATCGAAGACGACAGCGGCCAGAACGAAGGCGTTCTTGGTCCATTGGCGCAGGCGCATGGTTTTGAGGAGGGCTTTGAGCATGGATTAATGATAGCATAACTCGGGGGGGGAGGAAGAATTTTTCTCCACGAATTTCACCAATGGCACGAATGGGAAGAGAAGAATTCTGTCCGCGAATGCGCACGAATGTAACGCGAATGGAAGAAATGAAAGAAAAGGATTACACTTTTGACGGCTGACGGCTGACGGCTGACGGCTGACGGCTGACGGCTGACGGCTGACGG
>CAYOHX010000216.1:0-7471 GCA_964403875.1 uncultured Anaerolinea sp. | reverse complement strand
TTTTTGGGGTGTTCGTGCGGCTTTGCCGCTCAAACACCCCAAAAATATTACTCAATAACTTGGCGAGAGAACCACTTAGCGGTCCTGGGACTCTGTTGGCGATATAGCGTGGGTCAGTTCTTGAGACGAGTGCCACAAGCCCGACAGAACATATCGCCTGGGCCGGCGCGCTTGCCGCACTGATGGCAGAATGCCGTTTCTTGGGCGGTTTCCGCGTCGGGGGCGCGGCGGTGGCGGCGGACGGGCGTCATGGTGGGCCGCCCGGCGCGAGTGTACCAGAAGATCCCGCCAGCAATGAGGGCCAGACCCAATCCACCCAGCAGCCAGGGCAACACCTGCATCAGGGTGATGCGGCCAGGGGTGGTCGTATCAACCGTGGCGGCAGGTGTGGTTTGCTGGAAGGTGCGTGGGTTGGTGAGGTCGTTATTGTCTTTAACATAACTGAACTCGACGTCAAAGGGCGTACCGGAATTCACTGCCCCTACCGAGAGGTTGAAGTAATTCAATCCATCGGTCCCGGTGGTCAGGGAACCCATGCTGGGCTGTACCTGCAAGCCGCTGGCAGAGGGAGGCTGCTGAAAAGAGACGAGCAGGTCATCGACCTTGTAATCGCCGGGCCAGCGGTAAGTGAAAACGCGCCGGGTTCCATCTTGGGTGAGTTGAGGATCGTAATACTCGATTTGAAGTTGTGGCATGGTGGCGGTGAAGCGCACCAGGGCGTAATCCCCTTCGCGCCCAGGCATCGAATATCCTCCGGGGACGTTCGTGAGCGTATTGCCAGACATTTCCGCGACGGCATGGGGGGCGCCTGCCTGAGAGGGGATGCGCAGGGTGATCTCTGTGGGCAGCTTGACGGTGGGGGCCAGTTCGATCCGGTAAATTACCAGAACCTTTAATTCCTGATCGTATTCAGGCCATACATCCACTTCCAGAGTTTGGAATGAGACCTCGTCTTGAGCGCGGACGCTGCTTTGAGGGGCAATGAAGAGGATGAAAGCCAGGAATAATAGGAACCAGCGCCGCATAAAACCCTCCAAAATGTCGGTGATGATCAAATCGAGGCTCTCCAGGAGTTGCCGTGATTGGGTTCCAAAATTCGGTTTTCATCCTGGACCTGAGCAGTAACATTGATTATAGCAGAATCTTCCTCATCGTTATCCGAAATGGCTCTCCAGGTTTGCCGTGCTTGTTGTCAATGGCCTTGTCACCTTTCTTGATAGCACTTTGATGAATGAGAACCGTCGAGAAAGGTATAATGCTAACCATGAAAGATTCACCGCAACAGAATTGCGGTTTACGAGGAGAACACCACATGAAAAATATCTCAATCATTTGGCGAATCATCTTACTGGCAGGGTTGCTCATGGGAACGGGGAGTTCAACCTATCCGGTGACGGCTGCCGCTCCAGTTCAAAACGCGAGCGTGCCCCGCTTTGAGCCGGGACCGTGCATGTTTACACTTCCGCCGGGGATTGTGGAAAGCGAGGATGTAGACTGCGGCTGGTTAGTGGTGCCCGAGGAGCACGCCAATCCAGATGGCCCTACCATCAAACTGGCAGTAGCTATTATCCTCAGCCAATCAGCCAATCCGCGCCCCGACCCATTGGTGCTGGCGCAGGGCGGCCCGGGGGGCTCGACGATTGATTATTATACACAGGTGATCTTTACCAGTAATCTGTGGAAAAACCGCGATATCATTTTATTTGATCAGCGCGGGACGTTGAATTCCGAGCCAAATTTAATTTGCCCGGAGTATTTGGACAAGACCATCGAGCTGCTCAATGTCGATATCGAATCGGATGAAGCTGAAGCGCAATTCCGCGAGGCAGCTTTGGCTTGCCGAGAGCGGCTGGTGAAAGAGGGTGTAAACCTTTCGGCCTACAACAGCCTGGAAAACGCAGCGGATGTCAACGCGCTGCGCGAGGCTTTGGGGTATGACAAGATCAACTTATATGGAGTCTCCTACGGTACACTGCTGGCGCTGCACACGATGCGCGATTATCCCGAAGCGTTGCGCAGTGTGATTCTGGATGCGGTGGTGCCGACCAACAAGAACTTCAACCAGTTGGCCCCCTTGACCATGGACCGCGCCTTTACAGAGTTTTTTGCGGCTTGCGCCGAGAGTGAGGAATGCAATCAGGCCTATCCTTTCCTGGAGCAAGCGTTCTTTGAGCTGTATGACCGTCTGGAAGAATCGCCGGTGACCTTGCGAGTGCGCGACCCCGAGGGCGGAAAGGTGTATCCGGCGCTGATGGATGGAGACTCCTTGTTGGGAGTAGTGTTCCAATTGCTGTACAGCACCGAACTGATTCCTATGCTCCCGAAAATGATCGCGGATTTTGAGAACGGCGATTATGCATTCACGGAGTACCTCTTATCGCTGATCACGTTTGACCGCACGATGAGTTATGGGATGTATTACTCGGTGGTGTGCGCCGAGGACAGTGACCTCAACCTGGACGAGGTGGATTACAGCGGAATTCGCCCCGAGATTTCCAAAGACGCCGACAAAGGCAACGAAGCTCTAATCACCTTGTGCGAAAGTTGGGACGTGACCCAGCTCGATGATATGGTCGACACTCCGGTGAGCAGCGATCTGCCTGTGCTCATTTTGAATGGACGTTTTGACCCGATCACCCCGCCAGATTACGGCTTCGAGGCAGCTAAAACTCTGCCAAACAGCTACTCGTTTACTTTCCCCAACACGGGGCACGGGGCGGCCATTAGCAGCGAGTGCGCGGATGAGATCATCCTGGACTTTTTGGACGACCCTGAAGAACGGCCGAATGGAGTTTGCCTTCAAAATATTGAACCGGTTGATTTTGTGACCGACATGGACGCAGTGAACCTGCCGGTCATGCCGAAAATATTGGAAGGGAGAGTGGGAACATTGGTGGGATTGGTGTTGGTGGGGTTGGCGGCGTTGGTCTTGTTGTCAGCGCTGGTGGTCTACCCGTTGGCTTTGGTCATTCGCTGGGTGCGCAACAAGCCAGGCCGCCCTACGCCTTTCTTGGGACACCTGGCGCCCTGGTTGGCAATGGCTGTCGCCGGATTGATGATCCTATTCTTGATCGTGCTGGTGGTAGCTTTCTTCGGCATGGTCATGGAAAACAACTACATTTTCCTGGTAGGCGTGCCGGGCAGTTACCGACCTGCGTTCCTACTGCCGCCTCTGATCTTCTTGCTGACCCTGGCAATGATTGCCCTGGCTGTGGCGGGTTGGAAGGGAGCGTATTGGTCAACGTGGCGTAAGGTGTACTTCTCCGTGTTAACCCTTTGCGCGGTAGGTTGTGTGGTCTGGCTGGTCACATCGGGCAGCCTGACGGCAATCTTATAAGCGAAATGCAACCGTTTGTGCCTTCGGACGTATATAGAGTCATCAGTACTAAATTCGGGACTTTTCTATCAGGGCTTGAGGAGTTACGAGTCATCGGATTTACGCACAGCGAAACGAGAAAACCCTGAAAATGGAGGTTTGAGATGACGGAAGAACAACAAGAACAAACACAACAGGCGCAAGATACCACGAGCGCGAATTGGCGCGAGGTGGGCGAGCAATTTGAGCGTCTGGGACAGTCGCTTGCGGATGCTTTGCGGGTGACCTTTAGTGAGGCGGAGCAAAGTGGTCAGTGGGAGCGAGTTCGCGCAGGCATGGAGTCGGTTGCGCGCGAGGTAGGGCAAGCGGTAGAGGATACGGCAAAATCACCCAAGGCTCAAGAATTGAAGCAAGAAGCCCAGCGCACGGTGGAACAACTGCGCACAGCCGGCGAGCAAGCTGTCCAGGACGCTCGCCCACAACTATCGACGGCTTTACGGCAGGTGAGTGTAGAGCTGCAAAAACTGATCGATTGGGCTGAACGCGGAAAACAGGAATAAAATTTGGCTACCCCCGTACCGGATGCCTACAACGCCGACCCGCTGCGCGAATGGGAGCGGCTGGAGCGCAGCCCCTATATTCACCTGGAGTTTGAACTGACCTGGGATGCGCTGAACCGCCGCCTTTCCGCGGGAGAGCATGTGTTGGATGCGGGTGGCGGACCGGGGCGGTACAGCCTGGAATTGTGTCGGGCGGGCTGGCAGGTGACCCTAGTGGATATTACCAGCGGGCTGCTGGAGGTGGCTCGGACCAACTTTGCCGCGGAACCGCCCGAGGTGCGGGCCCGCCTGCGCGGCATTGAGCAGGCGGATCTGCGCGACCTGTCACGCTTTGAAGATCATGCGTTCGACGCCACGGTATGTTTGGGAGGGCCGCTCACCCATTTACCGGTCCGCGCTGACCAGGAGCAGGCCGTGCGCGAGATGGCGCGGGTGACCCGTCCAGGTGGATTGATCTACCTGACCGGGGTAGGATATCTGGCAGTCCTGCGTTACATGCTGAACTTTTACCGCGCGGAATTGCTGGCGGATTACATCGATCATTTCCTGGATACCGGAGAAGCTCCTGGGCCGGGAGGAATGCTGTGGCATTTCTTCCGCGCCGACGAGCTGCGCGAGTTGGCGGAATCCTGCGGTCTGGAAACCCTGGAAATGGTAGGCTGCCAGGGATTGTCCAGCGGGCTGTCTCAGGTGACCAATGAGGTAGCGAATAATGAACCGGAAGCGTGGGCGGCCTGGCGCAAGATTCTGTTTCGCACATCACAGATTCCGGCGGTGGTGGATGGGGCCGAGCACATTTTGTGGGTGGGTCGGAGAAGCCTGTCGGACTGAAATCCTCCCTCAAGATACGGAAGTTATATGACTTACACGATCACAACCATCCTCGGCCAAACTTTCCCCTGTGAGTGCATCGGCTGTGACATCACCTCGGGCAGGATTGTTCCACCTGGGGGGATGATCGCCGAGACGGAGCATTTTGTGCTGCACCAAGATCCCGAGGTTCCCATCCGGGCGTTTTTCATTGTGGCTTCGAAAGCGCATATCCAATCGATGGATCAGATGAGCGCTGCCGAAGCCCGGGAATGTTTTGACCTGCTTTATCGGGCACGCAGGCTTCAATCCAGGCTAGGCGATATCTCTGAGGTGTTGGTCATCCAGGAAGAACGCTCGGAGCACTTCCACTTGTGGTTGCTGCCACGTTATGCCTGGATGGATGAACAGTTCGCCAATTCGCTGTCGACCGTGCGCGAAATATTGAAGTTCGCGCGGGAAAACAGGAAAACCGCGGATGAGGTCGCAGAGATTCTGCGAACTGTCAGCCAGAGCCGGCTGTTGCTTTCAGGCTGAAGGTGGCGGGGTACAGGTAGCGTTCTTCATCCTCGCAGTAGGACGAGTAGCCGTTGTAAAAGTACTGCGGATGCTCGTGCAGGAACTCGATGCGCATCCCCGCGTCGCAAAATGCGGTCACGATTTCACCCATTGTCCAATGCCACTCGTATGATTTTCCTGGGACCAGCAAGGTCGCGTCGGTGTAGTCGCCCATGCCGTTGTACTGCCAGGGAGCTTTGCGA
Source organism: uncultured Anaerolinea sp. (assembly GCA_964403875.1). GTDB lineage: Bacteria > Chloroflexota > Anaerolineae > Anaerolineales > Anaerolineaceae > Anaerolinea. Next base: position 2,024 of record CAYOHX010000216.1, on the reverse strand, counting down.
AAGTAATCGCCCCGGATGACATTTGTGTTGTCACCTTGTTCGCCGTCTGCATCCAATAAGACGCTGCGGATAGGATGTCCATCGAGGATATAGAAAAAGCCGCCATCTTTGAGCAAATGGCGCACAGTATGCGCATAGCGGTGAATATCGGGCAGCCAGCACAGCACGCCGGTGGATGAAAAAACGATGTCGAATTTCTCCGAGACCGTGACCATCACGTCCAGAATATCTGATTCGATGAAGTGAGCATCGATGTTCATTCGCGCGGCCAGCTCACGCGCGGATTGGATGGCCTTCGGCGAAATATCGAAGCCGGTGACCTGGGCTCCAAGCAGCGCCCAGGAAAGCGTGTCGGAGCCGATGTGGCAAAGCAGGTGCGCCAGAGATTTGCCGCGCACGTCGCCGACTTCGGCTCGAATCACATCATTGAGCAGGGGTGTTCCGGAGACCAGCGTATCGATATGGTAATTCTTGAGATGCGTTTCGACCAGCCCGTCCCAACCCTGACGGTTGGATTGAGTCATTTCATGCAGCGGGTTCATCGGGCGTGCTTTCCTCCAGGGTCTGTTTGGGCGTGTTCTTCCGTTGATGGAAGATCAAGCGGACAGGGTCTTTCAAGTACTTGACGTAAATCTCGGTTCCAGGCACAGCCCGGCTGAGGTTGGCCTCGCGCACGGGAATGATCATCTCGGCACGGAAAGGAGGTTCATCTTTGGGCTGTACCTCCAGCCAGGCGCGGAAGGTATGGATATTCTCTTTTCGCAGCGGCATTACGCCGATGGGGGCCAGTTTGAGCGTGACCGCGGAGGCGATGGGCGCGCGCGCGAATTGGAGGGTGGTGCGGATGGAAGGGATGAAGTAGTTCAGGTTGATCCCGCCAAAGGCGATCATCACCAGGGCCAGAAGCGGATGGATATTGCCGGTGATGCCGAAGACGACCGCGCCAACCAGTAAGATCGACCAGGCCGCCACCAGCACCCAACCCAGCCCGGTGAGCTGCTGCCCGCGGGCGGTGTAGGCGGTGAGTTGGCTGGCGATTCCATCGACAATCTCAGCGGCTTCTTCCTCATCCGCGCCGGTGGACTGCCGGTAATGCTCGACAGCCGCGGAGCGCTGTCCAGCCAGCAAGAGGCGTTTTACCTCGGCCAGTTCTTTCTCGTCCAGGGTTTTCTCGACCGTGACGTTGGTCTGTTCGTCGTCGAGTGTCACCCGGATGCTGGAGTTACAGTATAGGCAGGCGGTCACACCGGATTTGAGGTCGGCGGGTAGGGGGGCGCCGCAGTTGGGGCAATCAATCGATTCGAGCATGGTTCACCTTTATTCATGAAGTCGGGTAAGAATCGGATGTGCGCGAGTGCAAGAGTCCTCCAGGAACTGCTATGATCGGTTTGGTGTGCTGAAATGTGGATGCGGCTTTGCCGCCGCCATCCCTATACGCGGATTTCGCCAGCCAGTTCCTGGTTAACCGGTAAAAAAGGGTCATTGGGGATTGGCGTGATGAACCCCGTATTTTGAGGTGTGAGAGCGGCGAAGCCGCTTTTCACCCCCAAAAAAACAGAATCTGCCACGGCAACTCCCAGAAAACCTAAAAAAATCCCTCAACAGGGTGTATAATGTATTTTACAATAGAAAAGCAATCGAGCCAAAAGGAGTAAGCTGTTTGGCGTGCTGATAGAGAAGGAGGGACAGGTGGAAGCCTCCGCAGCGGACTACAGTTGAAGTCGTTTGGCAGGATCGCCGCAGAAAGCCTTCGGGCAAGTAGACCGGCGCGGGGTGGGCCCGTTACAGCTCAGCCCGGATGATGGTTCGGGGCAGAGTGCGCCCGCCGCTGGTGCGGGTGAAGCGAGGTGGTACCGCGGAAGGCAGGCCTTTCGTCCTCAATGGATGAAGGGTCGTTTTGTTTTAAGAGGGCTTGATCCGCGAATGGAGAGAAGAGGTTTCTCCACGAATACACACGAATTTGCACGAATGGTATAGCAGCACTTAAACGTGGTCAAGGGCACCACCTTTGGACGAGTAGTTGG
>CAYOHX010000215.1:0-7481 GCA_964403875.1 uncultured Anaerolinea sp. | reverse complement strand
TTGAAAAGGGCAGGTTAGTTGATCGGCGCGGGGACGGCTTCGTCAATATCCACGCGGAACATGCCGGACTTGATTTCTTGCTCGCGGGCTTTGACCGCATCGACCAATTCGGCGGGCAGTTTGCTTTCTAGACCGTGGAAGGCAGCCAGGCTGGCGCCGCCCTTGCCCATCATGCTAAAGTCTTTGAGATCCTGGGCGGTGAACGAACCAGCAGAAACCTGATTGATCAGGTAGTTGATGGTCGGTTCCATGTGCCAGACCGCGCTGCTGACCACCAGGTCGGGAGCCAATTCATTTTGGTCGCTCATGTTGCCAAAGGCATACAGGCCTTTCTCCTGGGCGGCTTCGATCACGCCAAAACGCTCGGCAAAGAGCACGTCCGCGCCGCCATCGATTTGCGCCAGGGCGGCTTCTTTGGCCTGGGCGGGATCAAACCAACTGTTGATGAAAGTGACCATGACCGTGGATTCGGGATTGCTGGCCTTGGCCCCGGCGATGAAGGCATTTACGATGCGGTTGACTTCGGGGACCGGATGGCCGCCCACCACGCCAATGGTGTTGGTTTTGGTCAAGCCGCCAGCCAACATACCCAACAGGTAAGCGGGTTCATGAATCCAGTTGTCAAAGACGGCGAAGTTCGGTTCGGTGGGGCCGAAACCCGAGCCAAAAGCGAAGGCGATTTCGGGATAATCGGCGGCCACGCGGCGCACGGCTTCTTCGTTGCCGAAGGCATCGCCAACCACCAGATCGGGCTTTTGTTGGTCGCACACCTCGCGCAGGACGCGCTCCATGTCGCCAGAGTATCCGATATCTTCTGTGTAGGTGTAGTCAATTTTGCCCTCTTCTTGGGCCTTTTGGAGGGCGGCGTGGATGACTCCATCCCAGGGCTCTTCGATGGGGGTGGCGAAAGCGCCGAAAACTTTGACCTTGTCAGAGCTTTCTTCCATAGGCGCGGATGCAGGGGCTGCGCAAGAGGCCAGCAAGATGCTGAGGATGACCACCAGGGTCAAGGGAAACAAGAACTTTTTATACATGACAAATCTCTCCTTTGGTTTGAAATTCTTTCAATCGCCGATATCTTCGGCCCATAAATCCGGATTCTTTTCGATGAAATCACGCATCATGGCGATGCATTCTTCATTGTGCAGGTCGATCACAGTGACGCCGTTTTCGCGCAGCCAGTCCAGGCCGCCGGCAAAGTTGACCGATTCACCAACGACCACCGTGCCAATATTGAACTGGCGGATCAGGCCGCTGCAGAACCAGCAGGGAGCCAGGGTGGTAACCATGATCTTTTTTTTGTAGCCGCGCTGCCGTCCGGCCTTGCGGAATGCGTCCGTTTCGCCATGAACGGTGGGATCGTTCTGCTGGACGCGTTGGTTGTGCCCTCGACCAAGCACATTGCCAGACTCATCAGCCAGGCAGGCGCCAACAGGCACCCCGCCTTCAGACAAGCCAAGACGTGCTTCTTCAATGGCTATTTGAAGCAGTTTTTCATATTGGACCATACGTTTCTCCTGACGGACAGCCGTGAGTGATTCGATGGGGTTTTCAGTTGTTTAGACCTTGTGGGTCACCCAATTGTAGAGGAGATGGGGAAGATGGTCAAGGGAGGAAATTGGGCTGGCGAGGGCCCAAATGGGTTAATTTTTGCCGCCCCGAGGGGGGACTCTCGGGGCGGCGGATGTTGGCGTAGGATGCTGCTGTTGCCCGAAGCGCATGGGCAAAAAGCAGTGCGTTCCTCGCCATCCCGTGGGATAGTGAGGAACGCGTTTACCATTAAAAGAGGCTGCGGATTACCAGCATAAACCCGAAGATCAGCAGCGGCACTCCGACGATTAGACCCACGATGGTCAGGCTTAAAACCACCCCTACAATCATCAAAACCAGGCCGAGAACAGCCCCCACAATTCGACCGGTGAATGCGATGATGCCCACCACCAGTTTCCAGAGCGCCCAGAAGGGCCACAGATACCACGGGACGGGTTTCTTTTCGTTCATTTCCTTACCTCCATAATCATATACGCTGAAGCGGTGAAAAAGTTTCAAGAATGAGTCTGTGAATGGCGGCCCGAGAAGTCTTTATGAATTGTGACTACTCAGGGATTATTCCCAAAGGGCTGCGGAGTAACAAGGAATTTAACAAAATTGAGAGGAAATTGCCAGAGATGGTCATCGGGTTTGCTTGACTCTGCGCGGCGATTCGTGCTAGTATATATTTATCTCCCGTGAACGATAACGGTAATAATTCCAAAACATCCTGCGAAAGGGTGAATATGGCTATCAAACGAAGTGTAACCATCCGTGAGGTGGCAAGGGCCGCGTCTGTCTCCGCTCAGACGGTGTCACGCGTCATCAACAACCGCCCTGACGTGGCGGAAGATACTCGCCAGCGGGTGCAGGAGATCATCGCCGAACTGGGCTATTCACCCAATGTCTTGGCGCGAAGCTTGATCCAAGGCCGCACCAACACCCTGGGCGTGGTGGGCTACGGCTTGAGCTATTATGGCCCCTCGCGCACGCTCACGGGCATCGAGCGGCAGTGTAACGAGTTGGGCTATTCGATGGTGTTGAGCCTGATGCGCGAGCCGGACTCGGGCGCGGGGGTTGAACTGCTCAACGGGCTGTTGGAGCGCAAGGTGGATGGCATCATCTGGGCGGTACCCGAGATTGGGGACCATCGCTCCGCCCTGGTGGAGCAGGTACGCGATTCGGGCGTTCCGGTTGTTTTCATTAACATGCAGCCGAGCCCCGATCTGGCGGTGGTGTCGATTGATAACTTCAACGGTGGCAAGCAAGCAGCGCTGCACTTGCTGGCCCGTGGCTATCGCAAGGTGGGGGTCATCACCGGTCCCCGCGACTGGTGGGAGTCGCGCAAGCGCTTGGAGGGTTGGCGAAGCGCCATGCTGGAAGCCGGGCACATCGACGTTGCCGGGCTGGCGATGTTGATTGAAGAGGGTGATTGGTATCCATCCAGCGGCGAAGCTGGATTGGAGGTTCTGCTGGCTCGCGTGCCCGATTTAGAAGCGGTGTTTGCTTTCAACGACCCGATGGCCCTGGGCGCGCTGTTGACGGCTAGAAAGTTGGGCAAACGCGTCCCCGAGGATTTGGCGGTGGTGGGCTTCGATGATATCCCCGAAGCGCGCTTCTTCCATCCGGCGCTTTCCACCATGCGCCAACCTTTGGCCGAGATGGGTTCGCAAGCAGTGCGCATGCTACACCGCCTGCTGACCTTGCGTGACAGCGACGCGGCTCGCCCGGAACAAATTTGGTTGCAGCCAGAATTGGTGGTGCGCAGCAGCTCTACTCGATAGAAATCCACTGCCCGGTTATTCCGCCGGGTGGATCAAACTCAAAAATATTTTGATAAGGAGTCCCAAATGAAACCCGTGACATTAGGCGTGATTGTTGGAAACCGTGGATTCTTCCCGGCGCATTTGTGCAAAACCGGCCGCGAGACAATTCTCAAGGTGCTGGCTTCAGAAGGTATCAAGGCCATCATCGTTGATGAAAACATCAATGAGAAATCGGGCAGCCTGGAGAGCCTGAACGACGCCCACCAGTGCGCGGACCTGTTCCGCAAGCACTCCAGCGAGATCGACGGCATTTTGGTGACGTTGCCCAACTTTGGCGACGAGCGCGCCATTGCCAACGCCATCCGCTGGTCCGGATTGAACGTTCCGGTGCTGGTACAGGCTTTTCCCGATGACATGACCAAGATGAGCATCACGGACCGGCGCGATTCATTCTGTGGAAAGATGTCTTGCTGCAATAATCTGACCCAATACGGCATCAGCTACACCCTCACCTCGCTGCATACGGTGGATCCCGAAAGTGAAAGCTTCTTGGCCGATCTGCGCAACTTTGTGGCCACCTGTCGCGTGGTGAGCGGGCTGCGCAATGCCCGCTTTGGGGCCATTGGCGCTCGTCCGGCTCCTTTCAACACCGTGCGTTACAGCGAGAAGCTGCTCGAACGCACTGGCATCAGCGTAGAAACATTCGACCTGTCGGAGTTGTTTGGCTCGGCTGGGCGGATCAAGGCCGATGACCCCAAGCTGAAGGCCAAGTTGGAGGAAATGCACGCCTACGTGCCTACCAAGGGCGTTCCGGGCGAAGCGATGACGCGCATGGCCAAGTTGGGCGTGGTAATTGATACCTGGGTGGAAGAAAAGCAGCTTTCGGGCACGGCTTTGCAGTGTTGGACGGCGATGGAAGAGTTCTACGGTGTTGTGCCCTGCACGCTGATGAGCATGATGAGCAACAAGCTGATCCCTTCGGCTTGCGAGACCGACATCACCGGGTTGGTAGGGATGGCAGCCATGGCTTTTGCCTCGGGCAAACCCTCGGCGTTGGTGGATTGGAATAACAACTTTGGCAGCGACCCCGACAAGGCCGTCATCTTCCATTGCTCCAATTTGCCCAAGGATCTGTTCATCGAGTCCAGCATTTCGGTGGAAAACTCCCCCAAGATGGATTACCAGGCGATCATTGCCGGGACCGTTGGCAAAGACAACACCTTTGGCACCATTGTGGGCCGCATGAAGGCCGTGCCCATCAGCTACTGCCGTGTGGCTACCGACGACCTGAACGGCGACATCTCCGTTTACCTGGGTGAGGGCGAACTGACTGACGACACCCTGAAGACTTTCGGTGGGTACGGGGTTGTGCACATCCCTGATATGCAAAATCTGCTGGCCTACATCTGCGAAAATGGTTTTGAGCACCATGTAGCCATCAACCCGTCCCAGGTGGCGAGCCCGGTGGACGAGGCCCTGAGCAAGTACATGGGCTGGAGCGTGTACAGGCACAGCTAAAAAGAAGCTGGAAGCCTTATGCCGTCAGCTATCAGCCAGAAAGACGCGAGGTTGATAGCTGACGGGAGTGGATGGGTGTTGCGTATAGATTTTGAAAAGATATGATGAAGAGGTTCGGTATGACTTCTAAGAAATATGCTATTGGGGTGGATTTTGGTTCTGAGTCGGGGCGGGCGGTGTTGGTGGATGTGTCCAATGGGGCTGAGGTAGCCACTTCCGTGCATCCCTATGCCAACGGTGTGATTGACGAGCGGCTGCCGGGCACGGACATTCGCCTGGAGCCAGATTGGGCGTTGCAAGACCCGAACGACTATATCGAGGTTTTCAAGCGCACCATCCCCGCGGTGTTGCAGCAAAGCGGCGTGGACCCGGCCGACGTAATTGGCATCGGCATCGACTTTACGGCCTGCACGATGCTGCCCACACTCAAAGACGGAACGCCGTTGTGCTTCCTGCCGCAGTATCGCAACCGTCCGCATTCCTGGATTAAGTTGTGGAAACACCATGCGGCGCAGCCCGAAGCCAACAAGCTCAACGCGATTGCCCGCGAACAGGGTTTCGACTTCCTGGATCGCTACGGCGGAAAGATCAGCTCGGAATGGTTCTTTCCCAAAGTCTGGCAGATTTTGGACGAGGACCCGGAAATTTACAACGCGGCAGAGCGCTTCCTGGAGGCGGCTGACTGGGTGGTGTGGCAGTTGACGGGAGAGGAGAATCGTAATTCCTGCACCGCGGGTTATAAGGCCATCTGGTCAAAGGCCGAAGGTTTCCCGCCCAAGGAATTCTTCAAGGCTCTGGATCCTCGCCTGGAAAACATTGTGGATGAGAAGATGACCCGAACGATCGTCTCGTTGGGCGAGAAGGCCGGCGGGCTGACCGCGCAGGCGGCGGGCTGGACCGGATTGAAGCAGGGCACGGCGGTGGCGGTGGCCAACGTGGATGCGCATGTCTCGGTGCCCGCGGCCACGGTGGTGGAACCAGGCAAGATGGTGATGATCATGGGCACATCCACCTGTCACATGGTGCTGGGCAACGAGGCTAAGATTGTTCCAGGCATGTGCGGTTACACCGAGGATGGCATCATTCCCGGTTTCATTGGATACGAGGCGGGACAGTCGTGTGTGGGCGATCACTTCGCCTGGTTCACGGAGAACTGCGTGCCCGCGGCTTACCAACAGCAAGCCCAGGAGCGCGGGATCGATATTCACCAGCTCCTGGAAGAGAAAGCCGCTGCTCTCAAAGTGGGCGAGAGCGGCCTGTTGGCTCTGGACTGGTGGAACGGCAACCGCTCGGTGCTGGTTGATGTGGATTTGACCGGGATGATCCTGGGGATGACTCTGCTGACGAAGCCCGAAGAAATGTACCGGGCGTTGATCGAGGCCACGGCTTACGGCACGCGGGTGATCATCGAGGCTTTTGAGGCCAACGGCGTGGCTGTGGATCAACTGTACGCCACGGGCGGGCTGCCCGACAAGAACCGCCTGCTCATGCAAATCTACGCCGATGTCACCGGGCGCGAGATCCGCGTTCCGGCGGCCAAGCAGACCCCGGCGGTGGGCTCGGCCATGTTCGGCGCAGTGGCAGCCGGAGCGAAGGCAGGCGGGTACGATTCGATCTATGACGCCAGCCTGAAGATGGCTCACCTGCGGGATGAAATCTACCGGCCCATGCCCGAGAATCAAGCCCTATATGAGCGTTTGTACCAGGAGTACGTGCTCTTGCATGATTACTTTGGGCGCGGACCGAATGACGTGATGAAACGTCTGAAGGCCCTCAAGGTCGAGGTGTTGGAAAAATAACCCCCCTCCCGGCCTCCCCCAACGTCAAAACGGCGTTGGGGGAGGAGGGACAAAAGAGGAAAAGCGTATGTTGCTAGAATCGATCCGGCAAGAATTAGTGAAGCTGCATCTGGTGCTGCCGCAGAGCAACCTGGTCACGTGGACCAGCGGGAATGTGAGCATCCGCGACAAAGAAAGCGGGTTGGTGGTGATCAAACCTTCTGGAATCATGTATGAGGACCTGCGCCCCGAGCATTTCGTGGTGTTGGATGTAAACGGCAAGTTGGTAGAAGGGACACTCAAGCCGTCTTCGGATACTGCCAGCCACCTGTATATCTACCGCCACCGCCCAGACGTGTTTGGCGTAGTGCATACGCACTCGCCTTACGCCACGGCTTTTGCGGCCAACGGCATGTCCATCCCGGTGTATTTGACTGCCCAGGCCGACGAGTTCGGCGGGCCGGTGCCCTGCGCTGGTTTTGGCCTGATCGGCGGTGAGGACATTGGCAGGCTGGTGGTAGAAAATATTGGTTCCAGCCCGGCTTGCTTGCTCAAGAACCACGGTGTGTTCACCATCGGCCCCAGCGGCAAAGGCGCGGTGAAGGCCGCGGTGATGGTGGAGGATGTGGCTCGCACCGTGTGGTTGGCGCGGCAGTTGAGCCAACCAGAAGAAATTCCGGCGGATATGGTAGAGAAACTTCACTATCGCTACACTCACGAGTACGGCCAGTAATCCTGATATGACCGCGGCGCAGTTGATCTCCGATTTGCAAGCTCTGGGGGTGCGTCCGGGGGGGGGTTATTGGGGCATTGCTGGCTGCGCTCGGTGGGCGCAGTGGCAGGCGGGGGGGAGCCGGTGGGGGTGGGTGTGGTGGTGGTGGTGGTTGGG
>CAYOHX010000214.1:0-7579 GCA_964403875.1 uncultured Anaerolinea sp. | reverse complement strand
GTCTCAAAGTGTTGATGGTCCCGCAGCCCTTCCGCTATGAAGAGGTCCCGGCGGGTGCCAGCGAGGAACAACTGTTTGCCTCCGCGCGCACTAGCGCGGCCTCACAGGACGGCAGCGTAATCGTGGTGCAGGTACCGACTACCGCCGTGGAAGTAACGCCTGGTTTTAAGGTGGATCCGCCGACTTTGCTAGCCGCACTCGACCAGTACGGCCTGATCCACCTGGCTCTGGAACCGGCCAGCGGCGTGAAACTGGACGTTTCGGATGTGGTCACCTTAAACCTCGGCGAGCTGTATGAGGAAATGAACGAACATAGAAAAAAGGAGTAGGAGCGATGTCTGAAGCCTCCTACCAGACCAATAAGGTTTCCGTCCTACTGGCGGGAGCCGGGCATGAGCTGGTTTACTACCAGATGCAGCCGCCGCTGCTGTCTGACGCGCGCTTTATCGTGGCCGGCCATGCTACCCAATGGCAGGTGCTGGAAAACAACGTCAATGACCTGCATCCGGAACTGCTCATCGTACAGACCGATATCGCCCCAGACCCTGAGGCAATGAAACGCCTCTTGCAGCGCCTATCCGCCTGGAATGGCGTGGCAGTTGTCGTACTGCCGCTGGGCCAGAAAGATCTGCGCGGCGCGTATGAAGGGCTGAACGTGGTGCGCGGGGTGTTTGTCGCGCCGGTGAATTGGACCGAGATTGCTCAGGCCGGCTATGGGGCAGCCATGACCGCTCGGGCGAATATGTCCCAGACTGCACCCATGCAGCAGGCAGTCGCAGGCCCAGTTGTTGGCGGATCAGCAGCTTTCATCACTGGCACCAAGCGAATTGCTGTGCTGTCGCATGCCGGCGGGACGGGCTGTTCAACCGTGGCAGAGAATCTGGCGTATGAGCTGGCGGCAAGGCTGAGCATTAAGACGCTGCTGGTTTCGATGGGCCTGCCGCCCAGCGCGCCGCCTCACCTGCGGCTGCGCTACCTGCCGAACTTGACCGAGTATTTCGACCGTCCAGGTAAAGCATCCTTTCAAGCGGCTCTGCAACGGCGGGAAAACCTGGAAGTGCTGGTCGCACCGGAATCGTCCGTTGAGTATATGAAAATCCTGGAAAGCTCCAGCCGAGGAACCAGTGAGGGCAGCATCAACGGCATGCTGATCGATTCAGAAGATGGACGTTATGCGGCCATCGTGATGGATGTGCCTTCCAGCGAGGACTTGTGGATGGCGCACTCGATCATCTTCGCCAACTACGCCCTGATCGTTGCCCGTCCCACTCTGGCTGATTTGGCCGCGACCCGCCATACCCTGAACTTCCTGCTTTCTGGTCTGAAGAGTGAAAAGCGCCTGGCGCGTGAATCCATTTACCTGGTGCTTAACCAGTTCACCGACCGTAGTGGCTTTACGGCACGAAGCTTTCAGGATGAGCTGGCAGGAACGGTTGGCTGGGCGCCGCCGATTGCGGCTGTCATCCCCTACGACCTGGCCGTCACGCAGGCTCAGGATCAAGGTATCCCACCGGTCACCCGCGTAGATGGCTTTGCCCGCGGGATTCGCTCGCTGATTGGCGTGCTCTTCCCCAACGTTGGGTCGTTGGAAAGCGGCAGCCAGGGGTCGCGCAGCGTACTGCGCTTGCCGAAGATTCGATTTACATAAGGAGACCCGATGCCAGGCATTTTAGGTTTATACGATACTCCTTCGGAAGCAGTCCAGCTTAGCCCCTCCGACCGCAACGCGCTGGTTAATGAGGTGATTGACCAGGTCAACCAGGAGTTTGCGCCAACCGTGCTGCAAAACCCAGGCGAGGTAGAGCGCAGGCAGATCCGAGAGCGGGTGGAGGCGCTGGTTTCGGCTGCCTTCCGCAAGCGCAGCCTGCGACCCGGTTTGCAGTATGAAGCGCAGATTGCCGAAGACCTGACCCGGCGGATTGTGGGGTTGGGCTTCCTGGATCTGTTGCTACCTCCAGCACGGACAGACTTATCCGAGATTGGCATTTATTCATCGGGCCTGATCCAGGTGATGAAAAAAGGCTCGGTACGCTGGGAGACAGTTGATCTTCATCCCGAAGCGGGTGAGATCTGGCGGGTGCTGGACCGGCTGCTGGGGCCGCAGAATAAGACCCTCAATGAAACCAATCCATCCATCAACGCCAAGCTGCCGGCCACACAGCATAACCCGGGCGGTGGGCGCATCAAAGCCCTGCATCCGGTGGTGGTGCCACCTGGACGCAATCCCTGTATCAACATCCGCCTATATGAACAGAAGCCGGTCAAACCGGAGTGGCTGTTGGAGCGCGGGGTGATGAATGCAGAGATGATGGAGCTGCTGCGTCAGGCAATGGAAGACGGCCGGCGCATCTTGATCGCAGGTGGTACGCGCACGGGAAAAACCACGCTACTCAGTGCGCTGTGCAACTTTTTGCCGGGCGGCTGGCGCATCGTCAAGATTGAAGATCCGGAGGAAATCTGGATCGACCGGCAGACCGCGCAAACGGTTGAGGCACGTCCGCAAGCAGTCGGGACGGAAGTGCGACCCTATACACTGGCGGATGGGGTCGATGATGCAATGCGCATGTCCCCGGATTACCTCATTATCGGTGAGGTGCGGGATGGAACGGCGGCGATGAGCCTGTTCCGGGCGCTGATGACCGGCCACAGTGGAGCCTGCACCTTCCATGCAGACAGCCCCCGTGAAGCGGCGCGCCGCCTGGCTACCGTGATGGGCGCGGATGCCGGCGTGAGGGCACACGAGGCTAACCAGATGATCGCGGATGCAGTCGATCTGCTGGTGCAGATCGGTATTCGTCACGAGACGCGCCGGGTCGTACAGATTGCCAATATTTCCAAAGAACTCAAAGGCGGGGACGTATGGTTCGAGACAGTTTACCGCTACAACGAGCAGTCGCCTGTTGGCAACCCGGCGTGGGAGAAACTGGGCGAGTTGCAGGCGCACCGGATCGAGGATTAAGGAGAAGGAAGAGCGATGATATTCATCATTCCCGTGATTGGTCTGTTATGCACCACCCTGGTGCTGTTCTGGCTGTATCCCAACCAAGTCAAAACCGGTAAGTTAGCCGATCTCTACACGACCGATTCAGTCCGCACCCTGGCCAGTCTCAATCCAAAATCACTGGATTACAAGCTGCTAGCAGCCGGATTGAAGCTCCAACCCGCAACCTTCCGGCTGCTGTGTGGTGCAGCAGGACTGGCCGGGCTGGCCGTCACCTGGGTCTTTTTACCCGGCCTTCCGGCGCTGGTGGTGGGTGGAATCGCGCTATATGTTCCTAATGCCTGGCTGGATGATAAGGTCAAAAGCCGGGGAAGGCTGATCGATCAGCACCTGCCGATTGCCATTGGCCGCATTTCCGCCGGGCTCCTGGCGGGTGGTTCGGTTCCAGACGTGCTGCAGCAGGTAGGTGAATCGCTTGCGCTGGAAAAAGAGAACCCGCTGACGCCTGAACTGCTCCTGACCGCCACCGAGATGCGGGTGAAAGATCGCATCGAAGCGATGCGCAGCCTGGCCGCCCGCTCGCCGTCCGTTTCGCTGGCCAACCTGGCGCAGCTGCTGGAAGGTTTTACTGAAGCGGGCGGACGCTCTTACACTCAGGTGCTGATGGAAATCTCCACCCGCGTCCAGCAGATTCTGATGGCGCGCAACCGGGCGCAGGCCAAAGCCGGTGATTCGTTAGTTTCGGCGAAAGTGCTGCCGGCGGTGTTGGGGCTGATCCTGGCCTATCTCAGTTCCGATCCAATGGTGCGCAGCTCGCTCACCCAGCTCCCGGTGCAGATCGTGATCGGCCTGGCGATGGCCAGCATGGTGGCAGGTTATTTCATCATTCGTTCGATGATTATGGAGGCGGTCTAAATGCAGGCTTTGATCCTACTTACCGGTATCGCCAGCTTTGCGCTGGTGGTTTACCTGACCCTGGAATGGGCGCCCAGCGTACCGACTGGTCGACTGGCCGAAACGCTGACCGTCGATAATACCGCTTCACAGGCAGGCTGGCGCAGATCGCTTTCGGTTCTGGATAAACCCGTTTCGCGCTGGACCCCAGCCGGTTTCCTGCGGAAAACGCGGGCCGACCTCTACTGGGCGCAGATGGGCGAGCAGTGGAGTGATTGGAATGAAATCCAGTTCACTTCATTACGATTTTCCCTGGCAGTGGCCGGCTTTGGGCTGGGCATGGTGGTAATCGGTGAACCGGTCTTTGCGATTGTCGGGGCTATTGTGGGCTTTCAATATCCGGCAATGCGCATGGGCGGCATGGCTCGTAAGATGCGGAGACAGTTTATTGCTCAACTCCCCGAGTACGTTCAACTCGTTTCCGCGCAAATGTCGGCCAATGTTTCCATGGAAGAGGCCCTGCGACGTACTGCTCAGGCACAAAGCTTTGTGGGGAAGTGGATGCGGCGGGTGCTGCAGATGGCGCAGGGACGCAACTTGATCGAACAGATGCAGCGCGAAGCACAGGAAACGCAGCTGGCAGAGTTGATCGGCATGGCAGTGCAGTTAGAATTTATCCGGCGGGGGACTGCCCAGCAGGAGCTGATGGGACAGCTGGCGACCAGCATTGCCGCGGATTACATCGGCGCTGCCGAACAGCGGGCAGAGAAGGTCGGCTCAGAGTTGGTGATTCCAATGGTGATTTTCTATTTCCTGCCCTTCCTGGCAACACTGTTGGTGGTGATCGGCTGGCCGATTGTGGCCGGGTTAGGCAGCATGTGATGCCACAGCAATATTCGCTGTGGCATCATAATTTACTGAAGGACGGAGTTCGCGACCGGTTGGGATTCGCCTTTTTTGCCTTTGCCACGCTGATTGCCGGCTTTTCTGCCTGGCAAAGCCCTTCGATCCTGGCCTGGCTCTATGCTTTTCACAATCTGCTGTTGGCCTGGTTTTATCTCCAGCGCGAGCCAGCCAGGCGATATGACCGCGTCGGGATGTGGTTGGGGTTGGTGGCGGCGTTGCTTCCCACAACGGTGCATAGCGGTCCGTCCCCCTGGTATCTGCTCATCCCTGGCCTGACAGGATATGCTTTAATCCTCTGGGCGCTAGCTGTTTTAGGAAAGCGATTTGGTATCGCCCCGGCCGACAGGGGGCTGACCAGCCGTGGACCTTACCAGTTGATACGACATCCCATGTATCTGGGAGAGCTTACCTTTCGGGCGGCGCTTCTGCTCAGTTCCAGCAACCTGCAAGTGGATATCTTGCTATTCATCCTCCTCATGGGTATCCAATGTTGGCGCATACGGCGTGAAGAGAAATGGATATCCGGATATGGCTGTTATGCCAGAATTGTTCCGTGGAGGCTTGTGCCTGGAATTTGGTAAAACTTTAATCGACTCAATTGACATCCGGATCTGCTTTGTCTCTACGGCTTTGATCGTGTCATTCGTTACGGTCAGGAAATCCAGGGACAGAATAAGCGCGGATCACCAAATGGGCGATGGTCTCATAACGGCGGATAAATGCTTTATGCAAATATCTTTCGCGGCCGCCTTATCTTACGAGCTCAATAATCGGCATGACTACACACAAGTACGCAAATACTGCTCATTTTTATCAGCGAGGGATGAGAGATACTTGGTTATAAATGATAGGCTTACATTTCGAGGATGTAAGAATTATTGCGGTAATAAAACGCGCAACCTACTTCCTACGCCTTGTCGACTATCGATCTCAATATGTCCTTGGTGTAAACGAATAATGTGATCAGTAATTGCTAGCCCAAGTCCTTTTCCATTATGATTGTTGGCATGAACTTCTTTACCACGGTAGAAACGTTCGAAGATATGAGCTTGGTCTTTTTCATCAATACCCATACCATTATCTCGAACCTCAATAACTACATGCTTCCCTTCATTACGGCATGAGATTTCTACATACCCGCCAGGATGGTTGTAAAGTATGCCATTTTCGATTAGGTTGGATAAAGCCCGTTGGAGAAGAACAGGATCTCCCCGAATTTCGCAATCGATCTCGCCGCACATTTTTAGACTTACTTCACGGTCCTGGGCAAAAGGACTTAATTCTTCCAGAAGCTCCTCGAACAAAACCCCTAAGATAATCGGATAGTGGGCTATCTCTTTATCCCCCTTCGCCAGTAAAAGTAGATCCTGTATCAATCGCTCTAGTCGAGAAAGAGATTTCTCCAAGGCAGAAGATAATTCCTGATAATCCTCTACCGTAGTCTGCGGATCAGAATGAAGAGCTTCCACATTCATTCGCATGGAAGTTAAAGGTGTTCTCAACTCGTGAGCCAAATTAGAAATAAATTGACCTTGCTGCTCGAAGTTGGCTTCCAGGCGTATCAACATCAAATCAAAAGCATCTGCCAAATCTTTGATCTCGTCCTGAGGACCCTGGTAACCTAAGTGTTGGTTCAGCGACTGAGCACTGATACGTTTGGCAATACGACTGATATTTTTGATCGGTTGGATTAATTTATTTGCCACCCATTTGACTGCGAAGTAATCAATCACAACGATGAATACCAACCCAATCAATGAAAGCGTCCGAACAACAACTAATGGATCTTCACGGATAAATCCGATATCGGTGAAAGTGGTATAGCCTTCTGGAGCTGGTGTTTCTACCAAGACTGTGACTGGATTTCCTTTGTCATCAACCGTATTTACAAAAACATTTGCGTTTGGTGTCCCTATTTCTTGTTCAATAAAAATCGGAGCAATCAGATTGATAAATAAAACCAGTAGCAGCCCTAGGATTAAAACAAGAGATCCGTTCAATACGGCTATTTTCTTCTTCAAAGTGAGCTTTTCAATACACATTCCTTGCTTTTGAAAAATATCAGAACGCTCCATACAGCTTTCTCCTCGTCAGTTTTGGAGAAGGCGATACCCTTCACCTACTACTGTTTCGATATACTTTGATTCCGTTCCATCATCTTCCAATTTTCGTCGCAATGATTGAATATGAACTCGAACCGTATTCGAAAAGGGATCCATGTTCGATCCCCAGACATGTTCCAACAACATCTCTTGGCTGATTACTTCCCCAGGATGTCGCATCATGTATTCAAGAATACCAAATTCTTTGCGTGTCAATTCCAAACGCCGATTACCTTTCCAGACAACTCGTTCAGCCGGGTCGAGGCATAGCCCATTGATGGTCAATAATGGATTACGACAACGCATATCACGGCGCAATAATGCTCGAATCCTGGCCATAATTTCTGCCAGTTGAAAAGGTTTGGTTAGATAGTCATCTGCTCCAGCGTCTAATCCTTTTACAATGTCTTCAAGCTTATCACGAGCGGTAAGAATTAGAATGAGCAGACCAGAATGACTTGTACGGGTACAACGGCATATCTCTAACCCATCTAAATCAGGTAAATTCAAATCAAGAATCATTAAATCATAATCATTGACTTCTACCATGTCGAGGGCCTGTTTACCATTACTGGCAAGATCCACGGAATACCCATTTCTACTTAATATGCGGCAGATAGCACTAGCAACATCCTTCTCGTCTTCAACGACTAAAAGCTTCATGCCTCTATTCTCACTTCTGGTGGGACAATTTTTAGCTACATAACAACATGTTATACGTTCGAGTGAGTGTGGG
>CAYOHX010000213.1:0-7715 GCA_964403875.1 uncultured Anaerolinea sp. | reverse complement strand
AGGCACGGTTTCCGCAATGCCCTCCTCCCGCAGGTGACACCCTGGATTCTATCGCTGGGGACCATCTTCAACGGCGCGTTGTTAACCGAAAAGATTTTTTCGTACCCTGGCGTGGGCCTGCTGATGCGCACCGAAGCCGGATCCGGTGATTACAACCTGTTGTATGGTTCAATCACCCTCTCGATCATTGCGGTTGCTACAGCGGCGTTTATCCTCGATCTCATTTATCCGTTGTTTGATCCACGCATCCGGTTGGGGAGATAATCCGATGGAAGAAAGCATCATTTCGAACAAACGCACTCAAACTGAGCGCCCGGCGATCAAACTGAACACGCGCCTGTAGTTTGGCCTGTCGATCTTCTCCGTGTTTATCCTGGGAAGTTTCATCTTGCCATTTTTTACCAAAGTAGATCCAGCCGCCCAGGGAACCTACCTGAAGAATTTGCCCCTATCGACCAAGCATTTCTTGGGGACGAACGCCCTCGGGCAGGATATCTTCTGGTTCCTGGTTTTTGCCATTCGCAACTCCTTGCTGATCGGTTTAGGGGCCAGCTTTGGGATCACCCTGATCTCCACGTTTTTGGGGATGAGCGCGGGGTACATCGGCGGCTGGTACGAACGGATTGTGGTGTTGTTGATCGATACGTTCATCACCATCCCGGTCTTGCCGATCCTGATTGTGCTCGGGGCTCTGGTGCGCGGTAACACTTCCTTTGCCATCGTAGCGGCAATTCTGATCGTCTTCGGCTGGGCCTGGAATGCCCGCACGATTCGCTCGATGGTGCTCTCGCTGCGCGAGCGGGAGTTCATCAATATGGCGCGCTTCTCAGGGGCCAGCACGGCGGATATTATTTACAAAGAGATCTTCCCGCACGTGTACGCCTACATGGTGGTGGGTTTCATCAATACCATCCTGTTCGCGATCAATACCGAAGCGGCGCTGGCAGTCATCGGCCTCTCAAAGATCCAGGTGCCGACGCTGGGCTCGATCCTCTTCTGGGCTTTGAATTACAACGCCCTGATGATTGGGCAGACCGCCTGGATTGTCGCGCCTATCGTGGCCACGGTGCTGCTCTTCCTGGGACTATTTCTGACATCTACCGGATACAATGAGTTATTTGCGGAGAGACGGGGTGTAGCATGATCAGGCTTGAAAATATTGAGGCAACCTACACGACTGTGCGTGGCAAGGTGAAGGCGGTGGAAGATGTCAACCTGGAGATCCCAGACAGCATCATCCTGGGGATTGCCGGCGAATCGGGCTGCGGGAAAAGCACCCTGATGAAGGTGATTTACGGTGATACCGGCTTCCCCCTGGAGCTTTCCAATGGCTGCGTGGATTATGGCTTTGAAAACGATCGCGGGCAGCCGGTTACCAGCCAGAATATTCAGAGAGAATGGTTCCGCAACATCTCCTACATCCCGCAAAGCTCGATGAGCTCATTGAATCCGGTGGTGCGGATCCGCGATCAATTTACCGATTTCCCCGCTACCTACGGACGAAAACGCGAGACCCTGGCAGCAGTCCGAGAATATGTGCAAAAACTGGGCCTGCCGCCCGAGTCGATTGATTCCTACCCTCACCAGCTCTCGGGCGGGATGCAGCAGCGCATCATGGTGGCCCTGGCCACTTTCTTCCAACCACGCATTATCCTGGCAGATGAGCCGACCACGGCCCTGGATGTGGTGGTTCAGAAAGATATTCTGATCTTGTTGATGCGCTTGCAGCACATGATGAAAAACAACATCATTTTTGTCTCGCACGATATGGGCGTCCATTACCAGCTCACGCATCGAATGATGATCATGTACGCAGCCAAGACGGTGGAATACGCCAATACCGATGATATCTTCAAGAATCCGCTGCACCCGTACACCTTGATGCTGACCAGTTCGCTGCCAACCATTGGCGATGAACGCGCCCGCACCGGCCTGCCGGGCCGCCCGCCCAGCCTCTGGGATCCTCCAAAAGGCTGTCGTTTTGCCATGCGCTGCCCGCTGGTAACCAGCTATTGTCATGAGGTTGAGCCGCAACTGCTCGAGCATCAGCCGGGGCGTTTTTCTGCCTGTCACCGGGTAGATGCGATCCCCGAATTGACGGCAAGGATGCGGCAGGGACCAAAATTGAGTGAGTTTGCCAGAGATCGGGATCGGTTGATTGCCCAGGTAGGCAGCGCGCTGAAGGCAGACGAAACTGAGGGGATCGCCGCTGAGGAGGGAATTGAGTAATGGATACGATCATCAAAACCGAAGGCCTGAATAAAGAATATATCCTGGGCGGTTTTCCTCGTAGTGTCAAAATAAAGGCATTAAACGACGTCAATATCACGGTCGCCAGCCAGGAACCGGCCATCATCAGCGTGGTGGGCGAATCGGGGAGTGGAAAGACTACACTCGCCAAAGTGATTTTGCGCCTGGTGCAGCCGACCTCCGGGCAAGTGATTGTTTCTAATCAGCTGGTTGCCGGGAAAGGAGCGCAGCCGGATAAAACGGAGTTCCTTCGCACCGTGCAGCCCATCTTCCAAAATCCGTTTGCTGCCTTCAACCGTTACCGGACCATCGATATGTACCTCTATGAAACCGCCACCCGCGTGTTGAAATTGGGCAAGACTGAGGCAGACAATGCAATCGAAGAAGCCCTAGCTGCCGTTGGGCTTGAATATAAGGATGTTCGCGGAAAATATCCGAACCAGTTTTCCGGTGGGGAACTACAGCGTGCCTCCGTTGCGAGAGCCTTGATTCCACACCCCAGCCTGATTATTGCCGATGAACCCGTCAGCATGATCGACGCCTCGCGGCGGATGATCATCATCAACCTGTTCCTGGCGCTCAAACAGGAGTACAGAACCAGTTTCTTGTACATCACACACGACCTGGCCACGGCATATTACATCAGCGATTACATCGCCGTCTTGAACCGCGGAAGAGTTGTGGAGTTTGGCGAGGGCAAGCAGGTGCTTCAAAACCCCCAACATGATTACACGCGCCTGCTGCTGGATTCCATTCCAAGCCTGAGTAAGAAGTGGACGGATGAGATCGATTGGACTGCGCCGATTGGAGCAATGTCGGAAAAACTGGCCTAGAGAATAATTATTCAGGTATAATAGTATCTTGCTTCCGTTCCACCGGCCTGATCTGCAATGATTATCACCGGCGCTGTGGATTATTCTCTGCGCAGGGGACACAAGGATCGAATTTGCCGGTGGAGGGGGATGAGAAGGGCCTTTTCTGTTTATCCTAAATCGAATGATTCGCAAAGTTTCCGGGTAACCCTATGGCACGAATCGACGAACTGCGTTTAATGACCAAAGTCGCTCGCTTGTACTATTCCATGCATCTCCGCCAGACGCAGATTGCTGAACAATTGGACATCTCGCAGGCAACGATTTCTCGGTTGCTCAAGCGCGCCCAGGATGAGCAAATCGTTCGGATTAATATCAGCACGCCCACCGGCACGTACTCGGAAATCGAGGCCCAGCTGGAGAGGATCTATAACCTCAAAGAAGCCATTGTCGTTGACAGTGTTGAGAACGATGAGCAAATCTTGCGTGATATCGGGGCGGCCACGGCGTACTACCTTGAGCAAACGATCAAGCCTAACGAGGTGATTGGCTTATCCTCATGGAGCAAAACGTTGATGGCCATGGTAGATGCCATGAATCCCCTGGCCAGACAGGCGGATGTACATGTGGTGCAGGTGTTGGGTGGTATGGGGAATCCAGCCGTAGAACACCATGCGGCACACCTGGTGCGGCGGTTAGCCGTTTTGGTTCAAGGGCAGGCGGTGTTTCTGCCTGCGCCCGGCGTGGTGGTCTCCGCCGAAACGCGCCAGCTCTATCTGCAGGATCCATACGTAGCTGAAACGATTGAAATGTTTACCAAGATGACGCTCTGCCTGGTTGGTATTGGAAGTGTTGAACCTTCGGATATGCTAGCCAGCAGCGGAAATGTTTTTTCGAGGGATGAGCTGGATGAACTCCGCAAAAAGGGAGCCGTTGGCGATATCTGTATGCGCTTTTTCGATGCGGATGGGCACCCGATCCAGAATGGTTTGAACGAACGCGTGATTGGCCTGGAGTTGGAACAGTTGCGCCGGATTAAACGCTGCGTGGGTGTCGCTGGCGGCATCCGTAAAGTGGCTGCCATTCGCGGCGCAATGCGCGGGGGATATATTAATGTGCTGATCACGGATATTCACACGGCCAGGGCATTAGTCGAAAACGCTGCTTGAGAATCCGCGTTGTCCTGGTTCTGTTCTCGGTTCCGATAACCAATTAAAACCCGCCTTACCACGCGGATTGAAATC
Organism: uncultured Anaerolinea sp.; assembly: GCA_964403875.1. Classification (GTDB taxonomy): domain Bacteria; phylum Chloroflexota; class Anaerolineae; order Anaerolineales; family Anaerolineaceae; genus Anaerolinea. The sequence goes on along the minus strand of CAYOHX010000213.1, from coordinate 3,409 downwards.
CGGTGGTTTGCGGCGGGTTTCAACTCATCAAACGTGGGGGAAGATGTTCACTGCCCGGTGGAACGCGATTCAATACCGGCTGAAGAGTCCTTCGGCGTGGATCATAAAAATCATAAGGCTGCTGGCATGAGGGGTGAATGCTACGGTAGTGAAACGACGCCCTGGCGAAAGTGTTGGGCGTAGGGGAGATCACGCTTCGTACCGGGTTATGCAGAAATAGCAGGCAGGGGCGCAAGCTGCATGAGCGGTTTCGGATCGAACTGGAACGGATAACACGTCCAGGAATCCATAACCCGGTAGAAAGGAATAACCAGCCTTGCGGAATAATTGAACCATCGATCAGCTTCAGAAATGATCCGGAGTTGAAATGATCCTGGCAGAATTCCTCCCCTTTGAAAAATTCACTCAGCAAAAAATCAGGTTGCAAGAGATGAACCGATAATCTAAGAAGATGATCCGTCTACTGAGGTAGCTTCTTTTGATTGGCGTAGGAAGGGTGCAACCTTATGTCACCTGCTGCGTATTTATTGCAGAGATTATGCACGAGACATTTATTACTTAACCCAGGTTGCTACCTTCAAAAAAACGCGCCCCTGCCCTGGCCTTTCGCGAAACCTCCAGAACTGTGGCTCGGCGCTAGTGCAGCCGTTCGACTGCTAGTGATATCGCAGCATTTCCGCCAGCCAGACCGCCGCCAGGCTCACCACCGAGATCTCCCGCTGCCATTTGCCCGTCTGGGTAGTCATTTCATCGACCAGGCCCGTCATGCGCAGGGGCAGGAAGACCCACAGGAAGAAAATCGTCAGGCCGAGGAAGTCCACTGCCTCCATGTTTGTCCCGTTTCCCTGCGTGACGAAATCCCACATAACGGTGTACACCACCGCCGAGAACACCAGCAGCAGCAGGTCGCCCAGCAGCCCGAGCAGTGCGATTTTCAAGTCGATCTGTTCCGGGGGGCGTCCATAGAAGACCTTCTGCAACCAGCGTTCGAGGGGCAGGTTCGACGATAGCGGGGGCTGCCCGTTGATATTTACATGATTCAGGGGAAACGCCATCACGATGACTAGCGTTTCGATGATGATGATGACAAAAACCATCACGACCATCAACAGCTGCCAGCCGTCGGAAAGCTGCCCGACGGGCTTGCCGCCGCCTACCTGGAACGCTACGGTCAGATAGAAAAAACCCAGCGCCAGGCGAAGAATGGCGGTAAGGACGAACACGACCACCAGGTACGCGCTGGTTCCCTGGCGCGGGTAGCGCCAGGCAAAATACGCGCTGACCGGGCGCTTGAGCCGGATGCCGATGATTTCTACCAGCGGCACGATCAGCAGCAGCCCGCCCAACTGCCAATCGCCGCGCCCGTCCTGTGAGGCGTTGAGCCGTTCCATCAGCTGCGGCTGGCCCCAAATCAGGTAGGCGATGAACAGCCCATTGAGCAGGACCGGGCGCGCGCGAAAGAGCAGTATGGAGATCGCCAGGTCCGAATTTAGTTTGCCGAACCAGGATGCGCGCTCCACGCTATCACCAAAGCGCGTTTAAGATAAAAGGCACGGCGGCGGCGATCACCATGACGATGAAGAAGTACATCAGCAGCTTGCGGTTGAACTGCAGAATCTTGTGCTTCACCTGGTACACCATTACCGCCATGCTGGAAATCCACACCAGCCCGAAGATGATCCAACTGCCTTCTTGATACATGATGGTGCGGAAGATCAACCACAGCATGATGGTAGAGGCCATCAGAACGCATCCGATTTTGTAGCTGGCATTTTCAACGGCATAATAACGCTCGTCGCGCTGGACGGGTTCTTGTTTCATCATTTGTCACCTTCCAGGCAGAAAAGTTCCTCAACCGCTTTGCCCATCGTTTTCGCCAGGATGAAAGCCTGTAGGGCGGATGGGATGTACTGGCACGTCTCGATCGAGCTAATCGTTTGGCGGGTGACCCCCGCCAGGGCGGCAAGCTCTTCCTATGACAGGTGCTTTTCTGCTCGCGCCAATTTAAAACAGTTGCCAAGCTGTGTTTTTGCCATTTTGATTTCCTGGTTTTATTATATAACCAATGGTGCTAGTTCGCCCACTCATTGGTCGGATCGCCTTGCTTGGCATGAAAGCCAAAATCAGAGAAGACCACCATGCGACCCTCATAGCTTTGGATCAGCGATTGAAAGGTGGTGTCATGCACATTGGCGGTGTCACAGTACCAATCGATAAATAATCGTTGGGGCGGGTCACGAGCCCGATTTTCTTCCTCGATCGCATCATTCCTGGGGCTGGCAGCCGCCGGTTCGCGCCTCGTCACCAGACTGCGGTTGCTGCGCTTCGGTAGAAACTCAGCAACTGTGCTCCCTACTAGAGGCTGGTTGCCTGGAAGTGGCCTGAGACCCGTCGGGTGGTTATTCCCGGCGTTTGTTGGCGATCGCGAGGATCACCATTGCAGCCAGCAGGACCATGCAGCCGTAGGCAAACCAGTCCCCCCAGCAGGCGTAGAGGGTGCGCGTGCCTTTCACCGGCAGCTCGGTGATGAGCGTGCGATTCTCCAGGGTATTATAGTAATTCAGTTGGGAAAGCACCCTGCCCTGGTAATCCATGCCCAGGGTCAGGCCTTCCAGGGTGGTGCGCAGGATCGAGAAGCCGTTTTCGAGGCCGCGGAACATGGACACCTCCGTATGAACGACTGTGTTATCTCTGGAAGGTTCATCGCCGGGGACGATCAAGATGTCAACGCCTTTCTCGCCCGCCTGGCGTATAAAGCGGTGGAACTCCATTTCGTAGCAGATCGGCGAGGCGATGCGCCCATAGGGGGTGTCGATGGTTTCGATGGCATTGCCCTGGTAATAACCAGCGTTCGGGTTGCGGCCTTTGAAGTGAGTATAGGCGATTGTGCCGTCGGGAAGGATGGCAAGCACCCGGTTGCGGTCGGGCCCGTCATAACTTCCCAGAACCAGCAGGCTGGGAAAGAAATACACCTGGTGCTGGCGGGCGAAGGACTGCATGCGGGCGATCAGCCGGGGCGCGTCTTCAGCAAATACCACCGCATTGCCGCTCGGCCAGGCCAGGATCTTAATCCCGCTCGGGATCAGCCGCTCTGACGCGGCAAAGAGCTGATCCTGCACGGCGAAGGTCATCTGGCGGTATTTTTCTTTTTGCGCCAGCTGGGCATCCTTGGGCTGCTCGAGGTAGGTGTAGAAAATGTTCTCCTCCGGCAGGCCAACGATGACCGAGCCAACCTTGACCGTCCCGGGAGCAGGCGCGTCGAACACCATGCGGGTGCTGCCCCACACAAGAACAAGAACGAGGGTGGTGGTGAAAACGATCACCGGTGCGCGCACTTTTTTGAACTCGAAACCGGCTTCCCACAGCGCGTTGAAGAGCGCGGCGAACCAGCCCACCAGGAAGGACGGCC
>CAYOHX010000212.1:0-7761 GCA_964403875.1 uncultured Anaerolinea sp. | reverse complement strand
ATTAAACTTTCTCGCAATTCAACAGGGTTGTCAACCTTTTTGCAGTGGAGTCATATTGTTTGTTTCAAAGAGAAGTGTAGAGGTTTTCTCGCACCAAAAGAACTTTGTCTTTTGAAGTTCCTCAGCAAAGCTTATACCGGTACCGTAACGCTTTATTAAAGCATCAGGATTCGCCCCGTTATGCAAAATTCCCAGGATGATGACATAGGATTTCTCCGCGCCGGGAAGCAGTTCGATCGTCCGAAAACGAATCCCACCAATTGATTCATATCCCTCAAGTGTTCCACCAGCAACCTGCGTAGCAATTTTGTTGGCAACTACAGCCTCGGGCCAGTCTAGTGTCCCTCCCTCGCCAACAAAAGCTTTCACATCAGCGAAGAATCCCACTGGTGAAATGCCATCTGCCTCTGTGCCCAGGACGGCGAAAGTAGTCTGGTTAACCGTGTGTCCGTGCTCATCAAAAGAAAGCGTGGGACGGACAAGGACTCCCTTTTGGTGGCACGATGTGCGGTGAAGGAGAGATGTGACATGGCGGTAAACATGCAGATTATCGGCCGAGCGGCCAAAGATTGGGATAGCCGCGGTCGGATCAAGTCGCAACGGTTTCTTACCTTTGTTTTTCAATGTGACGCGCATCAACTCGACGTGATCGTCAGTAATCGGGACAAAGTTGGTCACCTCAGCTACTAATCCGGTAGCGGGATGCTGGCGTCTGACGCTGTGCCAGAGAAAACCGGCAGTCATAGTCGACTCGTCTCGAAGATGGGAAAGGCTGCGGGCCGTTTGTTCCGCACCATTGCCGGTAGCCGACCAGACATAATTCTCATCGATCCGTAGCCAGAAGTTACGCGTCGCGCGGCTGTTGTGGAGGTCTTCTACCGAAGTGGGTAATAACAGAAATGTTTTCTGATCCGCTTTCGCATCGCCATTTAAGGTAGGCGTGACCGACGAAATCATGCCTGCCTCATTGACTAGGGGGAAATAAAGATAGCTGTTACGATCAGGATCCTTGAGCCTGAATGTACCTAGCGTATCGATGAATTCCCAGCCGATCGTCATGTCTGCATCCGAAAATAATCAGTCTTTGTTTGCACCCTTTCCCTTACGCGGGAACTGATTTCATCTATAGCCGATTTTTCTTGATTACGCCTTTGTACCACTTAGCGCTGTCTTTCAGGTAGCGTCGTTGCGTCTGGTAATCAACATAGACAATTCCAAAACGCTGAGTGTAGCCGAGGCTCCATTCAAAATTATCCATAAACGACCATACAAAATATCCTGCGAGCGGCACACCCACTTGAAGCGCACGATGCGCGGCCGCGAAGTGCGCACGCAGGTATTGAACGCGATGCTCGTCATGAACATTTCCATATTGATCAGGTGGTGTGGAGTAGCTGGCACCGTTTTCTGTAACATAGAGTTTGCATGGCTGATAGTTGAAATAAGCTCTGTTCAGGATTGCAGTGAGACCATCGGGCTCGACCTCCCACTCCATCTCAGTCCAATTTTCGGGAGTCTGCGGTTTAGGAAAGATGATTTGTGGATCGTTATCTGGCGTGTCGACGCGATGCACATGGCGGGAGTAATAATTGAGACCGAGAAAATCGATGGGGATGGATATCGCTTCCATATCGCCAGGCTTTACAAAGTCCATGCCGTTAGGCAAAGCACCCATCTTTTCAAAATCTTCACATACATCTTGTGGATAACCGCGCCCAAATACTGGATCCGCAAACCAGCGGAATCTTTGACCATCACTCGCACGAACGGAGTTTCGGTCGGCTCTACTATTAGATGCAGCTACGCCCCATTGGATATCAATTGCGATGCCCACTTCTGCGTGAGAGCTATTTCGTCGAATGACTGGAATGGCCCAGCCATGCGAGAGCAGCAAGTGGTGCGAGGCGGGGACAGCAAGCGAATAGTCTTTCAATCCTGGTGCCTGGGAACCATTTCCATAACCCGCCCAAGCCACGACTGCTGGTTCGTTGTGTGTGATCCAGTTGGTGACGCGATCACCAAGCGCTTTTGATACGACATCTGCGTAATCGACAAATGCATAGGCCGTGGACCGAATCGGCCAACCGCCCTTATCTTGCAACTGCTGTGGGAGATCCCAGTGATTCAGTGTGATGAATGGTGTAATACCCGCTTTGAGTAGTTCGTCTACGAACCTGTCATAGAAGTTTAGTCCCTTTTGATTCACCTTGCCCTGTCCATCTGGCAACACGCGCGTCCAAGAGATGGAGAAACGGTATGCTTTCAATCCGATCTTCTTCATCAGCGCGATGTCTTCCTTCCATAACCGGTAATGATCGTCTGCAACGTTGCCTGTGTCACCATTCTTGATATTACCTGGTGTGTGTGTAAAGCGATCCCATATCGATTCACCTTTGCCATCCTGATCCCATGCACCTTCGATCTGATATGACGCTGTTGCCGCACCCCAGAGAAAGTTCTCAGGAAAAGTAGTTTTGTTTGCCATGCGATTCTCCATTATTCGAGTAAGACAGTCAGGCTCTGCATTTCCTACATGTTTGGCCGGCTACCTGAGGTTCTTTTCGGCAGATTTCCTTCGTCGGGGTGTTCCTACACAACATCTTAAGTAATGTTTGTGGCTTTCCGTCAAGAAGGACAGACCCTAGAGTTTGAAACAGCATTCAACAGCACGGCTTCACACTTGCAACCTGACCCGCAATTCTGCGGGTGTGCGGGCAGTGCCTGAGCACACCGTGCGGCGCAGGTCTCAATGTTAATTATTATGGAGTCCACAATCACCAGCGATGAAAGCAAATGTTATTTTTCAACACCCGTGAACACAATACCCTGCATGAAGAGCTTCTGAGCGAAGAAGAAGATCGTCACAGGCAGCACTAGTGTGATCAGTGCGCCGGTCTGGATCAGGTTAGGCAACCTTCCATAGAGCGAATTGAACCTCTGCAAACCTACAGAAAGCGGCCAAAGCTCAGGGCTGGAGGACAAATAGACCAGCGGCATAAAGAAGTCATTCCACGCAAAGAAGAAGTGGAACAGCGCTACAGCTGTGATTGCTGGAATAGATTGAGGGATAATCACCTTGAACAGGATCTGTAAGGGGTTAGCCCCATCGATCATGGCGGCTTCATCCAGCTCACGCGGAATCTGCATGAAGTACTGCCGCAGCAGGAAGACATTGTATCCATTAGCAAAGAAGTGCGGGACGATCAGGGGTAAGAGAGTATTCGTCCATCCAATCTTCGCAAAGACAATATATGTGGGGATCAACGTGGCCTGTACGGGCAAAATAATTGTCGCGATCAGGACCATAAACAGGGTGTTCTTGCCTCGGAAATTGAAGCGTGCAAACCCAAAAGAGACAAAGATGGCAGAAATGACTGCGCCGAACGTTCCCAAACCGGCAATGATCATCGAGTTCCGGAACAGAAGTGGAAAATTCAGATCGTCCCAAGCCTTCTTGAAGTTTTGCCACTGCGGGTCGGAGACATGGATTGCATCCAGTTTTCGCCAGTTCCCTTGCCAAATAATTGGCTCTGCGTCCAGGTTCTGTGGATCGATAAAAGTTGTTTGCGTGGTAGTTTTCGTTAAAGCTGCCAACTCATGCACACCGTCTTCGAGAGGGACCTCGAACATCTCCAACTTTTTGCCTTCGTATTCGAATGTTTTCCTGGAAAATGGCCAATACCAGGGAGCGCTCGAGTCACCCATTTGATCGGCGCTCTTCAGAGCAGTTGTGAACATGTAGCCCAGCGGCGCGACGAACATAAGCAGTACGAAGATGGCGATGCTTGTCACCAGGATTTTATTGACGACGTCTCTTTGACGAATCGTAAGGAAGGAACTCTGCGACATGATTAGTTTCTCCCTTCTCCGCTGTAGTAAACCCACATACTGGAGGTTTTGAATAGAATGAGCGTCAGCACCAGCACGATTAGGAACAAGACCCAGGCGAGCGCTGAGCCGTATCCCATCAGATTATAGGTGAAGGCATTTTTAAAGAGATTCAGGTTATAAAACAAGGTGGAATCGGCAGGCTGGCCTGTACCATTCTTGAGAACATAGGCCAGATCGAAGTATTTGAAAGCACCTATCAGCATCAGGGTCATGTTATAAAAAATGACAGGAGAGATCATTGGGAGGGTGATCTTTGCGAACTGCTGCCAGCCGTTGGCGCCATCGATGGTGGCAGCTTCGTATAACTCGGTTGGAACGCCCTGCATACCAGCTAGGAGCGTGAGCATAAGGTTGCCAAGCCCCCACAACCCAATCAGCACGAGAGCCGGATAGATCCAGTTTGGATCGTTGAGCCAATCTGGTCCCTTTAATCCCACGGATTCCAGTATCAGGTTAAGCCATCCGCTCTGCGTATTCATCACGCCCACCCATACCAGTGCGCCTGCCACAACCGGGATCATCGATGGCATAAAAAACATAGTGCGGAAGAAATTTTTGCCAGCCAGATGCTTCGAGTTAACCAATGCCGCCAGCGCCAACCCCGTTATAAAGCTAATGGGTATGGCAAGGATGGCGTACCTCACCGTCACTACCAGTGATTTACCCACTCTTGCATCTGTCAGCATGGTCTTATAGTTATCCAGTCCCACGAACTTCGTTGCTTCCGGAGTGACCGGGCTGTAATTAGTCATCGAGAAATACAGCGTGGCCACAATTGGAATTAACGTGAAGGACAGGAAACCAATGATCCACGGTGAAATGAAAAAATACCCCCAGCGTTCCTGAGTGCGGTCAAAATTGGAACGTGGTTTCGATGTGCCTTGTGAGAGCCCTGTGGTTGTGTGTGAGACAGTCATAGGCTTTTCCTCTCGATCTTATGCAGAGTATAGATTCTAAGCGTTCATACAGGTCTACGGAGTTACGCTCAAAGAATGATTCGACAAGATGAACACTTCCAAAATTTGAGTGGTGACACCTACGTGTCACCACTCAAGGTTTTCTTTATGACCGACTATTGTTGCTCTTTGAATACTGCATCAAGGTTGTCGATCAATTTGTCGAGTTCTGCATCCAGGTCAAGACCAGGGGTCGTCTGGTATAGGCTGCCAAAGGCAGATTCGGTGTCGCCAGCTTTGAGGTAGTTCGGCAAACCGGATTCGTGATTGGGGTTATCTGGATAGCTGATGCCATCGATGAAGACTTGCAGATCTGCATCGGGGAACTTTTCCTGCATGGTTGCGATGGCGCTGGTCTGTAGACTCTGGCGGGCAGGGAAAGCGCCATAAACCTGCAGCAGGTCGGGAGCCATCTCACCAATGAAGATCTGGAGAACCTCGAAGGAGGCATCAGGGTTCTTGGCACCCTTCAGGATGGAGAATGTATCGGCCTGAACCTTGGCAGTGTATTGACCGTTGTATGATGGCAATGCCGCCAGATCCCAATTTACATCATTCGTACAGCATGTGAACCAGGAATGGACGGGAGACATCGCAACATTGCCAGAGCCGAAGGTATTATTATTGGCAAGCAGGTCGCTGTTGACGTAGTTATCATTCGGGATAAAGTAATCCGTCCACATGCCATCGTAGTACCAATGCGCTGCTTCGCGCCAGACATCAGGTAGAACGGCGTTTCCATCCGGACCAACAAAGCTGCCAGCCCCGAAAAATGTCCATTTGCCACGAAGAGATGACCACGTCGCATCGTAACCGAACTGTACAATCTTCTCGGGGTCGAATTCCGGGCTGGCGGGGGTGTTTCCATTCTCGTCGAAGGTCAACTGCATGCCAATTTCGCGCAGCTTGTCGAAGTTCCACTCGCTGCCATCCGCATACGTATCACCATACTTGTGAGGCGGATATGCAATGCCGGCCTCATCGAAGATGTCTACGTTATACCAGAGAGCGGATGGATAAATAGAGAAAGGCAGACCGATCTGTCCCTGTGGACCAAGCTGATAGAATTCGATCAGAGCAGGGTTGAAGTCGCTGGAGTCGTAATTGGTTTTCTCCATGTAGGGAGTGAGATCCAGCCAGGCACCTTCGAAGCTCCATAGACCGCTCACGCCCACAGGTCCAACGATATCCGGCACGTCGCCGGATGCAATCTGCGTCTTGAGTACATCGTTTCCCGTGGCAACGGGGACGACATCCAGGACCAGTGTGTACTTGTCGCCGTATTTTGCATTGAACTTCTCTACAAAGGCGTTTTCCTTCTCGACCTCTTCAGGAGTGGTGCCAGCGCCGACACCAACATACCAGCGAATTTCAATGGGCCCTTCAGCGGGAGGTTCAGTAACTGGAGCTTCCGTAGCTGGAACCTCCGTAGCTGCGGAGACTTCTGATGCGGGAGCTTCGGTAGGTGCTTCGGTTGCCGCAGGGGTCGCAGCGCCGCCACAGGCAGTCAGCACTATGCTGACCAGCACCAAAAGGGACAAAACAGAGATCAACTTACGCATTTCTTTCTTCTCCTTTTCGATTGAATGTTGAGACGGCGCATGGGCCGGCAACTTTCGATAAATTGAAATATAGAGGGAGTCAATAATGAGCACCTGATGAAACAGTTTTGTGGCGGACCTCCTTTGTGAATAACGTGAAAGAAAATCCCATGAAAAAACTTATGGACAGTCTACAGCTACCAGAGTGTTTCTTCTCGCACCCAACAAACATTTTTTAGCAGAAAACAATCATCGTACTCTGGAATGTCTGGTTCCAGGTGTACAAATGTGCGTAAAGTGCTATTGATGCAGTAGGATGCAGAAAATACGTACGGGAAAACCAGGTTGTTTAGTCTGGGGCAGAGCCTGAGAGAAGCCGTTATCGGTTTCGAAATAAACACCCTCTTTTGCCGTGCAATTTGATTAACAGGTAGCCCACAGGATGGTGACTAAACTGTAAAAGGTTTTTCTCGTGGAAAATGAAGAAGCTTCGGTAGTGGTTTGGCAACTGGGTGCAAGCTGCGTCTTTTCTGATTTTCATTAACTAATGCGACAAATATTGAAAGCAGCTACCAATTTTTGGCTAATGCGTCAGTGCTCTTAATTTCGCAATCCCAGTCTGTGTAACCATAACATTGGGTACTACTGATGGAAACAAGATTGAGAGGTTGGCAGATACATTAACTCGGACCATATTCTCCCCCCCGCTCACCTCAATTCCAGTCACAAACGCATGCACGCCCTTCGCAGATAAGCCAGTCGTGTTTTGCGATACATAGCTCTGCGCAATCGCCCAGGTTTTATCTGTCGGCACTAGCGAACCGTTATCCCGAAACGTGCGCTGGTTGATCTCCGCCGCCGCAGCAACAGCCGCGGCATCGGCAGCCTTTGCCACCTCGGAAATCGCATAGAAATACCGCCCCAACTCGATCGCCATGGCCAGGGCCGGTGCCATCACAAAACCAATAAAAACCGCCCAGAAGGTCATCGTATAAGCACGCTGATCTCTCCTCATCTTTACCACCCTTCCTGGCGGAATGTCGAATCCGCCTGCACCTTGAACGTATCACCCGGCAAGCCGGGGAACAGCCCGGTTAGCGGCGCGAGAAAATTGGGTACGGTCCCACTGACCTGGATTTTGAGGATGCTTCCCGCCGATCCGCCTGGAGCGAGTACGCTCACCGAAGCGTTCTGCACAATACCAGCATCCGAGATAGCTGACTGCGCTGCACTGGAAGCGTAGCAGGCCGGACATTGCTGCGCAACGCTGCCCATCCGTGCGCCATGCCTGGCAGCAGCTTGTACTGCCTGTTGGGCGTACACCACCATTCCTAAATTGACGATGGCCAGCATCACCAGGATCGCGATCGGCG
>CAYOHX010000211.1:0-7779 GCA_964403875.1 uncultured Anaerolinea sp. | reverse complement strand
GGGTGCGAAGCACCCCACTAACACCTCAAATTCGGACATCTTCCTATCCGGCTGGGTAGTTACAATTGGAGATGATTCTACTCTACCCGGTGGAAATAAGGAGAGATTGGGGTGAGGTGATAGGTATTTGTAGGGGAGAATTCGTGGGAGCAATTCATGAATTGCGCCCACGGCTAATACCTTCCTCGGTTGAGCTGGGCTTGCGGGTCGGGCAGGTCTTCTTCGCGGGCGGGGACCACGCGCACGGCGCAGGCTTTGTACTCGGGGATTTTAGCCTGGGGGTCGAGGGCGTCGATGGTGAGCAGGTTGGCGGCGGCTTCGGCGAAGTGAAAGGGGATGAACACCACGCCGGGGTTGGCCTTGGGGGTGACGTGAGCGCGCAGTACCAGCGATCCGCGCCGCGAGGTGACGCGCGCTGGGCCGCCGTCGGGGATGCCCAGGCGGGTGGCATCGGCGGGGTTGATCTCCATCAACGCTTCGGGGTACACCTCGTTGAGCGAGGCGTGCCGGGTCAGGCTGCCGCCGTGCCAGTGCTCCAGCACGCGCCCCGTGCTGAGGTAGAAGGGGTATTCTTCGTCGGGCATTTCGGCGTTGGGCGTGTATTCGAGCGCATGGAACTTGCCGCGCCCGCGGGGGAAAGTATCGCTGAACAAGAAAGGAGTACCGGGGTGCTGTTCGTCCCACACCGGGGTTTGCAAGCCATCGCGCTCAATGCGTTCATAGCGAACCCCGGCGTATTCGGGCACGCCGCGGCCCATCTCTTCCAGGATTTCAGACGGATGCGTATACCGCCAGCCCGCGCTGGAGGGACGCTCGAGGCGCGTTTCGATGCGTTGGGCCAGCTCGCAGACGATGACCCAATCGGGGCGGGATAGGCCGCGGGCGGGCAGGGCCTGACGTACGCGCTGCACGCGGCGATCGGTGTTGGTGAAGGTGCCTTCTTTCTCGGCCCACGAGGCGGCGGGCAGGAAGACATCGGCATAAGCGCCGGTCTCGTTGATGAACAGGTCCTGGGCGGCCAGGAATTCTAGCTGCTCGATGTGTTCGCGGGTGGCGTTGAGGTTGGGCTCAGACATCATGGGGTTTTCGCCCATCACGTACAGCGAGCGTACCCCGCCAGGCGAGCCCACCGAAGAGAGGATTTCGGTGGTGGTCAGACCGGGTCGGCGGTTGAGGCCGCCGGGCTCGATGTTCCACAGGGCTTCGAACTTGCGGGCGGCGTCTTCATGATCCACGCGCTGGTAGCCGGGATAGTGCCAGGGCATGGCCCCCGCATCCGATGCGCCCTGAACATTGTTCTGCCCGCGCAAGGGGTTGAGCCCGGTGCCTTGACGGCCAATGTGGCCGGTGAGCAGCGCCAGATTGATCAAGCTGAGGGCGTTGGCAGTGCCGTGTGAGCTTTCAGGGATGCCCAAAGCCCAGTAAATGGCGGCGTTACGCGCCCCCGCGTATAGTCGCGCGGCGGCGATGATCAGTTGGCGATCGACGCCGGAAATGGTTTCGGCGTATTCGGGGGTGAAGGCGCGCATCGACTCGGCGAAGGCGGCAAAGTTCTCGGTGCGGGCGTCGATGAAATCCTGGTTGTACAGCTTTTCGGCGAGGATGACATGGGCCATGGCCGAAAACACAGCCACGTCGGCGCCGGGCTTCTCGGGCAGCCACAGGGTGGCGTAGTTGACCATCTCGATGCGGCGCGGATCGACCACGATCAGTTGGGCGCCGTGCTTTTGGATGGCGGCTTTCATGTGGTTGGCGATGATGGGGTGGTTTTCGGTGACGTTGGAACCCGTGAGGATGAAGACATCGTTGTGAATGACCTCGGCGGCGGTATTGCTCATGGCTGCAGACCCAACCGCCATCTGTAGAGCCACTACCGATGCGGCATGGCACAGGCGGGTGCAGTGATCGACATGATTGGTGCGGAACACGGCCCGGAACAGCTTTTGCAGCAGGTAGTTGTCCTCGTTGGTGGCCTTGGCGCAGCTATACGCGGCGATGGCGTCGGAGCCGTGAGACCGGTAAATGTCGGTCATGCGTTCGGTCGCATAGTCCAGGGCGTAATCCCAACTCACTTCGCGCCATTCTTCCAGATCAAAGGCCGGGTGGCGCTTGCCGGGCGCCTGGACCGTTTTGCGCACCAGCGGCACGGTGACGCGTTTGGGGCTTTCGATGAAGTCGTAACCAAAGCGGCCTTTGACGCACAGGTTGCCGTGGTTGACCACCGAGTCGAAGGGCGAAGTCACACGATAGATGGTGTTATCGCGGATGTGCAGGTCCAGGGTGCAGCCGACACCGCAGAAGGGGCAGGTGGTGCGGGTGATCCGGTCGGGGTGGAACATGGCAGCCTCCTTTACCGTCTGCGCCGGCGCTCGAAGCGGGTTTGAGCGCGGATTTCATCGACAGGGATGCCCTTTTCCAGGAGGAACTGGCGTTTGGGCTTGAGCGCGCCGGTGGGGCAGACCCCCACGCACTGGCCGCAGAACACGCAGGTGGTTTCGGTGAGGGGTTTTTCGAAGAAGGTGTTGATGCGGGTTTGGTAGCCGCGCCCGGAGAAGTTGATGGCAAACGCGTATTGCGCGTCTTCGGCGCATACCTGCACGCAGCGCCAACACAAAACGCACTTCTCGTAATCGCGCACGAAGAATGGATTATCGTCGATCACGGGCATCTCACGGCGTTCGCTTTCCACGAAGCGCTGTGGATCGCCACCGTATTCTCGCAGGCGGGCTTGTACTTCGGGAGCGTCCGAGAGGTCCACGCTGGAGGATAGCATTTCCAAGATGGTGCGTCGGGAACGGTCGACACGCTCGGAGCGGGTGATGACCACCATGCCAGGGCTGACCTGGGCCACGCAGGAGGGGACCAGCGTGCGCGCGCCCTGCACTTCCACCACGCACAGGCGGCACAGGGCGTTGGCGGTGCAGGCTTCGTGGTAGCAAAGGGTGGGAACATCGATGCCAAGTTGGGCGGCAGCTTGCAGGATGGTCGTGCCGGGGACCACAGAGACGGGAAGGCCGTCGATGGTCAGATCAATCATGTCTGTCATGGCGGATTCCTTGAAGTGGGTGGATCAGGTGGGGCCACAAGCGCGCCGCGCTGCTCAAAGCCGAAGAGGCGGTTTGGCCCAGGCCGCACAACGACGAGTCGGTCATGGTTTGAGCGATGTCACGCAGCCGTTCCAGGTCGCCGGGCAGGGAACGGCCCTCAACCCAACGCTCAACGATCTCTAACTGGCGCTGCGTGCCCATCTGGCAAGGGTAGCACTTGCCGCAGGATTCATCGGCGAAGAAGCGAGCCAGTCGCAGGCATATATCGCGCAGATCGCGGGTTTCATCGAAGACGGTGATCACACCCGAACCGAGCGGCAGCCCGGCGGCGCGCAAATCCTCGAAAGTCAGGCGCACATCCAGGTGCTGGGGACCGGCGAACGCTCCCGCTGCCCCGCCGATCAACAGGCCTTGCAGGTTCCTGCCGCCGCGCACTCCGCCCGCCAGGTCTTCGATGACGTGGCGCAAGGTGACTCCAAAGGGCACTTCGTACAGGCCTGGGCGGACCACGTCGCCGGAAAGGCAGAAAAGCTTGGGGCCCGGTGATTTCTCGGTGCCGATCCGGCGGTACTCCTCGGCTCCGGCAGTGAGGATGTAGGGCACGTTGGCCAGGGTCTCGACATTGTTGATGACGGTGGGCTGACCAAACAACCCGGCGGTGGTGGGGAAGGGCGGCTTGATACGAGGGAAACCGCGCTTGCCTTCGATGGACTCGAACAAAGCGGTTTCCTCGCCGCAGATATAGGCCCCTGCGCCGCGGCGCAGCTCGACCTCGAAGGAGAACGGTGAACCCAGAATGCGCTCGCCGAGCAGACCGGCGGCGCGGGCTTCTTCGACGGCCCGGCGCATGACGTTGTACTGGTAAAGATATTCACCGCGGATGTAAATAAAGCCTTTCGCGGCGCCGATGGCATAGGCGGCGATGATCAAGCCTTCCAGTACACGATGGGGGTCGTCTTCGAGCAGGACCCGGTCTTTGAAGGTGCCAGGCTCGGCCTCGTCAGCGTTGCAGATAACATATTTTTCCACGCCTGGGGCCTGGGCAGCCGATTCCCACTTGACGCCGGTGGGAAAAGCCGCTCCGCCGCGCCCCACCAACCCAGCCGCTTTGACTTCCGCGATCACATCGACGGGGGAGCGGGCCAGGGCGTTGCGCAGCCCCTGGTAGCCTCCACCAGTGGTGTATTGCTCGAGGGTGGTGGTGGATTTTTTACCGCAATTCGCTGTGAGGATGGAAATCTCGGAGGTGACGATGCTGCCGGGATGGCGCAGCTTGCCCGTTACCAGGTCGGCGTAGGAATGGCTGTCGGCGCGAGCCACCTGAGCGCCTTGCACGTTGAGCGCGGGAGCATGCTCGCACAGCCCCAAGCAGGGCGCATATTCAATGGTTAACACACCGACGGGCAACCCTTGCATGCGGTGCTGCTCCAACTGCCGGGACAGGCGCTTCATGAAGCCTTCCGATCCGGCCATGGCGCAGGCAGGATCGTTGCAGACGTGAACCACGGTCTTGGCGATGGGTTGGCGGAAGAAAAGGGTGTAGAAGTCGATGACGCCGTAGATATCGGCCAGGGGCACGCCCAGTCTCGCGCCGATTTCTGCGGCGGCGGATTCAGGGACGTAACCGTACAAATCTTGGGCGGCGTGCAGGGCGGGTAACAGCCCGGAGCGGCCCTGGGGCGTCAGTTCATCCAGGATGGGAGCCAGCGGGGTCAGGTCAATTTCGGGCATCGGGTCTCCTGTTTAAGCCGGCGGAGCTGAAATTGGCATCCGTTTGGGTTGGGGGAGAAACAGGCTCACCAGGATTTGCCTGGTAAGCCCAATGAGCCTGGTCGCGGCGCTGTTTGAAGAGCAGCGGATTTAGTATAATTATAGCCAATATGGTCAGTATTGTCATCCAGGCTGGCGGCGAATCGAACCGCATGGGGCAGAATAAAGCCCTGATGCCGTTTTTGGGCGAAGCGCTGCTGGCGCGCGTGGCGCGGCGGTTGGCTGGACTGGGGGATGAGTTGTGGGTGGCCTCTAATCACGGGACAGAACTGGCTTCTTTGGGGCTGCGCGTGGAGCCGGATTGCCAACCCGGGCTGGGAGCGCTGGGCGGCTTGCTGACGGCCTTGCGCGGGTCACGGTATTCACTGGTGGTGGTGGCTGCCTGCGATATGCCGTTCATCCACGCCGGTCTGCTGAGGGCGCAAATCGGCATCCTTGAGCGAGAAGGCGCGGACGTGGTTGTGCCGCGCGTGCCCGCGGGGTACGAACCTTTTCATGCCGTATACCGCCGCGAAACCTGTCTTCCAGCGGTCGAAGCCGCAATCCAAATGGGTAAACGCCGCATGATCTCCTGGTTTGATTCCGTTCAGGTGCGCGAAATGCCGCCAGATGAGATTCGGGTGTATGATCGGGAACTGCGTTCCTTCATGAATGTGAATGACCCCGATGAATTCAGGCAGGCCGAGCGATTGGCGCGGCAAACAGAGGAACAAGAATGACTTTGCCCCCCTGGACTCTCCCGTTGAAGCCGTGACGGTGAATTAGAATACTTCAACGGACATGGAATGGATGCTGCGTTGATTGGTTGCCCATCATTCGGGGCTGTACTCTTTCCGGATGACCGTGTTCGACCATCAATCGCAAGGTGATGGCTACTTCAAGCGCTCCGCGTGCGCATAGACATTCATGGCTGCGCGGCGAGCATAACCAATCAAGGTGATGCCGGCTTCGGCTGCCAGGCGCACCGATTCAGAGGTGGGCGAGGTGCGAGAGATGACTACTTCGGCTTGCAGACGGGCCGATTTTTGCAGCATTTCCGAGCTGATCCGCCCGGTGGTGAGGAGAATGCGACGAGGCAAGGGCAGCGGAGAAAAGAGCAATTTTCCAGCCAGCTTGTCCAAGGTGTTGTGGCGACCGATATCTTCGGAGTGCAACAAGACGCGCTCGCCATCGCTGAGCGCCGAGCTGTGAATGCCGCCGGTTTCACGATAGGTTTGTTGGGCCGCCAGGAGTTGGTCCATGCAGGCCAGCAATTCCTGAGCGGAGTAGGTGTTTTGGGCGGCCACCCTGACGGCGGGCCGGGGGGCCGCATCGGCTGTGGAGCCACCACCGCAGCCCGAGGTGCGCTTCCAGGCGGAAGGTTTTTGGACGGAGTGATTCAACCAGATATCCACATTGGAATGGTCGGCGCAGGGCTGAACCAGCGCAATTTCATCGGCAGATTGGATGAGCCCTTCGTTGAACAAGAAACCAGCCGCCATTGCTTCCAACTCGGTGGGTGAACACAAGAAGGACAGCCAGTACGCACCGTTGACCGTCAGTCCGACCGAAGCCTCGCTGATGACCCTGGCATCGACAGGGCTCCAGCCGCTGTGAATTGAAAAACGGCGGAATTGGACCGAGGTGTCAATGTCCATTTGCGAGATCCTCCAGGATGGAACGCGGGTGAATGCTCATTGAGGTCGAGGCATTCAGGGGTTTTCTGTACCTCAAAAGGGAGCGATTTTGACGATTGTACCAGAGTTGGCGCGCGCCCATTACAGGGCCATTAGGGTTCACCACGGCAACTTCCAAAGAGCCTGAGTAGATCCCCGAGTTTCATCGTTTGACGGTGGGCAGGTAGACCCGATGGACGGTCGAAACGACAACCAGGTTCACCTTGACCGTTTGTGGACTTTCGTTGAGGACGCTGTCGGTAGGGGATACCTGGACAGTGGTGGAGTAAGTTCCCAGTGGGCGGCCGCTGGCAATTTGCACGGTGAAACTGCCGCCGCTGGTTCCGGTAGGATTGGTCAGGCTGGACCAGTTGGTTGAGGGCATGCTGGCGGCCCAGGTGAAGGTCTTGACCGGGTCCGAGGTGACTGTGACCGAGCGTGAGAATGAACGATAGCCGGTGGGGACCATGACGGAGATGGTGTTGGTGGAAACTTCCAAATCGGGGGTGAACAAATCAAGCAAAGTTTTATCCGCCTGCCCGGCGAAGGTGTTGGAATACTGCGGAGCGGGGACGGGGTAGTTGGCCCAACTCTCGCGTTCCATCCACAGTACGTTTCCGGGGTGATAGGCCAACGAGTGGATTTCAGTGTTGGCGGCGTTATAATCAAAGTAGCTCTTATAGGCATCGCCAAGCGTTTTGCCTTGAAAGAGATACTCGAGGAATTTGGCGAAAGCGTCTCCAAACCAGTTGGCATAGTAGCCCGCCGCGCCAAGGTCGAAGAATGCGTCGGAATATTCGTTGACTCGCCATTGGGCTTCACTGCTGGTGATGGAGAAGCGGTCATCTCCCGAGGAGCCGGACACGTAACAGCCGTACAACAGGATGATGGAATTCTGTGCCAGTTTCAGGTCACGGCGGATTACATCACTGCTGTAAATGACGCCACCGATCGAGATTCCGCCGACCATATCGGGGTGTTGGATGTCTCCATAGAAAATCCCGTGACCCCGGTAGAGAAAGAAGTGGGCCCCATTGGCCGCGGCTTTGATCTGATCCCAGTTGCCGCTGGGAGGGTAGAACTCGGATACCTGAACGTTGTTGTTGCGCAACACCTGGGCCGCCAGGCGCATGTTGGCAACCTCGGCGGTGGTGGAGGGGCCGTTATCGCCATCAATGGCTCCCACCAGCAGCACCGCTTTCAGGGCGGGCAGGGGCAAAGCCTGGGGCTGGATGGCGTCCAGACTGGTCTGGTTGGTTTGATCCGCGGCTGCGGGGGGAGTTGGGAGGGTTTGATATGTTTGAGGG
>CAYOHX010000210.1:0-7839 GCA_964403875.1 uncultured Anaerolinea sp. | reverse complement strand
TTACAAGCAGAAAGCTGATGGAGGAACGAATACAGTTGAGTTCTCACCTCAACCAAACCGTATTGGATGAAGTGCAAATTAGCGAGATTGAAGAATTTTGTGCTGCGATTCGAGAAAGGTTGGACACCGCGTCTTTCGAGGCAAAACGGCACCTGATAGAATTGTTTGATGTACATGGTAAACTTGTTATAGAAAATGACCAGAAAATCGTTGAGGTTACATGCCGAATAACACCACAACCGCGGTCGCTTGCGCTAACATCGCATTCGCCAAATGACCATTTGGTGTCGATCACCATCACAGGAAAGATCATCCTTTCGGACCCACCGCAGAGTTTCATTACTTCGATCGAGTAAGAAAACCGGGCCAGAGTTATTTCTCTGGCCCGTGTGATTCTCCGGTGAACCCTTTGGGAATGTACTTGTACGTCACGTCGATGCGCGCGTGCCCAAGCAGCCTGGAAACCTGCCGGCGGGTTTCGTGCTCGCTGAAACCCTGCGAACGGAATTCTTGAAAGCGGTTCTGGGCGAAGTTCGCCCGCAAGCGGTGCACGCCGCTGACCTCGATGCCCAGCGCACGGGTCGCCTCGCGCACAGTGCGTCGGAAGCCGGCTCGCCAGGATGCGGAAGGGGTAAACAGGTATTGCTTGGAGGTATTGAGGCGATCGAGCAGATCGCTGGGAACCGGCACAGGGCGATAGCGCCCGCCTTTCCCGGTGATGTGGAGCAGCTTTTGTTCGCGGTCAACGTATTCGCCTTTCAAGCCGGCGATCTCGTCTTCCCGCAAGCCGCAGCGCAGCGCCAACTCCGCCGGCAAGGTGTAGGCCGACTTCTTTTCCTTCAGGTAAGTAACCACCTTCTCGGCATCTTCGGGGCGATAGCCGAACCGGGGCGCGCGCACGTTGCTGTCATCGCGGAAGGATTTGACCCACGCGCGCAGCTCGGGTGTGATGGGGCAGGGGGCTTTCGTCCAACCCAGCTGGACGCAGCCCAGGTGTACCTTTTTCAGCGCAGCCAGCAGTTTGTTGACCGTTCCCGGCGCGGCGTCGGTGTAGTGCTCCTCGAAGGTGGTCATGATGGTGTCGGGGTCCAGGAGGTCGGCCAGCAGCCCTTCGCCCGTCAGTTCTTTGGCCTGTTCGAAGAACAGGGTGGCTGTTTGATAATATGTCCGGCGCGTGTTGATGCCCAGGATAACGGGCAGGGGCCGGGTGGGGTCGCCGTCCGGGCGCAGGGCCTGCTTGACCGAGCGAACCGCATGCTGGTTTTTGTACTCGGCAATCTGGTCCTTGTCCCAGGTGATTTTGGCGAGCGCGTGGTCGACTTGATTGGATATGGATGATGGCAATGTACACCTCCTTCGGCGGCTTTGGATTGCGCTTCCAGCCGTTTCTAGTATGAAGAAACCTTTTTTTGATGTGCCGTTAAGCCTTTCGCCGAGCTATGCTCAGCGTACAACAGGGTTTTGCACTTCGCGATGCCTGCGACCCTGAGCGCTCTGCGCGGCATCTGCGGACTGGTTTTTCGCCTTTCCTTTCGTGACAGGCGGGCAAGTGCAGGTCTTGCCTTTTTCCCCGTTACCCAGCTCTCGTTGAAAATTGGAAATCTATATTATTGGGGAAACCAGCTACGTTAGGTGTGTCTCAATGGAGACAATTCTTACTTTTACTAAACCACATACGAGTGGGTTATTGCAAGTACCCTCTTTTTGAGCAATAAGCGTCGATGGATAGTTTTTCTTGCCCCGCCCCGCCGATTTGGCTACAATCAGTCATATACCTTTCTCGGGGGTGGCGCATGGACGATGTACAGAAACGCCTGGATCAAATCGCTGAAAAAATTCGCAGCCTGGACACTGTCCGCGATGTGTTTGGTGACGCTGAAGTCGACCTACAGGTTGCTAAGTTGCAGGCTGAACAGGCTAGTCTAGAAGCCAGACTGCGCGAGTCGGGCGGTTCTCCGCTCGCTTCGGCTCCCAACCTGGACCCCTTTTTGCAGGGCATCGCCACGCGCAGCGTCACCATTGAGGGCAATGCCAGTAATATGATCATCGTCGTAGGCGAAGGTAACCGCCTGGAAGTGTCCGGCGAGCAGATCGGCGACCTGTTCCTGCGCGGCTATTTGCGCGCCCTGGCTGAAGAGTGCAGCCATCTGCCTTTGGGTATCATCGATCCACGTCTGGCGCCTTCCCCCTTGCAGCAGGACACCTTGCGCCTGGCGGATGTATACACCGACCTGGACGTGATCAGCACCCCCAACGATGGAACGGAAGACCACCGCCAGTTTGGACGCCGTCTGGCGCTTGGCCATGGCGAAGGCCGCGCCCCATTGATGGAGGTGGTCTGCGAGGTCAAGAATAAACGCCTGGCCTTGCTGGGGGATGCCGGGTCGGGCAAGACCAGTTTCGTGAACTACCTCACCTACCGCCTGGCGCAGTCCATCTTGACCAGTGAGAGCGAAAAACTACCCAAGGCTATCCAGGGGTACTTGCCGCTGCGCATTGTATTGCGCAAGGCGGCCCGGCACATCCCTTTGGAAGCTAAATGCGGCACGTCCGGCATGTTGTGGGAAACCATCCAGGCGCACATGGTGGATCTGCTCGGCCAGGAAGCCACTAAATGGGCTCTCATCGGCCTGCGGGCGCGCGTGGACAAGGGCTTGGTTTTACTGCTGCTGGACGGCCTGGACGAGGTGCCCGAAGCCGGGCAGCGGCGGGCCTGCCTGCTGCAAGCCATCCAATCTTTCCTGGGTGAAATTTCCAAATCTTCCCGCGCCATTCTCACCGCCCGGCCTTACGCTTACGCCGACCCGCATTGGCAGTTGCCCAAGTTCGACATTCTGGCACTGGCACCCTTTAGTGAAGAGCAGGTCGAAGGCTTTGTCAAGCAGTGGTACCAGGCTGCCCGCGCGGTTTTCCAATGGGACGCGATCGAGACCGAGGCGCGCGCCAATGGCTTGTTAGCCGTGATGTGGCAGCGCCGTTACCTGGCGGATTTGGCTTCGCGCCCGCTGCTGTTGACCTTGATCGCCGGGCTGAACGCCAGCCAGAAGCGCCTGCCCGAAGACCGCGCCGACCTGTACGAGCAATCGGTGCAGTTGTTGTTGACCCAATGGCAGCGCCAGAGCATCACCGAAGGCCCGGACGGCCAGCCCCTGGTCGATTACGGCATTTTGCGCGTTCTGGGGATGGATGAGCGCGACCTGCGCTCGGCCATGGCGCGCCTTGCTTATGAAGTGCACGAAAAGCAAGGCCTGCTGGATGAAGACAGTCGGGGCGAGGACGCCCCCGCGGACATCTCCTTGGGAACCATCCTGGAAATCCTCGGCAAAGCCACTCCTGTGGATCTAAAAACCGATGTACTGGTGGAATATCTTGACCGCCGCTCAGGGCTGCTGATTGCTCGTGAGAAAGGCATCTATTCCTTCCCCCACCGCTCCTTCCAGGAATACCTGGCCGGCTGCCACCTGACCAACCAGGCCGATTTCCATGCGCGCATTTGCGCCCTGGCAGGAAACTCGCTGGAATGGTGGCGCGAGGTGATTCTGTTGGCCATTGGCAAGGTGCGCCAGGGCGGCGAGGGGCAGGCGCTGAGCGCTCTGCAAGCGCTCGTGCCGGGCATGCCTGAGGAGATTGACCAAGTGGAGGACTCGCACTGGCGGCGGGCAGCGCTGGCCGGCACGGCGCTGCTGGAACTACGCTTGCAGGAGCGGGCCGCGGGCGACGAACAAACCGGCGTGCTGGTCAAGCGCCTGCGCCGCTGGTTATTGCGCCTGGTGGAGGAGGACCGCTTGCCGGCCCGCGAGCGGGCCGAAGCCGGCGACACGCTGGGCAAATTGGGCGACCCGCGTTTTGACGCGAAACTCTTCAGCCTGTCGGTGCTGTTCCGGGGAAAGCCGGAGGAATGCCTGGGCTTCGTGCGCATTCCCGCCGGGCCGTTTGTGATGGGCAGCCGTGAAGGGGAGAAAGATGCTTACGATGACGAATACGGCAACCCGAATACGCTGCTAATCCCCTATGATTACTGGATGGCGCGCTACCCGGTGACGGTGGGGCAATATGCTCATTATGTAGAGGAGCAGGGAAACCAGGACAACACACTGCCCTTTCTGTGGCAAGACCAAATCACCATGCCCAACCACCCGGTGATGGGCGTGAGTTGGTTTAAGGCGATGGCCTATGCAAAGTGGGTGAACAACAAGCTTTTAGCCGTTAGCGGCCCCTTCGGGATGCTTCGCGATCAGCTCTCAGCTCAAGCAGAAAACGCAGTGGTCAAGCAAATGTGGCAAGACTTTGCAGACCAGAAGCTTATTATTCGGCTACCCACCGAGGCGGAGTGGGAAAAGGCCGCGCGTGGAGCAGACGGGCGCAAGTATCCCTGGGGAATGGAGGTCTGGACCGAGGAGCGCGCCAATATTGTCGATAGCCATATCAACCACCCCACCCCGGTGGGCATGTACCCGCAAGGCGCCCGAGATGACCAGATCTTCGACCAGAGCGGCAACGTCTGGGAGTGGACGCTCAGCGATTACAGCCTTTACCCCTATGTGCCCCAGGCGCAGCGGAAGGAGGTGGCCGAAGGTGCTCGCCGGGTGCTGCGCGGCGGGTCGTGGAGCGACCATGGGAGGGGCGTGCGCTGTGCGTCCCGCGACTTGAGCGTCCCCGGCGGCTTCTTCGACTATATCGGTTTCCGGCTTATTCTCTCCCCCGCTCTGGGCACTGGAAGTGTGGCGGATTCTGTGTTCTGACTCCTGGATATTGGTCCTACCCGGGATTGGGGAATTTGGGAAGAATTTTTTCCACGAATGACACGAATGGGCACGAATTTCCAGAATAGACCTAACAAACAAAGCCTAGAGAAGTCAAAGCAAGTAGAATCATTGTAAGAGACAAGTGATGAATGTATTCGATGTTCCCTTATAGAGTAGTTAGAACGGAAAAGGTGGAGGCGGGATGAAAGCCAAATGGCCCTGGATCATACTCATTCTCTTTATCCTGATTGCCGGCGGCACAGCCTTCCTCTGGCTCCCGCCGCTGGCGCAGTGGATCGCGCCCAATTCGGATCTGATTCAAGGCTTCGAGGCGCTGGTGTCGATCGTCTCCATTCTTATCTCAGGCGTCCTGGGGTGGTTCAAGTTATTCCACAAGAGCGCTCCTGTGGCTGCTGCCTCAACCCACGTTGAGGGAGCGTACGTCGGCGGGAATATTGATACCGGCGGGGGCAAATTTGTCGGGCGAGACGAGGTGACCCAAGCAGGAGACCGTTCGTTCGTCATTCGAGATGTGAACGGCCCGGTCACCATTAACACGGGAGTTACCCCTCAACCCGCCCAGCCTCCTGCCGAATCAACGGATCAGGTTCGGGCAGCCTATCTGCAATTCATGGCCGACCGCTACCGCTACCTGAGCTTCAAAGGCTTTGGCCCCAGCGATGCCATCGAAATGCGCGTGCCGCTAATGGATCTGTACGTGCCGCTCAAAGCCCGGCGGGAACTGCCCAAAGGCGGCGAAACCTGGTCGGCGGAAATCCGTCTGGCAGGGCGAAAGATCAAAGCTGATGAGGAGGAACAAATTCGTTTTTCAAAACCGCAGCCGGTGCTGGACCTCTTGCGCGAGAACGGCGGCTTGATCCTGCTGGGCGACCCCGGCGCGGGCAAGAGCACTTTCCTCAAGTATCTGGCTGTGAAGTGCGCGCTTGGAAAGGGAGAGGAATTGGGACTGGCTGGTCGCCTGCCCGTACTGATCCCCCTGGCAGCTTACGCCAACCAGCTCGAAGAAAAAGATATGCGCGTCGACCAGTTCATCGAGGAGTATTTCTGCCAGACCTGCCAGGATTGGCCTGTGGGCGACCTGCTGCGGGCGGCGTTGAAGGACGGCAGCGCCCTGGTGCTGCTGGATGGGCTGGATGAGGTCAAGAACCTATCCATGCGCCACACGGTCGTCGAGCGCGTGGTGAGCTACTTCACCGCCCATAAGAGCAATGGCAACAAGTTCGTTCTTACCAGCCGGGTGGTGGGTTACCGCGATGTGCGCCCGGCAGCGGAAGGGCTGGTGGAAGCCACCCTGGTGGATTTTGACGATCAGGAAATCGCGGATTTCGCTAAAAGTGGACGGCCATTCTTGAAAACCAGGCGCAAGGAAGCGGTGCTGCCGCAGGATTTGATGCAGCTCGGGAAAGCAAGGAACTGGTTGAAGCCGTCCAACGCAGTGAAGGCGTGCGCCGGCTGGCGGCCAACCCCCTGCTGCTGACCATTCTGGCGGTGATGAAGCGCCAGGGTGTGACTTTGCCGGAGCGGCGCGTGGAACTATATGAGCAGTATGTGCGAACCATGTTGTCCACCTGGAACCGCGCCCGCAGCATGACCGGGCGGGCGGTGGGGCGGGATTTGGATGTGGTCGCGACCGTGCGCTTGCTGGCCCCTCTGGCCCTGTGGATGCACACCGTCAGCCCTGGGGTGGGGCTGGTCAAGCGCGAAGATCTCCAGCGCGAACTGCGCCGCCTGTATGAGGCCCGGGGAGAAGAAAACGCAGAAAAGAAAGCCCGCGACTTTCTGGCGGACGTGCACGAGCACACAGCTTTACTGTTGGAGCGCGGCCCGGGCGAATACGGCTTCATCCACCTGACCTTCGAGGAATACCTGGCGGGGGTGGGCATGGCCCTGCAAGCCGAAGGGCAAGCCGAGGTGATCTATGCCCAACTGAAAGATCATGTGGCAGAGCCTGCCTGGCGCGAGGTGGCCTTGCTGGCGGTGGGTTATGTGGGCCTGATCCAGCAAATGCCCAACGCAGCGGGCAAAGTACTGGAGATGCTGGTGACCGAGCAGCCCGGCGAGCCTGGGGCGGCGGTGGCCCTGGCCGGTGAAGCAGCCTGCGATTCGCGCGCGGTGGGAGTTGGTAAAGCTGGAGTGGAGAAAGTGCTCCCGGCGCTGGTCGCGACCATGCAAAGCGAAACGGCAGCCAAGCGCTACCGGCAGAGCGCGGGAGCCTCGCTGGGGCTGCTGGGCTGGCGCCCCGAGGGGTTGGATGCGTTCCTGGAGACGCCGGCGGGCTTCCTCTACAGTAACGACAAAAAGCCGCGCAGCATCCCCTACCGCTATTGGGTGGCCCAATACCCGGTCACCAACGAACAGTTCGCCGCTTTTATAGCTGGGCGGGGTTACCAGACGCAAAAATATTGGAGTAAGGCCGGCTGGAAATGGAAGGAAAAAGAGGAAAGGAACCAACCCGGATATTGGGATAATGCCCCCTTCAACAACCCGATTTTCCCAGTCGTGGGTGTCACCTGGTATGAAGCCGAAGCCTATGCCGCCTGGCTCAACGAACAGTTGAAAGGGGCGGGCAAGCTGCCAGAAGGATATATAGCTCGCCTGCCCACTGAAGAGGAATGGGAGCGAGCCGCGCGCGGAACGGACGGGCGCGAATACCCCTGGGGGGACAAATTCCAAACAGCTTACACAAACACAATCGAATCGGAAGGATTTGGCACAACCGCGGTGTGCACCTACCCGCAAGGCCTCAGTCCAACCGGAGCCTGGGACATGAGCGGGAATGTATTCGAGTGGACCCGTTCCAAAGAGGGTTCAACATATGTGTGGCGCAGCGGGTCGTGGAACGACCATGGGAGGTACGCGCGCTGGGCGTCCCGTTACGGGGACGACCCTGACGGCTTCGGCAACTTCCTCGGTTTCCGGCTTATTCTCTCCCCCGGCTTTTCGGATTCTGGATCCTGATTCCTGGATTCTGGTTTCTGAATCCTGGCTCCTGGCCCAACCCGAATCTGTGGACGCGGAGTCATGTGGGTTTAAACGATTTTTGTAAAAAACAAGCCTTTATCCGCGAATTCCG
>CAYOHX010000209.1:0-7840 GCA_964403875.1 uncultured Anaerolinea sp. | reverse complement strand
GCCTCCTCAGTGCGATTGAGGCGCGCTCCCAACTGCGCTACAGGCCCTCATTCGTTTGAAGGGTAAGCAAGATTTTACCCGACGGGTGGATACTTGTCAAGGACGCATTTTAATGTGCTCATCAATAAGACAACGTTCTCTCCCGGATATTAAGCCCCTTCGCTGAGTATAATAACTACATCATCGCTACTTTGACGACGGAATCTTCAACGGCATATTCAAACTGCCTACCAAAATGGAACAGCATGCATAAAAAAGAATTGGCGCTGGACAATACCCGAGGGTTAATTCGTTTTCTCCCCATCGCGTTTTTTGTAGGGTTGACCATCATCATGGTCTGGCCGTTGATATCCAAGCTTTCCACGGCCACGATTGGGTTGGCGGGAGACAATTTGTATTTTCTTTGGCTTTGCGATTGGATCAATGGGCAACTCCTCCAGGGTCATGGGTTGTCGTTGGTTGTGCCTGACCTGAATTATCCTGATGGTTGGAGCCTGGCTTACACCGAAATTTCAAGTATCAATGTGCTCACCGCGCTGGTGTTTCGCTTGTTTGGGAACGCGACCTTCGCCTATAACCTGACCATTCTGGCGTCCTATGTCTTATCGGGGTGGATTGTGTACTTGTGGGTTAAGGATATGACTCGGAGCACGTATGCCGGCCTCATCGCCGGAACGATTTTTGCTTTTTCTCCGTTTCGCTTGATCCATCAATTCGGCCATTTGCCGCTGATGGGGACGCAGTGGTTGGCCCTCCATTACTTTGGCCTATATCAGCTCCTGGTCTCTTCCAAGAATCAGAAGAAAGGCATCCTGTTTGCTGGGATCGGGCTGGGATTGGCCGGGTTGTCTTCCATGTATTTTCTTTATATGGCGATTGTGATTTCGATCTTCTTTGGTCTTGGCTATATTTTGTGGGCTGATCGATCGGTGCTGAGAAGGGTTGAAGTGTGGAGGAATCTTTTTTTCGCTTTCTTGGTGGCGTTACCATTCTTTGGGGCGGCGGCGTACCCCTATTTTAAATTATCCAGTGAAGGCGCAGCCAACCATCAACCTTTGCTCTATTTCACCGGTTGGCAGGCGGATGCGCTCGATTTTGTGACCCCGTCGCAGGCGAATTTTCTTTGGGGGAATATCCTCTCCCAGGTCCCGATTGACCCGGGAATCTACGAGAATTATATGTACCTAGGTATCATCCCCGTGATGTTGGTGCTTCTGCTATTGTCAAAAAAATCCGCCACGTCCGATCCGCTTCCTCCGTATAAGTTTCTGCTTGCGCCGGCCCTGGTGGCGATGATACTGGCTTTGGGAAACAGTATCTACATTCCGTCTTTAAGACATTCAGATGCGATTCTGAAAATCATTCCGGATTGGATGATCCTTTCCGGCGGGCATTTGCCTTTGCCCAATTTCTTCCTGGCGAAAATCTTGCCGTTTTATGATGGGATGCGGGCATGGGCCAGGTACAGCGTTTTTGTATACCTGTTTCTGGCTGTGTTGGCAGCCATCAGCTTTCACAGGATTTCACTCCAGGAACCCAATTGGAAAGCAAAGTTGGCGGTTTTTCTGCTGACCATTGGCCTGATTTGCGCCGATTACCACATCGCGCTGCCTTTATCTTCCACGGAACCACGCCCTGTAGATCAATGGTTGTATGTTCAGCCAGACAGAGGTTCTGTTGTGGAATTTCCTATTCAGAATTCGATCCTGCCTCCTTATGTTTATGCGTCCACCATTCATCAGAAACCATTATTTGGCACGTTTTACGGCGCGCATGTCCCGGACAACCTCCAGAGCTTGCTTCCTGAACTGGAACGGTTCCCCACGCAAGCAGGAGTCGAAATTCTCAGAGCGCGCGAGGTTGGGTACGTGGTTTTTGACTCTTCGGGTTACCCACAATGGGAATCAGTTCAAGCAAGCCTGGCCGATTACCCGCTGACTTACGCTGGTCAATTGGATGAATATGTCGTTTATCTCTTGAACCCTGAATGACGCGAGAAGAAATGCCCACACTATTTCTGATTTGCGGGTTGCCAGGAGCCGGAAAGACCACCCTGGCGCGAGCATTGGAAGCCGAGCAGCACGCGCTGCGCCTGTGCCCAGATGAGTGGATTGCCCAACTGTTGGCCGATCCATCCGATAAGGCCGAGTTGGACCGTTTGCGCGACCCTGTGGAAAAGCTCTTGTGGAATTTAGCGAAACGCGCGCTGGGCTTAGGAATGAACGTGGTGTTGGAATACGGGTTTTGGTCGAAAGCGGAGCGCAGCTTCTTCCGCGCCGAGGCCGAGGCGTTGGGGGCGCGAGTCGAACTGCGCTATCTGAAGGTGAGCCTGGACGAGCTGTGGGCTCGACTTTCGGCGCGCAATGCCGACCTGCCGCTGGGGACGTTTGCGGTGAAGCGTGAGGAGCTGGATCTGTGGGCGAGCTGGTTTGAAGAGCCCACCGAAGATGAAACCTGATTTAAAAGATGGGAACCGACTCAAATAAATATCGGTAGCCCGCGAAAGAGACGATCATGGGATGTAAGAGGGAAGCTCGACCACATACGTATCCACGCTTGGCCCTCCGCCCCAATCGCTGCCAAACAGAGCCCGCGTCCCGCTAGGGCTGCCGCTGACATGCGGCTCGCCCCAGTAGTCCTGAGCCTCCTGGGACCTATGATGGCCGATCCGGCAGACCTCGCCGCCTGGATTCGTGTTGGCCAACAAGAGCTCCTGATCGAGTAGATGGGTTCCACGAACGTCGCCGATGATCGAGACAAAGACCCATCCGGGGCGTTTGTAGATCGGCGCGGAAATGTGCGAGCCTCCCGGCGGGTAGGGATACCCATTTTGCGGCCCAACAATCACCCGGTAGGAGCCGTCGGTCATATCGAAAGTCAACAGCGTCCCCACCTCACTGCCGGCAGGGCCAGGGTCATACTGCACTAGGTTGTACGTGTCGTGACCGTTCGCCAGCATGCCGAGGCTGCTGTGCTCTCCGGTGTAGCCAAGATCCAGCGTGCGCAGGATGTTCATCGATCGATCGACCACTTTTCCTCCCCAGTAAGCGAGTGTGCCGCTTGCCCCGATGAAAGGGATCTCATCGTCCGCCGGCGCTCGCGAACCGGAAGTCACGCCGGTTTCAATGTTGTAGATAAACGCCGTGTCTGTGGCTGCGCAGTACAGCCCCAGGGTTTTGGCGTCCCAGGAGATCCAGGCATGCGAATCCGCCCTGACGTTCCCGCCGCAAGCGTCAATCGTTCGCAGCGGCTCGCTGGTATTGGTGGACACATGGTAACGATACAAGACTCTCCCGCCAATCCAGTAGAAGATATCGGGATCGCTCGTGCTCCAGTATACCTGTTCGATGTCGGGCGGATCGATGTTGAGCTCGCGCACATACTGGTAAGTCTTTCCGTTGTACAGCAGATGCCCGCGATTAACCTGGTAGAGGATCATATAGGTTTCATCGGCGTTCCACGCCTGCATCGGTGAATACAGCGGCTTGATCACCCCAGTTCCCCCCACCGCGGTGATCCGCCGAATGGTGGTTCCGAACTGCGGGTCACGGACGGTCTGGCCGAGCGCTGGTTTCGCCAGTTCAGTCATTGGGTGATCGGCCTTGTCCGTTACCAGCCCGGCGCACAGATTGTTGCTTGCGGATCCCTTCAGGACAACCGGCAGGTAGACGTAAAGGTCCTCATCCGCGGCGGAAGTCGTTCGCGTTCCGCCGTTCAAGGCTAAAAACAATACCAGCAGGATTACTAACCGTCTGCTTTTATTCATCGCCTTTTTCACCACGGCAATTCCCAATGAATGAAATAATGCAACTACTCGGCTTCTTTCCCCAAAGAGTTGAGCAGTACCGAAATAATTATAGCCCCGTTCTTTTGGGGTATATCTTCCTCCGGGGAAAGTTGTCGTAATCAAAAAACAGACACTGCGACGCGTTCGCGCCGCAGTGTCTGTTTTTGATGTAAAGCGATTAGCCTTACTTGACCTTATCCATCGAGATGCCCAGGGCCTTGGCCACACCGGCGCCGTAGGCGGGGTCGGCCTTGAGGCAGTTTTGAATGTGGCGAATCTTGATGAATTCGGGAGCATCGCCCATGGCGCGGGCCGTGTTTTCAAACAGGACCTGCTGTTGGGCGGGATTCATCAGCCGGAAGAGCTTTCCAGGCTGGGTGAAGTAGTCGCTGTCGTCTTCACGGAAGTTCCAGGCGTCCGCCGCGCCGAACAGGTCCAGCGGGGGATCCTTGTGCTCGGGCTGAGCTTCCCATGCGCCGAAGCTGTTGGTGGTATAGCCAATGGTCGCGCCGTGGTTGCCATCTACCCGCATTTGCCCGTCGCGGTGCGAAGCGTGAACGTCGGCATGCTTGGGATGGTTAACCGGAATCTGGTGGTGGTTGACACCCAGGCGGTAGCGCTGCGCGTCACCATAGGAGAAGAGGCGACCCTGGAGCATCTTGTCGGGCGAGAAGCCGATGCCCGGCACGACGGCGGCGGGATTGAAGGCAGCCTGCTCCACATCTTGGAAGTAGTTGGCGGGGTTGCGATTCAACTCCATGACGCCGACCTCGATGAGGGGGAAATCCTTCTTGTACCACACCTTGGTGAGATCGAAGGGGTTGTAGGGCATGTTGCGGGCTTGCTCTTCGGTCATCACCTGGATATACATTTTCCAGCGGGGGAAGTCGCCCTTGTCGATGCTCTCCAGTAGATCGCGCTGGAAGCTTTCGCGGTCTTTGGCAACGATGGCTTCGGCTTCCTGATCGGTCAGGCATTTGATGCCCTGTTGGGTGACCAGGTGGAACTTGACCCACACGCGCTCGTTCTGGGCGTTGTACATGGAGAAGGTGTGGCTGCCAAAGCCGTGCATGTGGCGGTAGGAATAGGGGATGCCGCGCTCGCTCATGGTGATGGTCACCTGGTGCAGCGCTTCGGGCAGAGAGGTCCAGAAGTCCCAGTTGTTGGTGGCAGAGCGCATGTTGGTGCGTGGGTCGCGCTTGACGGCGCGGTTCAGATCGGGGAATTTGTGGGGATCGCGCAGGAAGAAGACCGGAGTATTGTTCCCCACCAGGTCCCAGTTACCTTCTTCGGTATAGAACTTCATGGCGAAGCCGCGAATGTCGCGTTCGGCATCAGCCGCGCCGCGCTCACCGGCCACGGTGGAGAAGCGCACAAAACAATCAGTCTTCTTGCCAACTTCGGAGAAGATTTTGGCCTTGGTATAGCGGGTGATGTCATGGGTGACGGTGAACGTGCCGAAGGCCCCGGAGCCCTTGGCGTGCATGCGGCGCTCTGGGATCACTTCGCGATCGAAGTGGGCCAGTTTTTCCAAATACCAGACATCTTGCAGCAGCATGGGGCCGCGCGGGCCGGCGGTAATGGCGTTGTCGTTATCTGGAACAGGTGCTCCGGCAGCGGTGGTTAGTTTCTTTTTGTCAGCCATTGTTACTCCTTTTGTTTAGAATTGAGGTGAATACAATCTGGGCACAGCCCGGTAAAGTACACATTCCTGCCTGCTACCTGGAAACCTTCCAGTCCGTGGACAGCCAGGGTATTGATATCCAGCGCAAAGTTGATGATCGCGCCGCAGCGGTCACATCGGAAATGACCGTGGTCGGACAGGGTCGCGTCAAAGCGTTTTTCCACCCCATCGATGCTGATGACCCGTGCCAGCCCGACTTCGACAAAGGAGTTGAGGGTGTTGTAGACGGTGGTCTTGGATAGGGTCGGAATTTGGGGGTGAAGCTCAGCGTAGATCTCGTCGGCGGTAGGGTGGCATCCACGCCTATGCAGCAGTTCCAGCACCTTGAGGCGGTGGAAGGAAGGGCGGATGCCTTTTTTATCCAGTTCTAGGGTAAGTTGTTCAACGAGATCAGCCATAATCATGCTCTTGGAAATTGAGTGAATTTATTATAAATTTGTAATTAATACAATTATACACAAATCGTAGTAACATTGTCAAGCATGAATATTGGGTCATTGGGAGTTGGCACGGCAGTTCCCAGAGAACCTGAATATTTGGATTAATTTAGCCCGATATCCACGAGGATGTTCTCCTCGTCGCCCGTGCCGAAGAGTAGTATCGTTATCTGCCCCACTGTGGGCGGGATGCGTTGGTGGCGATGAGGCTGATCTGATTCGTTCGCAGATCCCACACTGCTACAGAGGGCATCGAATCGGCGCTTTCTAGCGTGATTTGCTGGAAAGCCAATTGATCGCCGCTGGGATTCCAACGATAAGCGCCGTAATGAGTGTTCTCCTGCTCACTGATGGGCCGGGCCTGGCTGCCATCGGGCTGCATGATCCAGATACTGCGGTTGGAGCCGCCTTCTAGCAATTGAATGCTTACCGCCAGCCAATTCTGCGTCGACCACTCTGGTGGGCCGTAATCCGCGGCTGGGGGAGTGTTTTGGATATCGACAAAAGCCGGGATGGTTTCTCCGTTGGATAGATCCAGACGATAAACCCTGGCGTAAGGTTGCTCCTCGCCGGGATGGGCATCGATGTAAAGCATGGCGTTTCCATCAGGAGACCAACGACCGACCGCGCCCAAATTGGAATGGGCAAACCATTCCAATCCATTTGAGAAATTCCAGGTGCGGACACCGCCATTCTGTCCGTCGAAAAAGGCCAACCGGCTGCCGTCTGGCGACCAGGAGGGCTCAAAGCCGGTAATCCGCGGATCTTCGGTCAGTTCGGACATCTCTCCGGTTTTTCGATCCATCAGCCAGACGCGAGGGATGCCGGGCATGCCGCCGGATCCGGTGTTGGCCTTGCGCCGGCTGAAAGCCAGTTGCTTACCGTCTGGAGAAACAGCCGGGTTGATGCACCAGTCCGCGCCGCAAGGAAAAAGCTGGCGAGGGTGAGCCCCACGGTCGATCTGCCACAGGTCCACGCCCCCCAAATTGTTGTAAGCCGAGTAAATGACCGTCCTGCCGTCAGGGGTCAGGGTGAAATCAAAAACACGCCCGCTGGTATCCGTCAGTTGTTCAGGCGGATCGCCTTCCAACCCGGCGCGCCAAAGCTCAGGGTTTCTGGAGGGGGACAGGTAATATAATGCTTCTGGCTGCGGGCGCAGCAGGAGAATGGCCATTGCGGCCGCAGCCAAAACAACGATTGTGGCTGTCCAGAGCCAACGGGGTAACGCGTTGTGTTTCATCGCTGCTCAATTTTAACAGGTCTGGAAAGTAAAAAATAGGCTCTTGGTGAAATAAACAACTCCCCGCCAGAAATGGGTCTCTGGCGGGGAAAATGTCGGTGTGTGAGGCGCCGTGGTTACGGGGCCGTGGTGGCTGTGGCCGCAGGGGCCGTGGGGGTGGCTGTCGCGCCGCCCGGCGTGGGGGTGCGGCTGGGCGCCAGGGTGGGCGGGGGGGGGGCGTGATTGCCCGGGATGGTCAGGTTTTGGCCGCCGTCGCTGGCGGTGGCATCTGCGAGATCGTTATCCGCGATCGCCATGATGGCATCGATCGTGCTGTTGAACTTGGAAGCAATGATTTGCAGGGTGTCGCCGCTCTGAACGGTGTACTCGATGCGTTGGCCGCGCGGAATCTCGGTGATGGAGATGGGCGTGGTGGTTGGCAAGGTCATGTCCGGCAGGGGGATGAGAATGCGGTCGCCGGGGGTGATGGGGCAGGTGCCGGGCTCGAAGTTGTTGAGCGCCAGAAGCACTTCCAGGTCCACTTCGTAGGTGACAGCAATGTCCCAGCAGTTGTCGTTTTCCTTGACCTCATATTCGAATGGCCCGGCCAGCGTGGGCGTGAGGGTGATGGTGGCGGTGGCGGTGGAGCTGGGGGTGTTGGTGGGTGTAGAGTTGGGAACCGTGGCCGTGGGGGTGATGGTGATGGGGGGGCT
>CAYOHX010000208.1:0-7849 GCA_964403875.1 uncultured Anaerolinea sp. | reverse complement strand
ATCAATCAGTGATCCGGCCAAAATTCAGGTAGAAACCCAGGTGGCGAATAATGGAAACCATGACTGCAAGGTACAGATCGAGATTCTGAATGGTGAAAACATAATCGCCAGCCATACTGGAGACCAGAATGCGGTGTTCGAAATTCCCCAGGCCAAACTGTGGTCTGATGAGGCACCCAATTTGTACGCCTGCCGTGTCTCTCTGCTCAAAGATGGAGCGATCTTGGACCAGGTGGTGGAAACCTTTGGGATCCGCTCCCTGGAATGTACGCCTCAAAAAGGGTTGCTCATCAATGGGAAACCCGTCAAGCTGCGCGGCGCATGCGTGCACCATGATAACGGTGTGCTTGGGGCCGCCACCTTTGAAGCAGCAGAAGTACGGCGAGTGAAGATCCTGAAAGAGGCAGGCTACAACGCAATCCGCAGCTCGCATAACCCACTGTCGGTGGCTATGCTCAAGGCCTGTGACCGGTACGGCATGTATGTGATCGATGAACTGACCGACACCTGGTGGATTGCGAAGAACCCAGGGGATTCTCACAAAGATTTTCTGGACTGTTGGGAAAAAGACCTGGCATCCATGATCGACAAAGATTACAACCACCCATGCGTGATCTTTTACTCAATGGGAAATGAAATTAGTGAAACGGCGCTGCTTAAAGGGGTGGAATTCAGCAAGGTCATTGTCGCAAAAGCACGAGAACTAGACAACACACGCCTGATCACCATTGGTGTCAACCTTCAGCTTAATCAGATGAATTATCAGGGCCGAAGTCACTATTCGGAAAGTGGAATTGATAGCAAAAAGCAGCAAGGCGAGAAAAAGCGCCGGGAAATCACGACCAGCGCCTACGTCAACACCATCATGAATGTGATGAAGCCGCTTGACTTCATCTTTCTCACGCAGAAGTCGGTGGACCTGGCCACCCGCGATGCCTTCCAGTACTTTGATGTCGCCGGCTACAACTATGGAGCGGTCCGCTATGTGTTGGATGGAAAGCTGCATCCGGAGCGCGTGATTGTCGGAAGCGAAACATACCCGTCGGATATCTACGAGAACTGGCAACTGGTGGAAAAGCTTCCCTACCTGATCGGTGACTTTCAATGGGCGGGATGGGATTACCTGGGTGAAGCAGGCTGCGGCATGTGGGAGTATGGCAAGAAGAAAGGCGCGCTCTACAAAGACTATCCATGCATTTTGGCCGAACAAGGGTTAATCGACATAACCGGGTACATTACAGCCCGGGCGCACTATAATCGGGTGGTTTGGGGTCTGGAACAGAAGCCCTACATATGCGTGCGGCCAGTAAACCATGCCGGAGAGCGCCCTTCCAAATCTGTATGGCGGCAGACGGATGCAATCGCAAGCTGGAGTTGGGGTGGATGCGAAGGGAAGCTCGCGACGATCGAGGTATTTTGCAATGGTGACAGGGTGGAACTGCTGCTAAATGGGAAATCGCTTGGCAAAAAGAAAGTCCGCAAGATGAAGGCGCTGTTTAAAATAAAGTATGCCCTTGGGACACTGGAAGCAATCGCGTATGATGTGCAGGGTATAGAGCTTTCGCGCAGTAGCCTGAGATCTGCCGATGCGACTACGCAGTTGGCGATAGCACTGGATAAAACCGTATTGCGGGGGGATGGAAAGGATCTGGTATTTCTGACAATAGAGATTTCTGATAACCAGGGTAATTTGAAAATGCTTGAAGACCGGATGGTTACGGTCACCTTGGAAGGCGCGGGATCGCTGCAGGGATTTGGTAGCGCCAGACCCTTTACTGAGGAGAGCTTTACGGACAATGAGCACATCACTTATTATGGACGGGCGCTGGCTGTGATCCGTGCAGGGCAGGAGTCTGGCATTGTGAAGGTGACCGTAACTGCGGATGGCTGCGAAGCACACACTCTGTTCCTTGAAGTTATTTAACTGCGTGAGAACAAAATCGCAGAAACTCTATTCTACCTTTGTACCCTGGCAAGATACATGGTTGCTGTGAGTTGCTTTGGTCTCTTTTTTTATACCTATCCTTTATGCTTGCGCCGATAAACCAATGGGGAATAGCCAACCTTTTCTCGAAAGAAGCCTCATTCTCATAAGTAATTTTGTCGCTACGATTTTCGAACGATCCGGATGGCCATATACTTGCATCCCGGCAGCGGAACACTGATCTGCCCAGTGGCATTCTCCTGCACTGTTTTCACCGTCATATTCCAGGTGTCAATCACATCCACCTGATAAACCCCATCCTGCAAATCAATCCGCTGTGAGGCCGGCTGGTGTGTGCTGAAATAAAACAGGTAATAGCCCTTTTCAGTGTTATACCCACACGCATCAGCCCCGAAACCGGCCGCCGCGATCGGATCCAATTCTTTCCGTAAAGCAGCAAAGTACCTTTCGATGCCGCCGTTCATTAGATTGATGTGCTCAAAATCCGCTTTTTCCAGCGGGGTCAGATCAGGCGCCTGCTCGAAGATCTTCCGCAAAAAGGCAATGCGGGCGGGGCTTTCACCGCGCAGGTGGCCGCCCTTCGACCACCACAGCACTTCTTGCGGGTTCACATATGTTTCTCCGTGGCCGACGTAGCCGCCCAGGGTAAAGCCCAGCCAGAAGCGGGTGAGCATTTCCTCCGGCGATAGATCCCCCCAGCTCATGTAGATGTTGCCTTCATAGCCGCATTCATCGATGACCACCGGCTTCTGGTATTTCTTGCGCCAGGCGGGCAAGCGGGTAATCACCCCGTTCTGCACGCTGCAGTGCGTGACCCAGGCTTTGGTGTGGTCATAAAACGATCCGCAGTTGTGGATCGAGCGCAGGTGATTGTAAGGATCTTCCTGCTGCACCAGGTGCATATAGTGATCCCAATCTTCCATCGTTCGCTCGGGGAACAGGTCGTATTCGTTGGCAAACGACCACCACAGATTGCGGAAGGCGCCCAGCCGCGCAACCAGGTAGTGCAAGTAGCGGTCATTCACCTCCGCCGGCATTCGATCAAAGCCCCACGCGCCCATGTCATACGGGTGGAAGACGATCAGATCGGCCTCGATCCCGCGCCGGCGCAGGTCGAGAATGCGTTGTTCGAGGTGGCGGAAATAGACCGGATTGAAGCGGCTGAACTCCCAATCGGGCAGCGTAGCGGCGCTGTCATAGCTCCAGGAAGCCGCCTGGTCCGCTGTGCGCGTTACCTCTCCCGGGAAGGGATAGCTGGGCGGCTCGTTAAGGTTGAATGCGTAGCGCTTGGGAAAGACGCACATGCGCATCTTATTGAACGGCGCGCTCTCCAGCGTCATGAGCGTCTGCTCTTCCAGTTCATCGCCCTGCAGGTTCCAGACATAGCAGGTGGTGCCCACCGGGAGGTACGGGGTGCCGTCTTCATAGGCAAAATGGAACTGGTTGGCGACCCGCACCGGGCCGTGATTGCCGGCTGAGGGGGCTGTACAAATGAATTCTCCCTGCCGGTTCCCTAACTCGGGCAGGTTGCTGTGGGTGGTATAGCGCCATGTTCCTTCCTGGTCAGGCATGAAGCGAATTTTGTAGATCCCATCGCCATCATAAAAGCCGCTGACCGGCCGGAACTCTTGTTCCGCCATAGGCTGGTCTACATTCGTAAACACTGCGCTGAAAGTAACATCCAAAAACGGGTTGCCCACAATTGAATGTGTAAACGTGAGCTCAATAAAATCCCACTTCTCTACCTGTGCCGTCATGCTGTAATCTCCTCATCGATCATTCGACGCTGGTTTTCGCGAAAAATCCCCGATCCTTGCCAACCATTCTAGCTGTACTTTCGATTTCAATGGATGGGCGCTGGCTGTGATCCGTGCAGGGCAAGAGTCTGGCATTGTGAAGGTGACCGTAACTGCGGATGGCTGCGAAGCACACACTCTGTTCCTTGAAGTTATTTAACAGAGTGAGAACAAAATCGCAGAGACTCTATTCAACCTTTGTACCTTGGCAAGATACATGGTTGCTGTGGGTTGCTCTTGGTCTCTTTTTTATACCTATCCTCTATGCTTGCGCCGATAAACCAATGGGGAGCAGCCAACCTTTTCTCGAAAGAAGCGGCTGAAATAGTTGCTGTCTGAAAAGCCAACAGCCATAGCTACTGAAGTGATACTTTCATTTGTGGTCGTGAGAATCGTTTTTGCTTGATTAATGCGGTAGCGGTTCAAATAGGCCATTGGAGTAATGCCAGTCTCCTGGCGGAAACATCGCGCCAGATGAACTTCACTCACATTGATGTGTCGTGCGACGACTTCGCGAGTCAACTCTTCCGCGTAATGCTCATGAATATAAGCCATCGCTTTACGCACAAGGCGTTGTGATTCAGTGCCGAGCGTTCTGTTGCGACTTAATGCAGATTCGATGTGCGATAGCATTTCGTTGACATCATACAATCCCTTACTCATAACGGTTGCGACGCCCTGATTCAAACGGACCATATCGGCTTCAGTAATGGTCTTGGAACTGAGAATCACCACTGGAATCTCGCGCGTCGTTTCCCACTCGCGCATTTGCGCCAGCACGCCAAAGCCATCCACCTCGGGCATCATTAAATCAAGCAAGACAAGATCAACATGTGTTGTGCCGAGCAGTGCCAACACTTCACGACCATCATGCGCTTTGAGCACTTCATGATCAGGAGAATGTTTTTGGATCATTTCGGCATATATTTCAAGAAAACCCGGCTCGTCATCTGCAATCAAGATGGTCTTAGATTTACCCTGCTGAGAGAGGATTTTGTGAAGACTGGGCTGGGCAACAGGTTTGGAAAGATAGTCCAGGGATAGCATGGTGCCTGCATCATCCCTTTGTTGCAGAGAATAAAACAGAATAGGGATATCCTCTGTAGCGGGATTGCCCTTTAGGACTCGCAATAACTCCCAGCCATGTTTCGCGGCGACTTGATCATCGAGCACCATTGCGCCGGGTGGAGCGGCAAGCAAATTTGAGAACCAGGAGGATGTATCATCTACAGCCTGTACTTCCACTGTGAATCCTGCTAACTCAAGATGTTCCTGAATGGGTTGGCTGGAACTGGGATCCTCTGTCAGGATAAACACAACCTGTCGCAAGGAGGTGTGTAAGGAGTTTCCAAATGCCTCAGCATTTGAAAGGATAGGCAGCCTAATAAAGAAAGTTGAACCTTCTCCTTCTCGCCCGGAGGATGTCACGCTGATCTCGCCATTATGAAGCTCCACCAGCCTTTTGCAAATTGCCAAACCTAGTCCAAGCCCTCCATAACCACGCGCTGTTGTTCGTTCTGACTGGCGGAATTCATTGAATATCCACGCTTGCTCATCCGCAGGAATTCCAAGTCCGGTATCACGGACGGCAATGACCGTATGTATTCCGTCCAGGTAGGCGCTTAATTTCACACTGCCGTACGAAGTGAACTTAACGGCATTGCTTACGAGATTCAGCGTAACCTGTTGTAATCGTGTGCGGTCTCCCCAGATGCGAGGCAGCGAGGTCGCAATATCAGTTTGCCATTCCAGTCCCTTGTCACTTGCCATTTGCCTGCCGGTTTCCACGACAATCTGTAGCGCCTCGTACAGATCCAGCGGCTCACAGGTTAGTCGCAGTTGGCCCGCGTCGCTGCTCGCGAGATCGAGTACATCCCGAATGAGGTGACTAAGGTGCTGGGCGCTGGTATGGATCCGTTCTACCGACCGGCGCTTATCGGTCGCGGATTGTTTTAATTCCATCTCGCTTAATCCCACGATGAGGTTGAGAGGCGTACGTAATTCATGACTGACCGTAGAGAGGAATCGACTCTTCATACGGTCAGCTTCTTCCGCCAGCCTACGTGCCTCGGCAGCTTCCTGGTAAAGTCGGATGCGCTCCATCGCCGAAGCTAATTGGCGCAGTACAGCCAGGCAGGGTGTCAGATTGGCTGCATCGAATGCCACGAAACCTACTGGCTTTTCATGGACAATCAGCGGCAGCAGAGCCAGGCGAAAACCTTGATCCTCGGCATAGCGACCGGGCGGCGGGAACTCCTGTGTGGGGAATCGTCGGGAGACGGAAGCAGCTTCAGTGGAAAAATCATCTTTGGTCTGTGTCGAACTATCGAGAGCAGGGGAGGGCGATAACTCTGGAAAGACACTCCAGGCCACTGGGTTGTCCTGATCCGGCTCAAACAGCACCAATTGTGCATGGCGGATATCTAGGATGGGCAGGTATTGGTTGATGACCTTTTGAATCTGCGAAATATCGAGCATTTCGGCCAGATCAGCAGACATCATGCTCAGTTGCTGAGTCAACGTATCCTGCCTGGAAAAATAACGCAGAAGTTGGGATTGCGCACATTCAGTGATGAGAATCCGCGCTCGGTCCAGCCAGGTAAGGATTTCATTGCTGCGGGACTCCACCATAGATTGCTCCACCAACAAGGGCCACCAATACCTCAATGTGGTGATTGCGTTTTGCCAAGCATGAGCGTCTTCATCCCAGGGCCGGATAGGCCGGAGAACGTCAGCTAAGGCAACATCGAACGCAGTTGGATTTCCTATTGTGAGGCTGGATATGAACCCCTGGGCAATACTTTCACATTGGATCCTGATGGTATCGAGGCTGAGTTGTCCCGCATCAGCGAAGACTGAATCGCTCATCGTTTCAATCAAACGCAAGTATGTCAGGCTGTCAACGCCATACTTGGGACTTGATGGAAAACGTTGATCCACTACAGAGTGATTCAGATTGTCCAAAGCTTTGGTAATGGTAGTTTCACGCCCGCAACCACACGACTCTCGGATGACCAGGTGGGCCGGTATACGGACAATACTCGATTCAACGGCTTCACCTTTCAAGATCCGAACCATTAACGTCAATGAATTATAGCCAAGTTCAAACCCCGGTTGATTGATGGTAGTAAGGGAAGGAGTCTGGTTGCGGGCTTCGAAGCGATTATCAAACCCAACTACTGCCACATCTTCAGGCACACTAAGATTCGCAGCATGTAAGGCTTGCATGGCGCCAACAGCTGAGTCATCATTTGATGCAATAACGCCGGTGAAAGGAACGCCGCTAGCGAGAATCTGGTGCATGGCTTGATATCCGCCCGCCGTAGAGAAATGCCCGTAAGCCATCAATCGCTGTTCGGTTTCTATCCCCAGTTCTTCACAGCTGGACAGAAACGCCTGCAATCGTTCGCGGCTGTCTCCCTGCCAGCCTGGCCCGCCGCCGATGAATGCCAGGCGCTTGTGTCCGTGTTCCTTCAGATGTCTGACTGCCTGCCTGATACCATCCTTATTATCGAGACAAATCACCGGCCTGTTTTCGGCACTCTGGACAAAAGCCAATGGGTGATGGATCGCCATCATCTGTTCGAGATAACGCGAGAGATCATCATTACCCTGATGGGGAGCGATGATGATCAGTCCGTCAGTATTCCAAGGTCCCACCGGGACAAAATCGACTTCAGGGGAGAGAAACGGCCAGGCTGGGCGTGTGGTTGGCGTAAAGGTCGACACTACACCACAACCGAGCAAAAGATTGCAATCGTGTTCGCGCGCGCCGGCATAAACACCTTGAAGGATGCGGTGGAGTAAAGCATCGTGGATCGTTCCAGCATAAAGTTGCCAGCTTGCCAGAACACCGATCGTGAAACGCCCCTTGCTTATTTTTGTGGCTGTTTGCTTGAATGGGTCAATCAAGATTGCACCGTGGACGCGGAACGGCTTGAGCCGTTTCTTGTGTGCTGAATTGCCTTATCCAGCATTGGAAAGTGGATACAGTAACTCTTTGGAGCATTAGGATTTAAATTATAACTCTCTACGAAGGTGTGGAGATTATTATTAGGACTTACGCAAGACGGGAAAATTGACGAAAAGGTCACGAAGTGATAATGTG
>CAYOHX010000207.1:2661-7855 GCA_964403875.1 uncultured Anaerolinea sp. | reverse complement strand
CTCGAGTATTTTGGGATTATTGGTTTTGCTCGGCGGCGCTTTGTAAGTCAATTATTATCTCGTCCCCGGCACCCCGCCCTTGTTCATTCCCACCCCCACCGCCACCCGTTCACCGGATTCGTTCCTGGTGGATGCGCGTTCTTTCATCGAAGAAGGGAAGTACCCCCAGGCCGTGGCCGCCTATGATCAAGCCATTCAGGCCGACCCGCGCAACATCAATACCTATGTTGAAGTGGCTCGCCAGCAGATTCTTTACGGTGATTACGAAGCCGCCCTGGATAATATTGCCAACGCCCTGCTGCTGAACAGCAACTACAGCCTGGCGCACGCCTTGCAGGGTTGGGCCCTGGG
Organism: uncultured Anaerolinea sp.; assembly: GCA_964403875.1. Classification (GTDB taxonomy): domain Bacteria; phylum Chloroflexota; class Anaerolineae; order Anaerolineales; family Anaerolineaceae; genus Anaerolinea. Next base: position 7,504 of record CAYOHX010000207.1, on the reverse strand, counting down.
CCGTCAGGGGGAGTATCTTCCTGCCGAGGCGGCGCTGCGTAAGGCAATTGAAATTGACCCCGGTAACGGGTTGGCGTATGCTTTTTACGCCGAGGTGTTGGCCCAGCAGCAGATTGCCGGCAAAGGCGACCTGACCACCGTGGACCGGATGATTGAGCTTTCGAGACAGGCCCAGCAGTATGCGGGTAATGAAATGGAAACGCATTACGCCCGTGGACTGGTGCTGGAAGCCACGGGTAACTATGTAGAGGCCATCACCGAGTTTGGCGCTGCGGTGAGCCAGAATGAAATGCTGGCCGATTTGCAAGTGGCTTTGGGACGCAATTACCGTTACGATGACCAGTACGATATGGCAGTCACGCATTTCAACCGGGCCATTGCCCTCAAGCCCGATGATCCCTTACCGTATCTCTACACGGCTCGAACCTACATGACGGTGGGTGAATACGCCAAGGCCATCCAGTATGCCGAACAGGCTATCCAACAGGATCCTACCGATCCGGTGTTATATGCCAACCTGGGTACGTTCTTGTTCCGTTTGGCGCGATATGGCGAAGCCGTGGAACCGCTGCAATTGGCTACGGCAGGCGGCGTGACGGAAACGGGCGAAATGATTCAGGGTTTGCCGCTGGATGAGGTTTCCGTAGAGTATTACGCCCGCCTGGGGCTGTCTTTGTCACTTTCCGGACGCTGTGGCGAGGCTTTACAGGTGGGCCAATCCATCTTGCGCATTTTCCCTGATGACGAAACCCAAATCTACAACGTGGGCGAGATGACCAACAACTGCTCTGGTCAGTTGGAAAACACCCCCACCGAGGAACCCACGCCAACGGCTGCCCCGTAATGAGCCGGGCGCGAGCTTTTTGAGATGTCAAAGAAATACCTGTTTCGTAAGGAACCGAAAGTTTCCAATCCCTACCGGGTGCTGATCATGCTGGTGGTGGTTTTAGGGGGGGTGTTTTTACTGCGCTCCTATGACCAGGGCGAAGTAAAACCATTGTTTGACCCCACGCCCACGCCCACGCGCACCTCCAATTCCTACGCGTTGGAAGGGCAGACCCACTTTCAAGCAGGTAACCTGGATCGGGCCATCGCGGCTTATCGCCAGGCTGTGGAGACCGAGCCGAACAACGCCGGGCTGTGGGCCGAGTTGGCCCAGATTGAGGCTTATTCCTCCAGTTTGTTGACTACCACTGAGCGCCGCGAGGCGCGCCTGGCCGAAGCGCTTCAGGCTGCTGAAAAAGCGGTGGAAATCGCCCCTGATGACAGCTCAGCGCACGCCATTCGCGCATTTGTGCTGGACTGGTACGCCTCTTACCAGGAAGGGGATGAGATTACCGATATGCTCATCGAGGCAGAGAAAGCTGCCCAGCGTGCGCTGGTGTTGGATCAGAACAATACGCTGGCGCTGGCCTATTCCGCCGAAATCTTGCTCGACCAGCAGAAGTATGACCAGGCACAACAATACGTCGACCAGGCCTTGCAACGCGGCAGCCACTTGATGGATGTACATCGTGTGCATGCGGGCCTGCTGGAGACGTTGGGGGCTTACCAGTCAGCCATCGCGGCTTACGAAAGGGCGATTGAGATCGCTCCTAACTTGACCTTCCTCTACATTCGCGTAGGCGTCATCTACCGCTTCCTGGGTATGTCAGCGGCCAACGACACCTTGCAGATGCAAAATTATGACAAAGCTCTGGAATACTTCGCCAGAGCGGTGGACAAGAATAAGCAGTTGGGTATCGAGGATCCCAATCCCTATTTGGCCATTGGCAAAGTCTACTCGCAGATGGGTGAGTTTTTCAGCGCTTCGCGCAACGTAGAGCGCGCCGTGCAGATCGATCCCACCAGCCAGGACCTGTATGCCGAGTTGGGCATGGTCTACTGGCGGGCGCGTAACTATGAGGGAGCCATCCCGGCCTTGAAATGCGCCGTGAAGGGTTGTACGGCAGCCGAGAGCTGTGAGGTGCGCAAATGTGACCCGGCTTCAGACTCGCCCATCGAGATCACCGGGATACCCCTGCGTAAAAACGACCAAATCACAGTGGTGTATTACTATACGTACGGTTCTGTGCTGGCGGGTATGTACCGCCCCGTGGGTGAAACGGCGGATTATTGCGCACGCTCGCTCGAGGTGCTGGGCGAGGTGCGCACGTTGTTCGGTGAAGACACTTCGATTATGTCGATTGTGGAAAGCAGCGAGTCCATTTGCGAATCGTTTGGCATCACCCGTTGATGGATCCTATCTCCTCAGGCAAACGGAAAAACGCCTTCTTTTTTGGGCATTGGGAATTGGCGTGGTGAACCCCAGAGAACCGCTTTTCCCCTGCGGGTATCGACGCGATTTATCAGAGTTTTATAAGAATCCATAAATTCCCTCTTGACTTTCACCCTGAACACAGGTAAGATTTGAACGAAATTAGCACTCTTTCCATAAGAGTGCTAAAAATTCGAAATCTTTCCAAAATTGTGCAGGAGGTATCTCACATGGCTTTCAACTTGAAACCCCTTGGTAGCCGCGTGGTCGTCGAGCCCATCGAGGCTGAAGATGTAACCGCCAGCGGTATCGTTCTCCCCGAAACCGCCAAGGAAAAACCCCAGAAGGGCAAAGTTCTCTCTGTTGGCGCGGGCGACCGGGATGACAGTGGCAAGCGCGTCCCGATGGACGTAAAAGTGGGTGACGTTGTGTTGTATGCCAAGTATGGCGGCACCGAAATCAAGATCGACGGTAAAAAACTGTTGATTTTGCGCGAGAGCGACCTGCTCGCTATTGTCGAAGGTTAATTCCATCCCTCTAAGGAGTTTTGAAAATGGCTGCTAAACAACTCGTTTTCTCCGATGAAGCTCGCCGCAAACTGAAGGCTGGCGTAGACGTCGTCGCCAACGCGGTTTCGACCACCCTCGGCCCCAAGGGCCGCAATGTTGCTTTGGATCGCAAGTTCGGCTCCCCCACCATCACCCATGACGGCGTGACCGTGGCCAAGGAAATTGAACTGGAAGATCCCTTTGAGAATATGGGCGCCCAGCTTCTGAAAGAAGCTGCCACCAAGACCAATGACATCGCTGGCGATGGCACCACCACCTCGACCGTTTTGGCGCACGCCATTGTGACCGAAGGCCTGAAGAACCTGGCCGCCGGCGCCAATCCCATGCTGCTCAAGCGCGGCATTGAAGCTGCCTCCAAGGCCGTTGCCGAGGGCATCAAATCCCAGGCTATTGAGATCACCACCAAAGACGAAATCGCCAATGTGGCCATGATCTCCGCCCAGGACCGCCAGATCGGTGAGTTGATCGCCGAGGTGATGGACAAAGTCGGTAAAGACGGCGTCATCACCGTCGAAGAATCCAAGGGTCTCGAATTCGAGCAGGAATATGTCGAGGGTATGCAGTTCGACCGCGGCTACATCTCGCCCTATTTCATCACCGACAGCGAGCACATGGAATCTGTGATCAGCGAGCCCTACATCCTGATCTACGACAAGAAAATCTCCGCCGCCGCCGATATCGTTCCCATCCTGGAAAAATTGGTCCAGATTGGCAAGCGCGACCTGGTGATCATTGCCGAGGACGTGGACGGCGAAGCGCTGGCCACCCTGGTTTTGAACAAACTGCGCGGCATGTTGAACGTGCTGGCCATCAAAGCCCCTGGCTTCGGTGATCGCCGCAAGGCCATGCTGCAGGACATCGCTGTCCTCACCGGCGGTTCCGTGATCTCCGAAGAGACCGGCCGCAAGCTGGAAACCACTGTCATCGCTGACCTTGGCCGCGCCGAGAAAGTTGTCTCCGATAAGGACAACACCACCGTCGTTGGTGGCAAGGGCGATGAAATGGGCATCAAGGGCCGCATCGAGCAGATCCGCGTCGAAATCGACAAGACCACTTCCGATTACGACCGCGAAAAACTCCAGGAGCGCCTGGCCAAGCTGTCCGGCGGTGTCGCCATCATCCGCGTTGGCGCCGCGACCGAGACCGAGCTCAAAGAAAAGAAGCACCGCGTTGAGGATGCCCTCTCCGCGACCCGCGCCGCTGTGGAAGAAGGTATCGTCCCTGGTGGTGGTGTTGCCCTGGTCAATGCCGTGTCCTCTCTGGATGGCTTGAAGATGGTCAACGAAGATGAGCAGATTGGTGTGAACATCGTGCGCAAGTCGCTCGAGGTTCCCATGCGCAAGATCGCCGAGAACGCTGGTTTGGACGGCTCCGTGGTTGTGGAGAACGTTCGCCAGGTGCAGAAGAGCAAGAAGAGCAAGCACTTCGGCTTCAACGTGATCAGCGGTCAGTACCTTGACCTGGTCAAGGACGGCGTGATCGATCCTGCCAAGGTGACCCGCGGCGCGTTGGAAAACGCGGCCTCCATCGCGGCCATGATCTTGACGACCGAAGCGTTGGTGACGGACGTTCCCGAAAAGCACGCCCCCGCCCCCGCTCCGCAGATGCCGGAATACTAAACCGGTAGCGAAACAACCGTTTACAGGCCGCCAGAAATGGCGGCCTGTTTCATTGGGGATAGGCGTGATGAAACTTGCAATTTGAGCGGAGCTGCTCTTGCGCCCTAAATTGTGGAGATTACTACAGCAATTCCCGGAAAACCTTTTTATTGTATAATCAGTCCAATGTCACGTATTCTGATACTCAAGCTCTTTACCATCCTATTAATGGCGGCGCTGGCGGCTGGATGTGAAGCCACGCCGACTGTTGAGACGCCCCCATCGATCGAGACGCCGGTTGCTGCCGAGACGCCTTCCCCCGCTGCCCCCCCCCCCCCCCCGGCGCCGCCGGCGCCGCGGGCCGAGCGGGGCAACGGCGGCGGTGGGTCGAACTACGCGTTCGTGGATGGGAGCACGCG
>CAYOHX010000207.1:0-2651 GCA_964403875.1 uncultured Anaerolinea sp. | reverse complement strand
GCTGCGCACCCCCGCCGTCTGGCGCCCCGCCCCCAGCGCTCGCCCCCCCCGGGGCCGCCGAGCCCCCACCCCCCGCTGCCCCCCCCACGCCCACGGCGACTCCTGAGCCGCTGGCCTTGCGTGTCAACGGCGAGGGTGTGCCCCTGGCCGAATACCAGGCCAGCCTGGCCCAACTCCAGCAGGCTCGGCCCGATCTGTCGGCTGAAGAACAGCGCAAGTGGGTGATGGATGATCTGGTGGAACAGACGCTGCTGGCGCTGGCCGCCCGGCAAAACGGTTTCACCGTGGACGAGGGTGCGTTGGACACCCGCGAGCAAGAACTGGCGACCCAGGCTGGGGGTGAGGCCGCCCTGGCTGATTGGCAGGCTCGTAACGGGTACACGCCAGCATCGTTCCGCTCAGCGTTGCGCCGCGGCATGGAAGCGGCCTGGCAGCGCGACCAGATCCTGGCTACGGTGCCGGAGACGGCGGAACAGATTCACGCTCGCCAGATTCTGGTGCTGACCGAAGAAGCGGCCCAATTGGTGAAGCAGCAACTCAGCCAGGCTGGAGCGAACTTCGCAAATCTGGCGTTTGGGTACGATCTTTCTACGGGCGGCGATTTGGGTTGGTTCCCGCGGGGTTATCTGATTCAACCGGCGGTGGAAGAAGCCGCCTTTGCCCTCCAGCCAGGCGAGGTCAGTGACATCATCCAAACCGATTACGGCTACCATATTATCCAGGTGATTGCCCGCGAGGAGCGCGCCCTGACACAGGATGCTCGTCAGGCGCTCCAACGCAAAGCCTTGCAAGATTGGCTGGCGCAAAACCGGGCTCAAAGCCAGGTGGAAGAGGTAATTCCCTAGTGACCAGGGACGAGAAGAATCGCATGGAATCTTTCGACGAGCGCAAAGCTAAGCCCTCAAAATCCCGCCATCAGGAAGGCGGTCTGCATGTTTGGGACGGCCTCAGCATCTTGCTGTTGGTTGGCGCGGTGATGGTAGCGGTGGTGGCCTTGATGGTGGTTCTCAACCCCTACACCACGCTCAACCCTTACCCGCCGCCGACCATCGTGCCAACTCTGTTCGTGCCTACTACTACGCCCACGCAAATGTCGCTTCCCCCCACCTGGACGCCCACGCCAACTTCCACCGCGACACCCACCCTCACTCCCGTCCCACCGACTGAAACGCCTACCCCGACCATCACCGAGACGGGCGTGGTTCTGACGCCTTCCGAAACAAGCACCCGGTCCCCGTACCCTTGGGGAGTGCGCGGCGAGCCGTCGTTCATCTCAGCCGATGCCTTCCATTCTGGCGAGGGATGCAAGTTGTGGGTGGGGGGACAGACCTTCTCGCTGAACAAAGAGCCACAAACCGGTATCATCGTCAAGCTGGGCGGGACGCTTTCTGGCAAGACCGTGGATGCGCTGCCTGTGTTGACAGGCACGTTCACCCAATATGGCCCGGCCAGCTTTGAATTCCTTTTAGCGGATGAAGCAATCAACTCTGATTCCACTTTGTGGTTACAGTTACTGGACCAGAACAACCTGCCTCTTTCGGCCCGATATTATTTCCAAACTTTCGCTGACTGCCAAAAGAACCTGATCTTGATTAATTTCATCCAGCTTCGCTAAACGATCCCTATGCGGCCCTTTCTTTCCGGCGTGTGGAATTTCACCCAGGCGGTGACAGGCGTTACCTTGCGGCGGGTCCGGCGCGGTCCAGGCCGGCCCAGTTGGAGTTGGGTGTATGAGGCGGGCGTAGATTTTCTCCGGCGACAAGCATCCACGGTGACCTCAATGGATGATATTGCCCTGCAGCGAGCCTACGCGGACGGATTGTGGCTGCCCAGCGTGGCGAAGGTGGTCACGCAGGTGTATCGCTGCTCGCCGGGCGGAGTACCCAGCCGCTGTTTTCGCCCACTGTTCAACGCGCGCCCCGGCACACTGCTCTATTTCCACGGTGGAGCTTACACGATGTATGTGCGCACGCATGACCGCCTGTTGGTGGCGGTGTGCCTTTCAGCGGGCTGCAGCACCTATGTCCCCGATTACCGCCTGGCTCCCGAGCATCCCTTCCCGGCGGCACTAGAGGATGCGCTCCAGGCTTACGTTGGCCTGGTAAAGATGGGCGTAGACCCGGACCGGTTGGTGGTGGGCGGCGATTCGGCGGGGGCGGGACTGGCGCTGGCCTTGATGCATCGCTTGCGGGAAGAGAATCTGCCCTTGCCGCGACTAGCTCTGCTCATTTCGCCGTGGATCGATCTGGCCTGCTCGGGCTGTTCCATGGATGTCAACGATTCGGTGGACTGGATCAACCGCAAGGTCTCGCTGCAAATGGCAGCATATTACCTCCCTGACGGTGATTTGCGCCATCCCCATGCCTCGCCGCTGTTCAGCGACCTGAGCGGTCTGCCGCCGCTGTATATCCAGGCGGGGGAGGGTGAGGTACTCTACGACCAGATCATGGACCTGGCGCGGCGGGCCCGCGCGCAGGGCGTGCAGGTGGACGTGGAGACCTGGCCGGACATGTGTCATGAGTTCCAGGCTTTCGACCGTTTTGTGCCCCAGAGCCGCACAGCCCTACGCCGCATGGGTGAGATGCTGCGCGAGGCGTTGGAGTGTCCGACAAAACCCTAATTACCTGTCCGAAAATTCGGAAGGGAAGCGA
>CAYOHX010000206.1:0-7921 GCA_964403875.1 uncultured Anaerolinea sp. | reverse complement strand
CGCACCCCACTAACACCTCAAATTCGGGGGCTTTCTTCATCCGCTGAGGAGTTACCTCAAATTCAACCGAGGTGATGCTCATGCCCGTCCAACGGTCTGTTCATAATCCCATTCTGCGCCCGAAGGATGTCAAACCTTCTCGCCCCGACTTCGAGGTTACCTGCGTGCTCAATGCCGCCGTGACCCGCCTGGGCAACGAGATCATCCTCCTCCTGCGCGTGGCCGAACGCCCCATCGTGGATGATCCCCAGGTCAGCCGCGTGCCCATCTTCGACCCGGTCAAAGGCGAATTGGTCTTACGCGAATTCTCGCACGCCGACCCGCACTACAACTTTTCCGATCCGCGCGGCATTAGCGGCCCCGAAGGAAACTATCTCACCACCCTCTCCTATCTGCGCCTGGCGCGCAGCCAGGATGGCATCCACTTTACGGTGGAAGATCAGCCTGCCCTCTTTCCCGCCACCGAATACGAAACCTTTGGCATCGAAGATCCGCGCATCAGCAAAATTGGCGACACGTACTATATCGATTATGTAGCCGTCTCCCCGAACGGCATCGTCACCGCCCTGGCCTCTACCCGCGATTTCATCACCTACCAGCGCCTGGGCATCATCTTTGCCCCCGACAACAAAGACTGCATGTTGTTTCCCGAGAGAATCAACGGCAAGTACTATGCCCTGCACCGCCCGTGCATTTCCGGGCTGGGCAAGCCCCAAATCTGGCTGGCCGAATCGCCCGATCTGCTCCATTGGGGTCAGCACCGCATGATCGCCGGGCTGCGCCTCAACGGCTGGGAAGACTTGCGCATTGGCGGCTCCGCGCCGCCTTTCCGCGTGCCCCAAGGCTGGCTCGAAATCTACCACGGCGCAGGCCCCGGCAACCGCTACTGCCTGGGCGCGCTGCTGCTGGATGCCGACCAACCCTGGAAAGTACTGGGCCGCTCGGCGCAGCCCTTCATGCAGCCTGAAGCGAAGTATGAGCTGAAAGGCTTCTTTGGCAACGTGGTCTTCACCTGCGGCGCGCTCTTCGAAGATGGAATCGTCAAGATTTATTACGGCGCTGCCGATGAATACATGGCCTACGCTGAAGTTCCCTTGCAGGAAATCCTGGACGGTTTAGAACCTGTACAAACCCGCTAATCGCAACCCCGCATCAAAGATATCCTCAACATGCTCACATCCATCCGCGCCTTTTTTCGCCAACCGGTTCCCATCCCCGCCGAACACCGCCGTAACATTCGGCTGCTGTACGCGGATATTGCCTTTTGGGGACTGCTCAACGGCAGCATCATCGTCTTCCTGGCGGTCTATGCCTCACGCCTGGGAGCCACGCCGCTGCAAACCGGCCTGCTCACCGCCTCACCGGCGCTGATGAACCTCATTTTCACCTTCCCCGCCAGCAACTTCTCCCGCGGTCGCCCCAGCCACAAGGTCACCCGCTGGTCGGCGCTGATCACGCGCGCATTCTACGGTCTGCTCGTGCCATTGCCCTTCATGATGGAAGCTCAAGCCCAAATTTGGACCATCATTGTCATCAGCCTGGTCATGAACGTAACCGGCACGGTCGCGGCGGTCATGGGTAACGTCTTCTTCGCCGAAACCGTCCCCGATTCCGTGCGCGGGCAGGTGGTGGGCAACCGCAACGCGCTGCTGGCCCTCACCACCATGATCACCACCTTTGCCGTGGGGCAAATCCTCAAAGTCATGTCTTTCGAGCAAGGCTACCAGGTCATCTTCCTCATCGGCTTTCTCGGCTCGATGGCCAGCGTGGCCATGCTGTTTCTCGTTCGCCCTGTCGAGACCGGCGCGCCGCCTGCCCCGCTCCCCAAAACCGGCCTGCGTCTGGATATTCTGCGCACGCGCTACAACCGGGTGTTGGTGGCCATGTTCGCCTATCACCTGGCCGTGTTCCTGGCCAACCCAATCTTTCCGTTATACCAGGTCAACGGCCTGCGTCTGACCGACCAGGTCATCAGCTATGGCGGCAGCATCTTTTGGGTGTTTTACTTCCTTGGCTCTACCCAGGGTGGGGGCATTGCCCGCCGCCTGGGCTTCAAGCGCATGACCGGCGTGGGTGTGATCATGGTCGCTATGGGCACACTGATGTTCACGTTCAGTTACGAGCCCTGGATGTACTACTCCATGCAGACATTCAACGGCGTGGGGTGGGCCATTGTTGGCAGCGGCTTGATCAACTATGTCCTGGAATTCGCCCCTCCCGATGACCGCCCCGCCCACCTGGCCTGGTTCAACATTGTCGCCAATATGGCCGTGCTCATCTGCGGTTTGATCGCCTCGCCCATCGGCAATTCGCTGGGGCTGTTCGGCGCCATGCTGCTGGCCGTCGGAGTGCGCTTCGCCGCCGGCATCGCCATTCTCAAATGGGGCTAGCTCGCAGAACAAAGGTGAAATCCGCGCCCATGCTTGACTGTATAGTTTTTCCAAAGTCACTTGACTTTTGCAAAAGCCTCGCTCTTTCGTATGGGGGGTGGGGTTGACTTCGCAAAAGCCATATTCTTGACTGCCAAGCCAATTGCGGAATCCGTTTCTTTCGGGTAAGATTATTTAATAAGATCCAATGAGTGGGAAAGGTCTCTTCCCTCTCGGCCTGCAAGGCCAAGATCGCGCTAATCAAACCTCAAAGGAGATCCCCTCAATCCACTATGCTGCCAGTGATTGACCGCCTGCTGGTCGACCGAACAGATGCCAGCTCGACAATGGGGGATAACCAATCCGTTCTGGATCAAGTCTTAAAAAGTCTCGAAGAAGCCCACGGGCGACCGCCCGCGCAGCTTGCTTCGTTACACCTGCGAACCGCACAGCTTTACTCGCGCCTGGGTCACTATGCGGATGCCGCCACCCATGCTCAGAAAGCCGCCAATCTGGACGGAGCTTCGCCCACCGCCAGCGAAGCGCTTCTGGAACTGGGAATTTGCGCCATCGAGTCCAACGACCTGGACGCCGCCGAAGAACGCCTGCACCAGGCTGCCGACCACTGCCGCCGCACCGGCCACAAAAGCGGGCTGGCCCGCGCCCTTCACAACCTGTCCGTGGGCGTATTCACCATTCGCGGCAAGTTCAACCTGGCGCTTTCTTCAATGGAAGAAGCCCAAGCGCTGTATGCCGAGCAAGGCGTTCAACATTGGGGGCTTCCCTGGCTGCGCAGCTACGTGTTTTTGCTGCGCGGCGAGCTGCGCCGGGCCCGCCAGGCCCTGGACGAGCTTGTCCGGCAAATCGAACCAGGCACCCGCCTGGCGGGCGGGTATTACTACCTGTGGGCGCGCCTGGAAATTGACGAGGGCCAATACGACAAAGCCCGCGAATATCTGCGCCTGTGCCTGCGCATCGCCACCCAAACAGGCGTACCCGAGTTGAATGTGTGGGCCCGCATCGAGCTCAGCCGCCTGTACCGCCTGAGCGGGCAGGCCCAGGCCGCACTGGAATGGGTGGAAGAAGGGCTCAAACACGCTCGCCGCTCGAACCTGCTGTATTCGTCTGCGCTCAGCCTGGTTCAGTTGGCCAAAACCCAATGGACTTTGGATGACACTCCCCAGGCCCTGACCTCCCTGAACCAGGCCCTGGCGATATTCGAACAGCTCCAGGCTGACCACGACCTGGCCTACGCTTTATACTGGAAAGCCGTTTGGACGGCGCAGTTGGATGACCCCCAGGCAGGCCCGGCCTGGCAAGCCGCTGTCTCCGCCATCAACCGCGGCGGGTATGCCTTCCTCCTCGAACGCGAACAAGAAACCGCTTTCCCGCTGTTGGCCGCTCACCTGCGCAGCCCCCAGTTTCCCGTCCGCCAGGCTGCCGAGAGCGTGCTGCCCAACCTGTCCAAGGTATCCCCGCCCCCACTGCGCATCTTGACCCTGGGCCAATTCACGGTTTGGAAAGGATCGCGCCTCATCCCCGACCGCGCCTGGCAGCGCCGCAAAGCCGGAGACCTATTCCGTTACCTGCTCCTCCAGCCCGGTCGCAGCGCCGGAAAAGACGCCATTCTGGACGCCTTGTGGCCCGAAGCCAACTTCGAGTCGGGCGCGGGTCAACTTCATCAGGCCACCTCCACCCTGCGACATATCCTGGAACCCGACTTGCCCGACAAGTTCCCTTCGCGCTACCTGGCGTATGAGGGCGAACAAATCCTACTCACACTGCCACCCCGTTCTGTCGTAGATTTTGAGCAGTTCGATCAAAGCCTGCATGCCACCCTCAACAGCTCGCGTCTGGACGATCTCCAGAATGCCTTGCGCCTCTATACGGGCGATCTGCTTCCCGCCGACCTATACGCCGACTGGACCGCCGAAATGCGTACCCGCCTGATCGAGCTCTATGAGCAAGGGTTGCTCAAGCTGGCTCAACAACACCTCGTCAGCCAGCAGTACGCCGACGGGTTGGATTGCTGCCGCCAGATCTTGCGCCGCGATCCGTGGAGCGAAGACGCCACCCTGATTGCCATGCAAATCTATATTCAACTCGACGCCGCCCCCCACGCGCTGCGAAAGTACCGCATGCTCGAGCAAACCCTGCGAGATGAACTGAACATCCGTCCTCGAGCCGATTTGCGCGCGCTGGCCGAATCCATCCAGAATCGTTAAAATTTCATTGCAAAACCCATTGCATGACTGTCAGTCTTCTGTCAGTCATGTTTGTTATTCTATAGGTGAGGAATGAGATGCGCAAACGGCAATCGTTTTTACTAACACTAATCCCCGCCGAAGATAACCCATCTTCGATCCACGGGAAGATCACCACCATCGCCAGTGGGCGCACCAGCAGTTTCGCGAATCTCGATGAGCTTTACGATCTGCTGAAGGATGAACTGAAGGACAATCCATCGATCGGTGAAGAAATTCATTCCATTTTTCCGATGATGCCCATCCCTTCCACGCCTCAAATTCCTGAGTAACGGCATTGCCTACATCGCTCGGTGCGGGAGGTCAGGGGACCGCATCGAAAATACAAAAAGGGACCTGCCTCGCGGCCAGGTCCCTTTTGTATAACCAGAGATCGCCACCCTATTTCATTAAGTGGGCGACCAACTCCATCAACTCTTTCCACTCTTCATCAAAGAAATGCAGGGTCACATTGTTCAGTTCCAGGTGATAGGTCACCTCGCCGTCCGGCTCTTCAGCCTTCCAGGCCAAGTAGTTTTCGGTTTCGGCCATCGTTTCAGTCTTCGGTTCCATCGATTTTGCCATACGGACTCCTTATCGTTTCATCGTTTGACGGATCAACGCCCCAAGCTTGCGCAATCCGGCCAACGCGCGTTCGGGCAGCGTGCCCAAAATAGCGCGGAGGGGTTTCACTTCCGCCGGTGAAGGCGTATGAATGTAATCCCACGGGTTGCGATCGATCAGCTTGTTGAACACATACCCAAAGAACAACTTCACCGTGGCGGCCACCGGCGCCGCCAACACCACGCCAGCCAACCCCAACAGGCTGGCTCCAGCCAAAGCGGTGATCAAGATGATGGCTGGATGCAGCTTGAGAGCCGTGCCCATCAAGCGCGTGGAAACAAAATTATCCAGGAACAAGTCTACCAACCAGGCCGCCGCCACCACCAGAATCACGTAGCCAATCGGCGAAAGGCCAAAGATGTTGGACTCCTGGAAGAACGCCACCAACCCATACACCGTCCAGGCGATGGTCGTGCCCAGGTAGGGCACAAAACGCGCCATGCCGGCCAGCACGGCCAATCCCAGCGCGTAGCGCGTTCCCAAGATGCCCAACATGATGATATACACCAGGATGGTGATCAAGATGATGGTCAACTGCCCACGCAGGAAAGAATTCCAAATATCTCCCAGATAGCGCCCCAGCCGCTGGATGTCTTCATTGTAGCCGGGGAAGTTCAAGTTCAAGATTCGGTTTTGAAATCCCCCGCTCTCGGCCAGAATGAAATATCCGACCAGCATGATGAAGAAGAACATGCCCACAAAGTTCACCGCGCCCGAGGCGATGGACCCCAACAGAGAGCCCGTTTGCGACAGCACCGGTTGGATGGCCCCCAACAGGTCCTGGCTGAGCGAATCCAGGTTGAGCATTTCGGTCAGGTTCAACTGGAAGGTATACGGGCCAAAGACGATCACCCGCTCGCTCCAGCGTTCCAACAAGGCGGGCAAATCGGTTAGGGCGCGCTGCAAGAACCTGACCAGGCTTTGGGCCTGGTCCACGACCGCGATTCCGCCCAGAGTGGTCAACCCCAAAACGATGATCACGGTCAATATAAACAAGATGGTCACGGTCAGCCGCCACGACATGCGCGACCATTTGCGCACCCACGTCGCTACTGGATACATCAAGTAAGCCAGCAGCAGCGCCAGAATGATGGGGCCGATGACATTTTGGAAACGCGACAACAGCCAGGCCACAATGGCCACGGCTGTCAGGCTGAACACCAGCTTGGTGGTGCCGCTCCAACGAGGTGAAGTAGAAGTCCCGTCAGGTGTAGGGGCGTCCATATACTTTCGGTATCAAGAATGAGGGGCTCCGGCGTTGCGCCGAAGCCCCAGGCGGTTTAGATTAGGGGCAAGAGCCTTCGGGCCACACCGGGAAGATGCACCAGAATTCCTTCGGCGCAAAATATAACCCAACAGCCACGCAGATGCAGAACAAGAGGAACAGGACAATCGCGACAATGATCCAAACCCTGTTCGATTTGGGTTTTTCGACGGGCTCGCTGTAAGGAACCTGGTTGGCGTAGACCGGTTCCGCGTCAAACGGCGTCTGCTGCACGTAAGCCGGGGGGACCTGCTGAGGCGGCGGAACCTGCTGCTGCACGGGAGGAGGAGGCGGAGGAGGCATGAACTGCTGGTCCATCTGCCGCGCGGTCGTCGAGACCTGGGTAGCATCCGCATCCACTGCCGCAACCTCGAAAGCAGCGGTTATGCGCTCGCCAAAGGTGATCACCTCGCCTGGTCGCAACATGTGCGGGCCGCTCAGGCGTTGATTGTTCACAAACGTTCCGTTTGTCGAGCCCAAGTCCTCCAGAACGTAGGAATTGCCCTGCAGGAACAAGCGAGCATGGCGTCGAGAAATTTCCGGATCGTTAATCACAATTTCGGTGTTTAAATCACGTCCCACGGTCACTTCGGGCTTATCCAGGTTGTGGACTTTGCCGGCGGTTGGACCCGTTCGTATCACCAGGCGAAACGTGGATGGCATAATCTCCTCCAAAGCGCAAATTTCAAGGGAACCGCCTCATCTGGCTGAACCCCTGGCAGATAACCTAAGTGTAATGAAATATGCCCAGGTTGTCAATTTTATTCCAGGCCTGTGTTTTTGGGAAAAAGGCAGGCTACTCCCCGCCCCGCCAAGCTTTCTTTTACCGTCCTCCGCGTAGTCCCGCAACTTTTTCAACCCTTCCGCGTATATGTTTATAAGAACACAGGCAGCCGCTTGTGAAGAGGAAGAATCCTCTAAGCGACTGCGCAACAACAACTGGAGAATGAACTATGACCGCTGAACCTGTTTTATCTGAACCCCGCCTTGTTACCACTTCGGAAGAACGCACCTGGGCGATGTTTGCTCATTTGAGTGTATTGATCAACCTGGTTACCGGCATCCTCGGGCCGGTCGTCGCCGCGATCATTTACTTCGCTTATCGCGATCGCTCCCGCTACGTGGCCTACCACGCCATGCAATCCCTTATCCTGCAACTCATCGTTTGGGTGGGCGGCGGGCTCATCATTGGCGGAGCCTGGGCCATTACTGGTGTGCTCTCTTTGATGCTCATCGGCCTGTGCCTGGTTCCCTTCGCCATCGCCATCTCCTTCCTACCCGTAGTGGCCCCCGTCTACGGCATCGTTGCAGCCGTCAAAACCAGCCAGGGCGACGATTTCCGCTACTGGTTGATCGGCGACTGGGTCCGCGGCACCCTTGAAGGCAATTAACAACCCTTGTTGTTCTACAAGATACCGGCG
>CAYOHX010000205.1:0-8021 GCA_964403875.1 uncultured Anaerolinea sp. | reverse complement strand
CTCTGCGGGTTTTATTGAATCGTTCTGGATCTTTGAAATACTGTTTGGCAGTATCAGTGACTCGTTTCATGAGAACCAGATCATCTTCCGAAATATCGGATACCGACAGGTGAGAGCGGAGAAGATCAGCGGGATACTTGCCATAGAGTTGCCCAATGGCGACGTTGAGGAAAGCCGAGGTTAAACGTTCCACATTCAAGAAGGAAAGTTGAACATTCAGCCCCTTCTCCAGTGCCAGTTTGATCTGATCAAAAACCTTCTGACCATCATCGGCAGCCACACAAAATTCGCTGCCCACAATTTCAAATATCCGTAACGTAATGGATCTTTCCATAAGATAAAGCCCTTTCTCGTGAGCTTAAAACGGATTGGCCGGTGGCCTTTCCGATGAAAGCATATAAGACGCATTGTCCGCCGTATTGATCTCCAGGTTGACCACTGTCCCTGGGAACCGATATCGCATCGATCGACTCTCGATCGTCTGGTCCCCTTGCTGTTCCCAATAGCCTTGATCCGAGACGATCTGCAGTCTACCCTGATTTCTGCCAATAAATTCTCTCAAAAGTTTCAAACCAAGACCACCTGGGATTTGCCCTTGTTTTGTGGTGTTATTTCCCTCAACCGCCCAATCGATGGCTTTTTCGGCGGATAAGTCCAGACCGATTTTCTTGATCAGATTTTGGCGTATTCCGACGCCAAGATCGGTGATGGTGAAATCTAAACGCTGCTGTTGATGAAAGTACTGCCCACAGGCAAAAATGCCAAGTTTTGTTTCAGAATGCGTGACGGCGTTATTGAAGATCTCCAATAGGCTTTCAAAGAATCGCTTGCGGAGCGCTGGCGACATGTCCGGGATTGCCTTATTACGAAGCTGCTCTCCCAAGTAGAAACTAAAGGCGCGATCCTCGTCCGGTTCAAACCGTTGATATTGAATGGTCGAGCCGTAAACATCTTCCCTATGCATCCGACCATAATTGGTCAAAAAACCATTTCTGCACAGGATCGTTTCAACCTGTGTAGGAATATTCTCAAGGGTCAATTCGTTGATATCGCGACCTGCTTTATAAAGAAGAGCGCCTAACGGCGAACACATATTCCCATCGCACCAGGTCATTTGTTGCATATCCAGTATGATCTCTGAAAACTCATGTGGACCTAGCTGCTCCGCCAATTTTGCTAATTGGTCAAAACTGGAGAAGTTACTTTGGATGGGATAGACGGAGATCTGCGACCGGTCAAGCATATGTATTTAAGTATACTTGAATATCGATAAACCTTGGTTAATAGGAGACTGAACCTATTTTGTCAATACATGAATTGAATAATTGAGGATATAATAAATTCACATTCCGTTTTTTTCTTTTTAATACGCGAGGGAAATCAGGAGGGGTCTATGCCGATTTGTCCTCATTGCGGAAACAGCCATCCAGCGAATGCCCGCTTCTGTCCCAAAACTGGTCAATCACTTGATATAGCAGATCAGAATGCATCGCCAGTCGCGGCGGTTGCACAAGACCAATCGCCTGCCGTTACACCGATTGCAGCGCGGCTTCCTGCGGTTGAAAAGCCCGGCAAAGGCATCCAACCCCTCTACTTCTTGATCGGAGGGGGATTCCTGATAATTGTTGTAGGCATGGCAGTGATCCTCTTTTCCCTGGTAAACAACTCACCAACCAAAATCGCGTCAAGGAAAGACTCCCCTGCTTCACCGGAAATTGTCGTTAATGCATCTCAACCTGAAGACAAGGAAACCCAGACATCTTCTCCTTTATCGAATACCCTTGTATCAACTTCAACGGTGACCCCTTTACCTGTGGCAACCTTCACATTAACCGTAACACCATCTCCGGAACCGACACAGCCCACATTTCTAACCGAGATGAACACAAAAGATCAGGCTGTCCTTGTTTTCGTCCCGTCCGGGAAATTTATCATGGGGAGCAACCCTGAAGCAGACCCCTATTTCTGGGGTGCCGAATCACCTCAGCATGAGGTCACTTTAAGCGAGTATTGGATTTATCAAACAGAAGTGACCAATGCTATGTACCAGCAGTGTGCCGCGGAAAAGGCATGTCCCATTCCCAGTCAGAAAAAATCCCACTCCGTTGAAGATTATTATGGCAATGCCCAATACGGGAATTTCCCCGTTATCTATGTGAATTGGGTCTCGGCGCAAGCCTATTGCAAGTGGGCGGGTGGACGACTGCCCACCGAAGCAGAATGGGAAAAGGCGGCTCGCGGTGACCAGGATACCCGGTTATTTCCGTGGGGTAGCACGCCGGCATTGGTAAGCCAAGCAAATTTCTGTGACAAGGGCTGCGCTCAGACCCATGCCGAACGCGATAAGGATGATGGTTATCCTGATACTGCCCCGGTAGGTTCGTACCCGGAAGGCATATCGCCTTATGGTGCGCTCGATATGGCAGGCAATGTCTGGGAATGGGTGTTTGATTGGTTCCAACCCACCTACAGCTCGGCTCCCGTTACAAATCCGGTTGGCCCTGCCAGCAGCAAGTACCGGACGATCCGCGGCGGTGCCTGGAGCAATCCATCTGCCGGGGTGCGCCTCGTTCAACGCGATGGGGTGCGGCCCGATCTGTCATTGGACACTTTGGGATTTCGTTGCGTCGTGGAGGTGCAGCCGTGAAGCTTCATAGCATTTTTATATGCGCTCTGATCACGATCCTGGTGTTTCCTTCGGCCCCCTACTCAGCCAATGCCCAAACCCTATCCATCACACCTTCACAGGCAGATGCCGAGAATTGGATCGCGTACGTTGACAAAGATCACAGGCTGTATGTTATTCATCCCGATGGAAGCGGTAAGACGGGAATAAGCCTGGATCTACCAGTAATAACTGGTATCCGCTGGTCGAGTAGTGGGCGGTATCTTTCGTTCATCAGTGGTACCCCTGTATTTTCGATCATTTCCAGCCCATATACGTTGTGGATTTGGGATATGCAAACAAATCAATCGGTTACAACACAGGATACCAATATTTCCTATGCGTGGTCGCCGACTGATGATGTTCTAGCATTTATCAGCTTTGAACGTGAAGCGAACCCTTCCTCTTTTCCAAGCGAGAACACCTATGCTCTTCAGCTGTTAGACCTGACAACTGGTGAACAGCAGATCATCGTTCCAGAGATGAAAGGATCATTTGGGTGGCTGCCTGATGGAAAACGGATTGCTTTTGAGCCTTACTGGGAAGCGAAACCTTTCTCTTGTGCCTATTGTTTCGAAGGCTGGGTGGAGTACTCTGGCATTAATACAATTGATATTCAAACCGGTGAAATCAGTACGCTCATCGAGCCGAGAGATAATCCGCTTACAGGAATACAAATTTCACCCCAGGGTTCAGTTGTATCTTTCGAAGAGGTTGGCACTGCATACGCCAGATATGATGGGCCAGGGTGCGCCTGGAGGTCCACTTCAGCCCCAATTGTAGATTCTGGGACATGGCAAGAATTACCAAATTCCTACTGTGTCTGGTCTCCCAATGAAAAAAATCTTGCCTGCCACAGCGGGGGGTGTGGTATCTCGGGTGAGGCCATTGGAATTTATGATAGCAATTATCAGTTATTAAAGGAAATTCCACAAATTACCAGCCACCTATCCAACCCTTCGCCAAGTGGCGACCTTCTCTGGTCGCCAGATGAGACAAAACTGGCAATAGGAATTGCGAATT
Organism: uncultured Anaerolinea sp.; assembly: GCA_964403875.1. Lineage (GTDB taxonomy): Bacteria > Chloroflexota > Anaerolineae > Anaerolineales > Anaerolineaceae > Anaerolinea. The sequence continues at coordinate 4,333 of CAYOHX010000205.1, read as the reverse complement.
GGGATTTTCCGTCTACCAGAAATGCAACATTGATCATCGATGCGGAGAACTGGAATACTATCGTTGACTTGCAGGGCGCTGCATTTGATTGGTCACCGGATGGAAATAGCCTCCTCTTGAAAGACCAGTCAACATCTGACGACGGGGAATTGGGAATTTACGATGTCGACAGCCAAGAATTTCAATCCATTGGCGTCAGTTCTGTTACAAACGCTGCCTGGCAGCCAGGCAAGACCGTGGCGATCTCAGCGGCAGACTGGCAGAGTTGGAAAACGCGTAAGGTGGAAAGCGTCGAGGCGCTTCAAGAAGTTGCGGTTGAATTGGGTTTCGACCAAGATATCTACGGCCTGCTACCCACCCCCAACGAGGCCGAGGTAATTACTCTGCTGTCCCAACTGCCAAACGAGCCTGCGGATTTGTCTCCCCAACAAGTTGAAGCGTTTTACCGAATGCTTTTGGAAGAAGAGACATTGGCAAGGATCCAGGACAGTTATGAGATCAGTTCAAACGATCTCGGAGAGTGGATGTCGAATCTGGTAAAGTTTTTTACATTTTCCAATCAGATTTTACAAAACAACGATTTGGCACTTACCTGGACACGATCTCTCGCGGAAGATGCAGGGCATGTGGTGATCCACTCCATCGAAGACCCGCAAGACCGGCAGAGTATGCGTACCTTCTACGATGCAGCGTTGGTGATCGGGTTCAACCAGGGCGATTATGCCGAGTATGTACAAAAAGATATGCTGCCGGACATTTTTCTAAGATACCAGGTTGCTCGTGATAAGCAGCAGAGGTTTACCGATGTGGCGCAGCCGGTAATTGACCAGGGGCTGAACAGCTACTACCAATCGACTCCATTCTGGGAGGTAACAGGAAGCCGGCAGGATGCTGAGGGTACCACCGGGTATCTGGCAAAGACAGCGAAAGATTTTGCAGAAACCTACCACGAGAATTATGATCAGTCGATTTATGCACGTGACATCTTAAAAGCCATGGATGACATTGCGGAGATATTCGGTTCCCCGAATATCCCTGTTTCCAAAGTAATCGAATCCCTCACTAAAGCCTCAGTTATGCTGGTAGATGTGTGGTCGATCGCGTTTAACATTCTACCGCCGCTCAATTGCAGTCTCACCATGGCTGAGGCAGTTGGGAGCCAGAGTTTTCAACCGAACATACAACGACTCCCCGACTGCAGACTCACAGTCACATCATCATCCAAACTCAACAAGGTCTTGCTCTCCTCCACCTATGAAATCGATAAAGAGGCCTGGGCGGCTTTTCGAACAGCATACTCGGCCGCGCTTGATGAGTATGCGGATCAGGCTCAGTCGATCCAAGATCAACTGGATGATGGCAAACCAATTTCCAAACAAGACCGAAAAGACCTACAAGAAACTTTGTCGCGTTTGAAAAGTTTAATGGCCCAGGGATCGGCTCTATTAACACCGACTGATGGGCAGGTGTGGGATGAGACAACCCTCTCGGCCTTCCAGGGAATGATGAAGATCAAGGCCCAAACAGCCATGTTGCTATATGTTCTTGATATTCCCAAAGACTCGCTCAAAGACGTGCAGGTGAAAGAGGCAGTTTCTCAAACCTTTACTACGTTACAAAGTGATATCGCGCAAAGCCAGGCCGATCTCGAGACGGTGACTTTCACCGGTCCGCCCATGGGTATGCCACTGGTTGAAACTGAGAACGACCCCATCCACGCCAACCATGGAGAGGTGTTGGAAATTCAGGTACGGGTTAGAAACATCGGCAGCGCCCCGCTATCTCCCGGGGAAGTGATGGCCTACCCAACAGGCAGCGAACCCGGAAATGCTATGCCTGTTTCATCACTAGATGCAGGACAGGAGCAAGTTCTTACTTTACAGGTGAAGTCTATTATTGAACTGCCCGGCCAGATTGAGATCACGTATACAACGGGTGACCAAACGATAACGCGCAAGGTTCTGATGGTTGAGGAAAATCCGGCGGTAAGTCCGGGGGGCGAGCGATTGGAATTGATCGTTGGCGGATTGATCATGCTACTCGGTGGATTTGTTGTGGTTACTGGAATTGTATTACTAAGAAGAAAGAAAAATATTCAAAGGTGAACATGAGAAAATATCTAGTTGTTATTACGCTTATTTTCCTGCTCGCAATTCCTCTGCCAGTATCAGCTCAAACAGCAGAGCCATACACAGATCCCTGTGACCAGCTCCCCCTGCGTGACTGGCCTGACAGTCGAAATATTCAGGTACAAAATGGCGTATGCGCTCTCCAAAATGGCGGCCTGGGACCGAAAAACCCCCTGAATGACTTTATTGTGCGTTTTAAAGTCTCGATGGATGCCAAAGCAAGCCTGGTATTTTCCTATGGCACCAGCATGAATGATCTTTATGAATTTACCATCACGCCGATTGAGGCCAGTCTGGTCAATTACATCCGTTTCGGCAACGCATCGAGCACAGTAAAAGACAAGGTCCTGGCAAAGGCTCCTCTGCAAATCGGCTCTGGCCAATGGGTGCAGATGGAATTTGGCATGCAGGCCAAGCGGCAGTGGCTGGTGATCAACGGCAAGACTGTCATCGATCGAGAGACAGACCGTTTTCATGGGGTGGGGATTACAGGATCGAATGGGGTCTATCTGGACGATATCCAACTGGTGCAGGATGATCTCTCCGTGACCGGACAACCGCTGCCCGGTTTCCCTGCGGATCTCGCTCAGACCTGGATCGCTTACATGAACAGCCAATACGAACTGGCTTTGATCCACCCCGACGGGAGCGGAATGAAGGTGCTTGCCAGCCCTCTTTCGGATAATCTCCCACCACAGGCACTTTTCTCGCCTGACGGGAAGACACTGCTGATCGATCGAGAAGACGTTGATAAATCACTGCTGAGCTTCTATTCCACAGAAACGCTCCAATTCATCGGCGCAGAGATTAGCTTTCCGCGTGCACCCATAATCGATTGGATGCCGGATAGTCAGCACATCATTGTTCTGCGAGATGATCATGCTCCTAGTCTGATATTCGAGAAGATCAATATCCAGACCGGCCAGGTTATCGCGACGTTTCCAATTCCCGCACGCATCGATGAGCAATCCATTGATATTCGCTCAGTCATCACGCTTGACTGCTCGCCTACCGCAGAGAGCATTGCCGTCGCGGTGTATGCAGACGCGGCTGGTGAGAACGTTAAACGCGCCATCCTATTCAACCTGGCATCCCGCGAGGCTCATTTTCTACCCGGCTCAGAGGTATCTCGGTGGTCGCCGGATGGTGACATCTTACTATCAACAGCCGGTGGGCTGTTCGATCCCCAAAGCCTAATTTTCACAGAGTTACCTGCCGATTTAGTCAAACGTATTACAAACTACCGCAATTACGCCTGGTCCCCAAATAGACAGTTCATCCATATCGGAACGGAAAATGCCGGCAACGGTCAGTACGCGGTTTATCTCGCAGACCTTGAAACACAGAAGGTGATCACACTGCCCCTGATCGGTTTTGGTTCCTTTGCGCCAGACAGCCTCCATTTCGTATTCAGTGATCAGGGTCGACTGATCATCCGCAGCCTATTTGATGAGACCGAGCTTCAAATTGCTGAAGGTTCCGTCCCCATTTGGCAGCCAGCGCCGGGAATGTTCCCTGTCGAATCCATCCAGCCGGCACAATCCACTGCCACGGCCGTGGCAAACTACGTCCCGCCAATCTACGAAACCCCACAAAAAGCCAGTGCAACGGCCTCATCTTTGACCGAAACTGTGCAGGAGCGTTCACCGCTGGATGGGGAACTGGCTGATACACCTGCCCGTCCAATTTGGGCAGTTGCGCTCCTGCAAATCAGCCTGTTGGGGCTGGTCGCGGCAGGCGTTTTCGCCTATCTACGCTACATACGGCGCTGCCCTTCCTGTAAGCGATCCAACCCGGGGTCTGACCCATTTTGCATGTACTGCGGGTCCCGTCTCACACCACCGGCTCGAATTGGATCTGTGTTGATGATCTTGGCGATGTTGGCAGGTTCCGGCTGCCTGGGGGCAGGAGGCATTGCCGGACTGCTCATTCGCCCAAAGCAAAAAACGACGATCGCGGTTATGTCAACCGGCAGTCCTGAATTGTCCCGGCAAAATCCGCCGCAGACAAAACCCACTGAAAGCCACTCGGCTTCGTCTCCAGGTTTTCCCTGCGGTACGCTTGACCTGGCAAAATCCGATCTACTTACCGTTCTTCAAATGAGCGGATCTACTCAAACAGACCTGAGCCAAATTTTTGGTCAATTTGGTAAAACCCCCGCGGCCGTTAAGACGGCTGAGGTTATTCAAGCAGCGACTCAGATC
>CAYOHX010000204.1:0-8061 GCA_964403875.1 uncultured Anaerolinea sp. | reverse complement strand
CCCCGCCAAACACCACAAATTCGGCTTCTTTCACCAAAGAGCTGAGCAGTACCCCCATCTTATCGAAAATCCCCGTTTTTGGCAGAGAATTGGCAAACCCGCTTGCTATAGTGGGTTATGCGTACATACCAGTTGCTTGTTTTGCGTGTGATGGTTGACCCGGATTCGGAAAACGCCGAGCAAGAAGTTTGCGGCTCGATGCAGGTTGTGGATAAGGGTCTCCGGTATTCGTTTGCCAATTGGCAGGAGCTGCGATCATTGCTGGAAGAAGAGATGAAGGCGTATCGGGAAAAGCAGCAACTGGCAGAAGGACGGATGTTCAAGTAATTTCTTGTGTGTTTTCTAAGGGAAGGGAGCTATGAAAATTGTGTTGTCATTCAATCGTTTTTGGTTGCGCGGGCTGCTGCTGGCAACCGGTCTGATGGTGGTGATATTGCTGACGCCCGTCCAGACTGGAAACGCCCAGGCGCCGGGATGCACACCCGGGCCGCACAGCGGCACGATTGCAGCGGATGAAACCTGGTGCCTGGCGGATAGCCCGCACATGGTCACCGACTACCTGACCATCAACGCGGGGGTCACGGTGACCGTGGAGGCAGGCGTTGTCGTGAAGAGCGCTCAAAATATTCATGTGTCAGGCAGCCTGGTGGCAGTGGGTACAGCGGCGCAGCCCATCGTTTTTACTTCCACGCTAGATAGCGCTCCCATGCAGTGGCGCGGATTGAGATTTGAGGGGGCTGACGCTTCTGGCGATCTACGGCATGTGATTGTGCGTTACGCAGGATATACAGGGGGGAATGCGCAAGGTTATATGATCTATGTAAGTGGGCTAACGAATCACAGTTTGCGCCTTGAGGACAGTGCGATTACGGATGGCTATGAGCCGGCGGGAATTAACAGCCTGTTCACGGGTTTGTTTATCGCTAACAGTAATGTCATCATCAAAAATAACCAGTTCAGCAACCTAGGAAATAATGCAGGCACATACCTGGATGCGCCGGTTCTTATTGAGGGGAATATCCTGAACCTTGATATCTCTGGAAACACATTTACCAACAACAACCGCGACCATATCGTTTTCAGCAACCGGTATGCTCAACCGGCTCCAGTGATTACCGGGGCAACGACTCTGGCAAAAGGCCAGCCCTGGGCGCTGGAAAGTGATCTGACCGTTGCGCCGGGCGCTACGTTAATTTTCGAGCAAGGCGCGGTTCTTATGGGAGGCACAAATACCGAAATTCAAACGCAGGGCCACCTGGAAGCTGTAGGTACACCCGAAGAGCCGATCATCTTCCGCTCGGTAACAGGTACCGATAAAGATCAGTGGACGGGGCTGACGTTTGTGGGTGGCACGGGCAACCTCAGCTATATCGTGTTGCAAAATGGTGGAGGGGATACCGGAATTGGCAACCCCGAATACACAGGCTATTACTATGATTACCAGACCTGCGCTTTTCCCCCGGTGGTTATTCACAATGTTTTGAACGGAGAAGTACGGATTGAGAATTCCACTTTCCGGAACAACGGGAATTACTACGTATGGCGGGCTGACGGGATTATGACCATCTATAACAGCCATGTCGTGCTCAACAATAACTACTTTACCGACAACGGCGCGCCAGTCCAACGGAATGAATATTACATTCCCGAAAATAATTTCGGGATCTTCGCCTACGGCCCGGATACGGTTTTGACCATGACTGGCAACACGTTTGAAAATAACCGGGGCTGGAATATGCTGGGGCAAGGGCAGTTTACGCTGGATGGAAATGTGTTTCGCAACCAACCCTCCGGTGTGAAGTTTAACCCGAATGTGGGAGCGGCGATTTCCAATACGGTCTTTACCGATTTAGACAAACAGGCCTTGTTGTTGGGCAACAATGTGACGGTGGATGCCCAACACCTCACCTTTGCTCGCAATGGCGGCACGGCGATCACCGTGAACTCCGGCGCAAATCTATCGCTCGCGAATTCTATTCTGGCCGAGAACCCGATCGGTATTAATATCGTTTCTTCCGGTTCGGCTACGATGAGCTATACACTGTGGGACCGGAACGCAACCAACAAATCGGGTTCGGGGTCCCTGGTGGAGACCGCCTCTTTCACAGGTGCGGCAGGCTTTGGAGCGGATGGTTATCACCTGACCCATTATTCATCTGCTTTGCAAAAAGGCGGGCAAACTGGATTGGGCTATGACATTGATGGCGAAGAACGCCCTGCTCCGGCGGGCACGCTGCCCGACCTGGGCGCCGATGAGTACAGCAGCCTGGCAGTATCGCGGCTGGAAGCCGAGAAATTCGCCGGCATCCCCAAAGGGGTTTTGACGATCGATCCTTTCTCCGGCGATTTATCATTCAAGGTGATGCTTGATTACTGGATTCGTTTCTTCCACGGCAGCGAGGCGCCTGAGCCCTTGGACCTGACCATTACCGATACCCTGGCGACAGAATTAACGCTTGAATCGCAAACGAATTCTCCAGAAATGTCGTTTACGCAAGCCGGACAGACCCTGACCTGGCAGAGCCTGGGGCCGATTGCGGTGGATCAATCCGCCGAGGTCGTGCTGCATACTTGCGGCTACCCCCAGCCTGGAACGACTTTGGTCAATCAGGCTACCGTCCAAGCGGGAAGCGCTCAATTTGATCTTGAGGTGCAGACTATTGTTCCGCAATATCCGCCGTTGATTTCTTCGCCGGGGAACGGTGAGTACTGTTACTCGGATGGCGCGGTCCATGTGGAAGGGTATGCCTGGGCGAATTCGGCGGTGCGTTTGTTTGAAAACGGGCAGGAAAAAGCCGCGGCTACGTCTGATGCGAATGGAAAGTTTGCCATTGACTACACCACTGGCACGCCTACCCAGGCTTTGACCCTGACGGCCCAAGTGTGCAAAGACAGCAGCTATACACAGTGCAGCGAGAACAGCGCCCCCGTGATGATCACGCCTTCGGAGAGCTTCTGGTGCCCGCAGCGCTCCAGTTGGTCGAAGTCCCCGGCGACCTACCGGTTCCGAGATGCATCCGGCGCATTTTCCACCCAAAGCTGGTTGATCAATGGATACTACGGCTTTTGGGATACTCAGTTAAAGATCCACGCATGCAATTGCCCGGTTGGATCAGGGACTACGTTGTCCCCAACGAACATCTGGGTGGTGGCAGATGGGATTACTTATGGTTCTACCGGTTCACATCCAGACTATACCTTTGATATCACCGGCGGCGCGCACAATGTGGAATTCTGGGCGCAATGCGGAGAGAATCGGGTTTCGTCTACCGGCTCCATTTTGATCGATCCGGATGGATACGTTTTTGACAGCACGCTGGGTTTTGACTCCGACCAGCCGACCGCGCATTCTTTGCAAGGTGTAACCGTCACGGCGTATGTGTGGATGCCCGAATGGGGCGGGTGGACCATTTGGCCTGCGCAGCTATACGACAACCAGGTGAACCCGCAGGTAACCGGCGAGGATGGTTATTTCGCCTTCTACACACCGCCTGGAAAGTACTACTTGCAAGTGAATGGAATAGATGGCTATCAATCCTGGCGCAGCGGGGTGATTGAGGTGACGAATCAATTGGTGCATGTGAATGTGCCCCTTTCACCCGACAAAGTGATGGACCAGCAGATTTTGTTGACTGCCTATGGACCGGTTCAACCCGTGGTGAGGATCAAGCCTGGTCAGGCCGTGGAATGGCGGTACCTTGTGGATGAGTCTTCTGGAGCGGACCAGTTCATGATGGAGATGGAAAATCCGATGAGCCGTTTGATGAGCAGCCTGGATCCGCTGGCCGATGTGCTGGGTTTTGACAGCGGCATGTTGATCCCGGATCAAACCTATCGCAGGCAGTTCAACGAACTGGGTACCTATACCTATAGCGATGGCCGCGGTCATACAGGAACCATCCTTGTACAAGAAATATTTGATGTGTTCCTGCCGCTATTGATGAGATAACCTGGGGGAATGTCCAGGCGCAGGGGAGCGAGGGAAACTTCGCTCCCCTGTCGCGTTAATACATCAGGCGGATGATCACACTGCCGATGAGGGTGACGATGGTGCCGAGCGAGAGGGTGTTAAGGATGTAATCGCGCTCCTCGCTTTCGCCTGCCTTCAAGTAGAAGGGCACGACGAAGGGGGCGGGGAGGATGGCCATGAGCAGGACGGCGGCTTCGAAGGTGCGATCCAGGCCCAGACTCTGGCGGATGACCAGGAAGTTGAACAGCAGGGCCAGCCCCACCCACAACACCAGGCGCAGGACCACCGTTTGGAGGGGCAAGGCCAGGCGGCCTTTCTGGAAGCGCAGCTCATAGCCGATGGTCAAAGCCACCAGGGGTGTGGTCAGACCGGCCAGAATTTCAGCGGTCTTCAGCACACTGTTGGTCAGTTCCCAACCTGCCAGGGCAGTATAGACGCCGCTGAAGTTGGCGATTACGCCTGCCAGGATGCCGATGATGACCGGGGATTTGAGGAAAGTTGTAAAGGTTTGCGCCAGATTGATCTGGCGGCCCTGGTGGGTTTCGAGGCGGGTGATGAGGATGAAGAAGACGAATAAGACCTGGCCGAGATCTACAACGGCGAAGTAGGGGATGTTGCCTTCACCGTAGATGGAGCCAAAGATCGCATAGCCAAGCATTCCGGCTTCAAACCCGGCCATGAGGAAGGAGGAGTAGTCTGAGGAGAGACCGGGGATGAACTTTAGCCGGGTGGAGAGGAACATGACCAGCGTGCAAGCGGCGAAGATGATGGCAACGATGACCAGGTAACGGGCCTCGAACTGCATGGTGGCAAAGGCTTTAAACAAGAGCAGCGGCAGGGTGAGGTTGACTACCAGCTTCTTAAAATCGGCGACCGTGCCTTTCTGGATGAGGCGCACACGACGGATGAGGATGCCGAGGAGGACCAGGAGGATGACGGGCAGGGTGGCGCTGAGAGTTTGGAGGATGTTCATGGTGTTTCGTTGAGATAAATGACAACTTTATGATTTATCGGTGATGGAAATTCCAGGTATTCTACAGTTGATGATCCGAACTCAGCAAGTATTCCTATAAGCGTTGCACAATTCGAGGTAATAGAATTCTCGCTGAGATATTTCGTTTATGATTCGCTTCACCTCACGCCAGGCCATCTCATAGGTAGCGAGAGTTACCTCGCTGCGGTTCAAGGCGACCTGGAGTTCATCTGCATCCTTCACTTCAATTTCCATGTTGGGCGAGACACCTATATCCAGGTAAAGGTCATCCATCCAGGGAATTCCTTCCGAGTCGATACCCATCCGGAGACAGATATCGATATACCACATTACCAGTTGACCTTGGTCATTGTACTGGGCTGTTATCGTAAAGTTGTGGTTTGCTGGGAACAGCTTCAGCCAGGTGTAACCTGAATCAGCGATGCATAGCTTTTTTCCGAAGAAATCTACCACCAGGGGCGAAGCCACAGCGTCCATTCGGTAAAGGGTGATATACCCCTTGAACTCTGGTGTATCTAAACACTTTGAACTGAAGCGGTGCTTGAGAATCCGTTTCCAGCCGGGGAGGTTCGCGAACTTTCGGTCCATTGGGTTTTCTTATACAACAGAATATGTAAAACTACAACAACAACGTAATATTGCCGGTGTTTCGATCAAGGGGGATTTGGAATCCACGGATTTGATTTTGAAAAGGGGGAGTTTGCCTAGGAAGAGCGGGGCGAGCTGGGGGCGGGCACTCGGGCAGGCTGGATCATCATGAAAGCGGGGGAAGGGAAGGGGATGCGGTTGGCGGTTTCGCCCATCAAAGTTTGCAGATCAGATAGCCGCACACGGCGGCCGTGCTTTGGGTTTTTAATCTTTGGATCCCGGTAACCGGGCAACTGTCCGCGCGTCATACGCTGGGACAAAACGCTGAGCGACATTCCGCTTATTTCGGCGGCGGCGCTCAGCGTGATGAGTTGATCTTGATGGGCCCAGACTTTGGCCCGCAGAATCATAAAGCCCACCGGGCTGGTCCAAAAGGTATCTTGATTCTTGTGATTGCCCAACCATGTTTCAACGGTTTCACAGTCTTCCAGAATTTGGGCGGCCCGTTCGGATTGCCAGGGGAGGGTCTCGTGCCGGTTCTCGGCGACGGTGATGGCCTCGGCCAGTTCGGCGATGCGAACCAGGCGCTGGCCGATCTCGGAGGTGAAGAGCACGTCCACGGGCGCGTTGCCGATCTGGATGGTGGCGCCGGTGACGGCGGCAAGCTGCGTGTTGACAGCCGCCCACCAGTTGACCAGGAGAGCCTTGATTTCCATTTCTGCGCTTGTGCTGATGCGTGCCATCGGTACACCTCTTTTTAGCGGGGCAAAACAGGTATATGAGCCCCGACGCCTTTATTTTACCTGGAATCAGGTGAAAAGGCAAGGAATTTCATAATTTTATAAAATTGGGTCTTGACAAAAACTTTATAATTTTATAAAATTGAAAACATGAGGAACAAACACTTGACACAAGCTTTTTCGCAAATAGCGCCGCGGTCTGGATGGGGCCATCAAGCGCGTCTGCTCTATACCGAGCAGCAGGGAATTGCGAACCTGCCCAAAGTCAATGCGTCTGCGCCTGGAGGGAGTGGATGATCGAGTCGATCATTCAATCTCTCTGAAAGGCGCGAAGGAATCTCCTTCGCGTTTTTCATTCTCCAGGGCGCAATGGGAAACCAAAGCGCCCTTTTCGTTGGAACTTTAATAACCTCAGGATGGTAGCCAGAATACTGGTGAGACGGGTCTGTGACTCGCACTGTGCGGACGGTGCATCGAGGAATATAGTTATGGAAAACTACTCAAACGGTAGGGGATGTTCCCCAATGTGGGTCCTTCAACCCCCGAATGAGTAGCGGTAATACAACAAACAACCTGGAGGCGCGCATGAGGCGCGCCTCCAGATCACGACTCCGTGGTGTAGCCCGGTTTGCATAGGACCCTGTCGAGGTCACGGTCGCCAGTTCGAATCTGGTCGGAGCCGCCATTTTGTAACACAGTTCAAATGCGGATCTTCTAAAATTTTTGCCGTTTTTGTGAGCGCATCCTGGCAGGTCAGGAGGAAGGGTTCGAGACCCTTCGCTCGCTCTGTAGGGGCGGTGTCCAAGCGGCAAAGGTTGCCGGGCGTAACCTGGAAGGGCGAATGCCCTGCGCTGGTTCGAGTCCAGCCCGGCCCACAACATTTCGTTATGATATTTGAGCTCTTCCCTGAAACAGGGTGAGCATCGATAAAAATTTTTGAGAAAGGAGATGATTGAAGGTGATCGCAACCATCACGGCCACGACTTACTTCACCAATAACATTGTGATCCATCGCCAGGTGCCGGTGGCGCGAGCGGTCACCCTCATGAGCCATGCCAACGCTATCATCCCGCCGGATGTGGATCTGTTTGAAATTCACAGCCCGAGCAAGGTGGTGCTGGTTCCGGCACACATCATTTTCAGCATCGACAAGGCCTTCGTCCCGCACGTGCCGACGCCCAGTAAGGCGGGTGTGTACCGCCGCGACCGCGGGGTATGCGCCTACTGCGGGCGGGCAATCGCCTTCGATGACGCCAGCATGGACCATATCCTGCCGCAATCTCGAGGGGGGCCGACGACCTGGGATAACCTGGTCAATGCTTGCCGCCGCTGCAACGAAAAGAAGGCCAACCGCACGCCGGAACAAGCCGGGATGCCGCTGCAGTTCAAGCCGTTCACGCCGAAGGTGCGCCTTCGAGCCGATTTATGCTAATTCGCATGGGATGGAGCGGAGGTTGTTCCGCTCCTCCCAAATTTAGGGGTGTAGCTCAACGGTAGAGTTCTCCTCTGATGAGGGAGCTACGAATGTTCGACTCATTCCGCCCCTATCTTGGATGGGCTTGTCGCTTAACTGGGAAAGCACCCGGTCTGCACCCGGGAGATTGCAGGTTCGATGCCTGTCGAGTCCACTGCGCCGCTTTGGTTTAACTGGCAAAACCTTCCCCCCGTAAGGGATGTATCCCGGATCGTAACCGGGAAGCGGCTCTGTTCGCAGGTTCTTTGGAAAGTGACGTAGAGAAACTGCATTTGGGGATTGCGTGCGGCGGAGC
>CAYOHX010000203.1:0-8066 GCA_964403875.1 uncultured Anaerolinea sp. | reverse complement strand
CAACCCCTGCCAGGGAGCGACCCCGGCAGTAGCTCTTTAACATACTAACATGATGTTGTGGGCAGGAAGACCCGCCCACAACATCGTTATCGGACGTCAGGGTTTACTGAGCGTTGAGGAAGGCCCCAAAGAAGGCGCCGAAGTACTCAAAGGTGGTCGTGCGCCCCTTGTGATTGGGGTCGGTAGCGTCCCACTGCGACTTGAAGCTGGCGACGACATCGTTGGCATCCAACTTCGCGCCATCGTGGAAGGTCACGCCCTGGCGCAGGTTGAAGGTCCATTCCGTCGCGTCATCGTTGGCGGACCAGCTCTCGGCCAGACCGGGCTCAACTTCCACGCCGCCAACCTTGTAGAACAGGAGGGCTTCGTATACCTGCTCGCAAGCGCGCAGGGTTTCGCCGTCGGTCTCATCGGAGCACCACAGCGCGGCGGGCTCGCCGTTCTGCATCCAGACCATCTGGTCGGTGCCGTTGCTCATGACTGAGAACTGCTCGTTGCCCAGAGGGCTGGCGTGTGCGCCCTGCACCTCGGCCTTGAAGGCCGTGGCGGAAGCGCCGTGGGCCACGGGGATCATGGGCACATGCTGCTTGAGCATGGCATTGGCCTCGTCATATAGCTCCTGGCGCGCGGCGGGATCGGCCAGCTTGCCAGCGGCACGGATGGGATCGACGATGTCGGGGAAGAGTGTGCCGAACTGCTTGTTGTTGTCGTTGGCGAAGTGATAATCATAGAAGTTGGTCGCATCCGGATAGTCAGCGCCCCAACCCAGGAGATAGAATGCTTCCTGGCCGGCGGAGGTGGCATCGATGAAGGTGGCGGATTCCATCTCGTTCAACTTGACGGTCACACCGATCTCGGCGAGTTGGGCCTGGAGTTCCTGGGCCACTTTGTCGGGGGAGGGCAGATAACCGCGGACCACATTGCGGTAGGAGAGCTTGACTTCCAAACCATCAGCATAGCCGGCGTCAGCCAGCAGCGCCTTGGCCTGTTCCTGGCTGTACTCGTACCAGGGATCCTTGTCAGAGTAGCCGGGTTTGAGGGCCGGAGGAGCGAACACATCCGCGACCAACGAGCCGCCGGGGTAGTATTGGTCGACGATGCGCTGGCGATCGATCGCATAGGCGAAGGCCTGGCGGACTTTCTCGTCGTTGAAAGGCTCCATATCGACATTGAAGCCGATATAGAAGATGTTCAACGGAGGGCGGTCATAGAGCGCGAGGCTGGAATCGCTGGAAATGGCTTCGAAATCTTCGGGGGCGGGGTTATCGATGCCATCCACCTGGCCGGACTGGAGTTCGAGCAGGCGCTGAGCGGATTGCTCGGACCAGCGGAAAATGAGGGTCTTAGCCGAAGCAGCCGTGCCCCAGTAGCTTTCATTGGCTTCGAAGACCACGCTGTCACCGCGCGTCCAGGTCTTGAGCTTGTAGGGGCCGGTGCCGTTGGCGTTGTCGCTCATCTTGACCGAATCGCCGCCCATCTCGTCGAGGTAATCTTTGTCGGCAATGGAGAACACCGAGAAAGCCACCTTGGAGGCGAAGGCGGGGTCGGAATAGCACAGGGTGAATTTGACGGTGTGCTCGTCAACCGCTTCCATGGACTTGAACTCACCGCCATAGTCACAGTTGGGAGCTTCGACCTTCATGGGGACGAAGGGGGCATCGGTGGGCGCCACGGTGGCTTCCGGGGCTGCCGGGGCCGGCTGGCAGGCGGCCAGCAAGAGGCTGGCGACCATTACCAGGGCAAGCACAGAAAAGAACGAATTTTTCTTCACAGTCTTCTCCTTTGGCAAAACATAGAACTTACGGAACGAACCCGATAACGGGTTGCGGGCAACAACGCTTGGCGAAAGCGCTACGAACCACCTCCTCTGTGAATTCTTGATGAATATTCGGCTGAAAGCGCCCCCTGGAAGAATTTATTATAATAGATGTGACTGATTTGTCAATTAAGAATTTCTGATACAGCAGAAAAAGCACCCGTTTGGGGGAAAAAGGGCGTGGGGGAGACGAAACCTAAATTATATCTGCCCAAAGGATATTCCAATTATTCTTATAAAAGGATAGATGATCGGAGTAATCCTGGAATTTTAGGTGTCGAAACCTATTGTTCGGGTTGTGAGGTTGACCTTTAGCCCCAGGTGTGTTCACCCACTTTTCAAAGTCATCCTTTAGCCATTTGTCCACAATTATTGTGGGCAGAATAAAAAATTCAAGACGACTTGTTTCTTCAGTTAAATTGACCAAAACAATGAAATCATCTTTATTGTATAGATCACGAAAATGTGATCCATCATTTTTTGCCATCCAGTGCCAACCGTTGTATTCCTCCGATTTTGTTTTTACACGGATACGCACAGTTTTGTCGCCTTTAGTGGCCAGGATGTCAAAGGCAGGAGAGTTTCGAGGAGCAAGGGCAGCAATGACCCCGCGTTTGAGTAATTCAGCCATTACATAATATTCACCTGCATTTCCAACCAACGTACCCAGCCCCGCCTTTACTTGATTCTTCATTGCCTTCCATTCTAATCTTTCACAATAGCCGATGAAGCGCTTTCGCTACAAGCGAGCAAACCATTCTTTATCTACCTTAACTCGCTCTGATTGAATTATTTCGGTACCCACACCTAATGAGAGCTGTTTTAATTTCTCAACCAATTGGTCACCATCAATCAAATCAATTGCGGGGGCGCCGTCACGGGTAGCCTCGCGAATGGCATCTTTAGTGAAAGTACCTGTTGTGATGAGAAGCCCTTTATCTGCCCTACCGACCATTGCGCCGCGGAAATCTCTCACCTGCCCAGCGCCAACCGAACCTTTCCACCGTTTGCCCTGGAAAATCACATGAAAACTCAACAAGCCCCCCAGACGCATAATACCATGACCATCAATGCCTTCATCTCCTGATCGTCCGGTAACTTCAACTTGAATGAACCCCGATTCCCTGAGTAATCTTTGAATCAAGCGTTCAAAGGCGGCCGGGGACATTCTCAAAATCACATCAAGCAATTCTTCTTGCCACTTTACTTCTCGATCAGGTTCATCAGAATCTGTTTGGTGGTTTTCTTTTCTTGTTTGTGCCCGGACAAATCGAACCACCTCGCTTTCATTTACCTTATCAGTCTCCGAACCTTTTGGGGTGAGAGCCCACACGCCCCGGGCCGAATTTTCAAGCAAGCCATAATTCTTTAGGTAACTTCGTGTCCAATGTAGACGGTATTCTATTTCAGTCATCCCCCCTTTGGACGGGTTATGCAAAATATCGAGCTGATCCGGTGGTATTTGGACAATTTCCGCCACCTTATCGTCGATCTCTTGGTTTGTACCAGAACCACCGAGCTGCTTCAGCGCCTGGATGAGTGGATTCATCAATTCGTCGAATTTATAATTTACTGTGGGCATGTTTGTCACCTGTGTTCAGATATCATGCAAGGATGGAATAGTTAGGCTCGTTAACGAGGATGTAGAAGAGAAATCGCAGATGCACTAACGGAATAATTCTAGAGGGAGAGGAGCGACATTTCCCCCTTAGCTGACAATCTTCTCATAAATGTTTACATTTTACACCAAGTTTATTGTGAGCAATGGAGGCTCTGAGAGTTGCAGTAGCTCCACATTGTGGAATTCATCTCAAAATGCGGGCCTCACCTAACCTCTCCCTTCCAGAGAGAGGGACAGAGGTGGCAAAAGATCGCGGCGTTTTGGCGGGTTTCGGGTAGAATAATAGAGAAGATCGGTACCCAATCTTGCGCGAGATGATTAAAAAATGGCGCCAGCGCTGCACGGTTTGATGGAAGTGATCCTTTATGTTCAGGATATGGCTACCCAGGTTGCGTTCTATCACGGTACGCTGGGTCTGAGCGCGCGCACGCCACCGCCGGAAGGCGGCTATGGCAGGGCAAACTGGGTGGAACTGGAGACCGGAGCCTGTACGCTGACTCTGCGCAGCGGGGGCCAGCCCCGCCCAACGAGCAGCCCGGTGGTGCTGGTATTTCGCGTGGGGGATATTCGCGCGGCAGTGGCGGAACTGCGCGGGAAGGGCGTGGTGATGGGGGAACTGCGCTCGCGGGAACCGGACGTGTGGGTGTCGGAAGGAACGGACCCGGAGGGCAATCTTTTCGCGGTGGAGAGCAACCAACCTTTGGCCCATCCCATCACCACCACCCAGCGGGTGCCGGCAGCCGGGCCTTATACCGGCGGGCGACGCATCTGGACGGTGTAACATGAACAAAGCAATGCTTGTTTGCGCGTTGTGGGTTGGCCTGCTGCCAGAAACACCGGTTGGGCCGGTGGGGGTAGGCGTATCCACGGAAGGGGTGGCTGTCATCACGGTGGGGCGACCGTTGGAGGCGCCTTCCGCGCCGGGAGCGGCTCCGCCAAGCCTGCAAGATGTGCTGGAACAGTTGATTGAGTACTTCGATCACCGGCGGACGGTTTTCGATGTGCCCATCGATTGGCGGGGAATGCGGCCTTTTTCGCGGTCGGCACGCCGGGCGGCGCAGGCCATTCCTTACGGGCAAACACGGACATATCACGAGTTGGCCCAGCAGTTGAACAAGCCGCACGGCGCGCGGGCGGTGGGGCAGGCGATGGCGCGCAATCCGCTGCCCATTCTGATCCCGTGCCACCGCGTGGTGGGGGCGGATGGCAGCCTGCGCGGGTTCGCTGCGCCGGATGGAATCGAGACCAAGGCGCGCCTGCTGCTGCTGGAAGGCAGCCGGTTGGTGGCTTGAGATGGCGCTGCAATTACACGTTCTACCGGAGCGGCTGGCGGTTTGCCGCCTGGCCCCGGAGGAGGCTCTGCCGGGTTGGGCCCTGCGGGGGTCATTGTGGTGCGTGATGCGCACGGTTGATGAGCTTTCGGTGGTGTGCGAGCAGATCCATGTTCCGGGAGGCGTGCGCGTGGAGGGCGGCTGGCGGGCGCTGAAGGTAATTGGCCCGTTGGATTTTGCCCTGACGGGCATCCTGGCGGAGCTGGCTGGGACGTTGGCCGAGGCAGGGGTGAGTATCTTTGCGCTATCGACGTTTGACACGGATTACATCCTGGTGAAGGAAGACAGCCTGGGGCCAGCGATCGATGCGCTGCGCGGGCAGGGGTATACCGTCCACACGGGGTAATTCACCGGGCGGCGACTTTCTCCCACTCTGATTTGGCAAGCTGTGGTTTAATAAAGGCATGAGCGAAACGCCCTTTAAATCCGGATTTGTTGCCGTGGTAGGCCGTCCAAACGTGGGCAAATCCACGCTGATGAACGCCTTGTTAAATCAAAAGGTGGCGGCGGTTTCACCCCGCCCCCAAACCACTCGCCGCCGCCAGTTGGGCATTTTGACCTTGCCCGAAGGCCAGATCATCTTCGTAGACACGCCCGGCATCCACACCCCGGTGCACAAGCTGGGCGAGTATATGAATGAGGTGGCTTTCGACGTGCTGCAGGATGCCGACCTGGTGTTGTGGCTGGTGGAAGCCAATAACCGTCCCACGCCCGAGGATCAAATTGTAGCCGAACGGCTGGCCGGGGTGCTTTCGCGCGGGCCGCTGCCGGTGCTGCTGGCGGTAAATAAAATCGACCTGGTCGAGCCAGGCGCGCTGATGCAGCGGCTGGAGGCTTATCAGGCGTTGTGCCCCACGGCGGAGATGCGGCCCATTTCGGCGGCGGAAGGGCGCGGGACCGATGACCTGCTCAAGGCCATCTTCGGTCATCTTCCCGAGGGCCCCGCCTTTTACGATGAAGATCAAATCACCGACCTGTACGAACGCGATATCGCCGCCGACCTGATCCGCGAGGCCTGCCTGCGCAACCTGAAAGACGAGGTGCCGCACGCCGTAGCGGTGCGGATCGATGAGTATAAAGAGCGCAGCGAAACGGTGGCCTACATCGCCGCCACGCTGCTAGCTGAGCGGGAAGCGCACAAAGGCATTTTGATTGGCGAAAAGGGCTCGATGCTGAAAAAAATCGGCAGTATGGCTCGAAAAGAAATCGAGGCGATGAGCGGGCGCACGGTGTTCCTGGACCTGCACGTCAAGGTGTTAGCCAACTGGCGGGATAACCCCAGCCTGTTGAAAAACCTGGGCTATGCCACCGAGAAAGGATCGCGCTGATGTTCAATCTGTTTTTCTACCTGGCAGTGGGCATGGCTCTGGCAGATTGGTGGGCGGTTTGGCGCGGGCGACACAGCCTCCGCGTGGTGACCAAACCCGGCGTGATCGTCTTGTTGGGATTGTGGTTTGTAGTGGAAGGCGGGGCGCAGGGCTGGAATGGGTGGTTCGTGGCAGGGTTGGTGGCAGCCCTGGCGGGGGATGTATTCCTGCTGAACAGCCGATTTTTCTTGTATGGCCTGGGGGCTTTCCTGCTGACGCACATCTTCTATATCCTTGGTTTCAACCCAGATTTACCACCCTTTGGCTGGGTGGGGGTGATTTTCCTGGCGGTGACGGCGCGGCTGTTCTGGATGGTGTTCGAGCCGGCAGTGAGCGCCGGGCGGCGGGGCCGGTCGCGAGCCAAGCTGCTGGTTCCGACATTGGGGTACTCCCTGGTACTGAGCTTGATGTTCCTGTCGGCGCTGCTAACCCTGCTGCGCCCCGAGTGGCCTTTTCAGGCGGCGGTGCTGGCCGCAATCGGCGCTGGAGCATTTCTGGCCTCGGATACGCTGCTGGCGATTCGGCGCTTCCGGCGGGCCATTCGGTTTGGCGATTTGATCATCATTGTGTTGTACCACCTGGCGCAGGTGGCGATTTTGACCGCGGTGTTGATGAAGCAGGCGGCTTAACGCTTGTCTTCGTAGCGCGGGTTTCCCTACCCGCGTCTTAAAACCTGGACTCAAGACCTGCCCGGCCATCGGTTCGGCGGGTCGTGCGGGTGGACACGCAACTCATGCCCGCCATATTATTCTCCAACATTCACGACCGGCCCGCGTTCAAGACCCGCCGTTCCGCGGATGCAGGGAGCTATCGGTGGAGAGGACGGAAGCCTTCGCCGAGGGCTTCGTGGGCTTGCCCGATGACCATGAAGGCTTTGGGGTCCACCTCGCTGACGATGGCCTTAATGCGGCTGATTTCCGCGCGGGTGACCACACAGTACAGGACGGGACGGTCTGTGCCGGTGAAGGCGCCGGTGGCATTGAGGACGGTTACCCCGCGTTCCATGTCATACAGGACACGCCGCGAAACTTCTTCGGGACAGCAGGTAATGATGAGCGCGGTGCGGAAGACACTGGAACCTTCCAAAATCATCTCGGCAGCCAGTCCGCTGACGTAGGTGACCACCAGGGCGTAAAGAGCATTTTCCCAGGTGAAGACGAAACCCGCCGCGAGGATGACAATGGTATCGGTGACCAGGTAAGCCTGCGAAATAGAGATGCCGAGGCGATCGTTGAGGATTCGGCCAAGGATGTCGCTGCCGCCGCTGGTGCCGCGTCCACGGTAAACCAGACCCAACCCAACCCCCAACAGCACCGCGCCATACAGGCTGTTGAGCACCAGGTCATGGACCACGCCTTCGGCGGGGATGAAGAAGGCCAGCAGATCGGTGAAGAGAGAGAAAGCGGTGATGGACAAAGCGGTGCGCAGGGCAAAACGCGGCCCGCCCAGATACTGCCAGCCGATGATGAACAGGGGCACGTTCCCAATGAAGACCATCAGGCCAATCGGCCAGGCCGTGTAGTGATGGATGAGTTGAGCCGCGCCGCTGATGCCGCCGCTGACGAGCATGGCGGGGATGAGGAACAGGCGCATGGCAAAGGCCTGAAGGAGCGCGCCCAAAAGAACATAGGCATAATCGACCAAGGAAGCGCGCGTGAAATCGGCGCTGCGAAAGGTCTGGATAAGTTTTTCGCGCAACGTGCGCGGGGTAATCTTCGGCAGATCCATGTGACACCTCCTGACATGTGCCCAGCAAACGCCGTATTCTAACGCGAACCGGGCCGCAAGGGAAGCGCCGTATTTCCTGAAAGGGGCAATCAAATATCCTCGGATGGTCCAACCGGGGCTGCTCATGCGGTTTTTTCATGAACCCAGGAATTGGCGTGGTGAAATCCGCATTTAGGGGTGTGTGAGTGGCTTCGCCACTCACA
>CAYOHX010000202.1:0-8180 GCA_964403875.1 uncultured Anaerolinea sp. | reverse complement strand
GCATGTTGGGATATAACCCCAACATGCGGAAGGTCCCACGGCACCCCCCAATGCCCCCTTTCTCTACCCTTTGGGTACTTGCGAAATCGTATATAATCTAAATAGCGTCCGTTCGGGGTGGATTTAATGGATGGTGGGCCTCCAAAGCGACCCCAACAGACGTTTCTCTATCCCAACACTCGTTGTGTTGCTCGGCATGGGCCGCCCCTTCCCAATCAAAGGAGGATCGTGGCACTCAAACGTCTTAATGCCTGGTTTGCAGCCCCAGTTTTTCCTGGGGAAGAGGAACGGACCAACCGAGCGGCGTTCCTAAATGCCATTCTGTATTGCGTGATCCTGTTGGGTGGTTTTGGCGCCGCCGCCATCCTTCTTTCTGGACGAGGCGGCCTGGATACGGTCATTTTTACGGGGGTCACCGCTGTGGTCGCTGTCTTTTGCTTATGGCTCTTGCGCCGTGGGCAAATTTTTGCGTCCAGCCTGATCATCTTGATCGTTCTGTGGGGGTTATTTACGGTCATCGTGGCGCTGGCGGGTGGTGTGCAAATCGCTACCTTTGGCTGCTTTGGCGTCCTCAGCCTGATCGGAGGGTTCTTATTCGGCTATCGCGGCATTATCGCTTCTGTGGCCGCTGCGTTGTTGACCGGGATAGGACTCTATCTGGCTGAGGTGACAGGACTGCTGCCCTCTATTCAGATCGATGCGTTGACTTCCTTGATTGTGTACTCGGTAATTTTTGTTTTCCAGGGATTACTCCTCTACTACGGCCTACGCGCTCTGGACATCATGATGGGCCGCTGGCGGCAGGAACTTCTGGAGCGCCGGCGGATGGAAGAGGCGCTGCGCAACTCAGAAGAGCGCTTCCGCCGGGTGATCGAAGCCTTACCGGTTGGCATCACCCTTTTCGCTCTGAACGATGAGGATAAGCTCGTCTTGCGGATGTCGAATCCTGCCGCTGTTCTGGACTTGCCCGATTATCCTGCGCCACAAATCGGCGAATCCATCGACCACTTATTAAACAACATCGTGGACGCAAAAGGCCTCGAACAAATTTACGCAATTGCAGGTGGTAGTGAGCCTGTTACGACGGAGTGGCTCCAAATGGAAGGCGGAAAGGTGGGAATGGCGGTGGAAGCGCATCTTTTTTCTGCTGGGCCACGCTCTCTGGCGATTGCCTATGTCGATATCACTCGCTTCAAACAGAGTGAGCAGGAGCGTGAGAATTTGATCCGCGAATTGGAGGCCAAAAACGCCGAACTGGAGCGCTTCACCTATACCGTTTCGCACGACCTGAAGAGCCCGCTTATCACCATTCGCGGCTTTCTGGGTTTCATCGCCCGAGATGCACAGAGCGGCAATATCGAGCGTTTGAACGCCGACCTCAACCGGGTGAGCGAAGCAACTACCAAAATGCAGCAGTTGTTGGACGATCTGCTGGAGCTTTCCCGCATCGGGCGGATTATCAACACGCCCCAAACGGTGTCTTTCAACATTATCGTACGCGACGCCCTGGAATTGGTGGCGGGTCAGATCGCCGCCCGGGGCGTGCAAGTCACCGTCCAGCCAGACATGCCAGCCATCTCTGGCGACCGCGCCCGGTTGGTAGAAGTGATGCAAAATCTGTTGGATAACGCAGTCAAGTTCATGGGGTCGCAGCTACGCCCACACATCGAAGTAGGCACGCGCCCCTCCGGTCAGCCCGACACCTGCATATTCTACGTAAAAGACAACGGTCAGGGGATTGAGCCGCGATTCCACGAAACGGTGTTTGGTTTGTTCAATAAACTGGACGCACGCAGCGAGGGTACCGGGGTGGGACTGGCCCTGGTCCATCGAATCATTAATGTCCATAATGGGAAAATATGGGTAGAATCAGAAGGGGAAGGCATGGGATCCACTTTCTGTTTTACGCTGCCCATTTCGAGCAATATTGCCCCACCAGGAGATGCGCAATGAACGGTGAACCTGTGATGGTATTGCTGATCGAGGATAATCCTGACCATGCCGAGCTCATTATTCGGACGCTGTCCGAACACCGCATCACCAACCATATCAAGCATGTGAGTGATGGTCAACAGGCTCTGGAATACCTGTTTCACCAGGGCATCTTTTCTGACCCTGCGTCCAACCCTCGACCACACATCATCTTGCTGGACCTGCGCCTGCCCAGAGTGGATGGGTTGCAGGTGTTGGATGCGATCAAGAAGGATGATGAACTCAAAATCATCCCGGTAGTGGTATTAACTACATCCGAAGCGGACAAAGATATTGCCCGCGCTTACGATAACCATGTCAACAGCTACCTGGTCAAACCGGTCGGATTCGAGGAGTTTACCAAGCTCATGAACGATATGGGCTATTACTGGTTGGGCTGGAATACCAATCCAGCGTGAGGTAAATATAAGTCTCTTCTATGGGTGACAATTTTGCCGACATTCTTCTCATCGAAGATGAAGAATCACACGTCGAGCTCATCCGGCGGGCGTTTGAGGATTCCGCGTTTCGGGCGCAATTGTTAGTCGCCACCACGCTGGCGGCTGCTCGCGAGTATATGGATAACCCTCCGGTAGCGTTGGACCTGGTGATTGCCGATTGGCGCTTGCCCGATGGTGATGCGCTGGATTTGGTGCGGACTTGCAAGCAGCGGTTGCCGATGATCGTGATGACCAGTCATGGGAATGAGCGCGTGGCGGTCGAAGCCATTCGTGCTGGCGCTCTGGATTATGTGGTCAAATCGGAATATATTCTGGCAGACATGCCGCACATTGCCGAGCGAGCCATTCAACAGTGGCAATTATTGAATGAGCGGTCAGAGATGGAAGACTCGCTGCGCAAGAACGAGCAATTGCTGCACACCGTTGTTAACAATGCTCCGCTGATGTTGTTTGCTTTGGATCACCAAGGCCGCTTCACCCTTTCAGAAGGGCGCGGGCTCACCCTATTAAATCTGCGCCCCGGAGAGATGGTTGGTCGGTCGGTAGAAGAAATCTACTCGCGCTCACCGGCTATGATCAAAAGCATCTATCGCGCCATGCAAGGCGAAGCGCATTCCGAGGTCATTGATGTGGCCGGGATGCAGTTCGAGAGCTGGTTTTCGCCAGTGCAAACGCCCCACGGCGGCCCGCAGGGCGTGATTGGCGTTTCCACTGACGTGACCGCGCGCATGCAGGCCGAAGAGCAGTTGCAAAACGCGCTGCGCCAGTTGAGCGAGGCCTATGAAGCTACCATTGAAGGATGGGCCAAAGCCCTCGAACTGCGCGAGCGCGAGACGGCTGGTCACAGCCGCAGGGTTGTGGAATTAACGCTGGAATTGGCTCGCCGTATGGGTATTTTGGAAGAGAAGATTCAACCTGTGCGCTATGGCGCGCTGCTGCACGACATTGGAAAACTTGCTGTTCCCGATCACATCCTGCTCAAGCCCTCCAGCCTGACGGAAGATGAATGGACGATCATGCGCCAGCACCCCATCTATTCCATGCAACTGCTTTCTGGGATTGCCTACTTGCGATCGGCTGTGGACATTCCCTATAACCACCATGAATCGTGGGACGGCAGCGGCTATCCGCGGGGCTTGCGCGGCGAGGAAATTCCACTCCCGGCGCGAATTTTTGCCGCGGTGGATGTGTGGGATGCGCTCACCTCCGACCGGCCCTACCGGTTAGCCTGGTCGCGCGAAGCCACCCTCACGCATATTTGTCGCCAATCAGGAACCAAATTCGACCCAAAGGTTGTGCGGATCTTTACCGATCTAATTCAAAGCCCACCCTGGAACTGCTGGCCAGATGTTCCCGGAATAGGCGATTAAGGAATAGACTGAATGATTGACATTGAACGGGTTACCTATGTGACGGACGAGTTAGTGCGCGCCTTCGAGCGGCTGATGCCACAATTAACTACCTTTGCCCCGCCGCCAGACCGGGAACTACTAGCGGCCATCATTTCTCATGAGGGGGGTGGTTTGTTCATTGCCCGCGCCCCCAACGGAGAAATCATCGGCTCGGCCACATTGGGGGTCTTTGCCAGCCCAACCGGCACACACGCCTGGATCGAGGACGTGATTGTAGACGAAGCCTGGCGGGGAAGAGGTGTTGGCGAGGCGCTGACGTGGGCCTGCTTAGATCGCGCCGCCGAGATGGGGCTCAAGGAAGTCAATTTGACCTCGCGCCCCGCCCGCGAAGCCGCCAATCGCCTCTACCAGCGCATGGGCTTTCAGCGCCGGGAGACCAATTTATATCGATACCCCCTCAAGTAGCGCGGGGTTGAAACCCGCGTGTGGATTGGCTTGTACCCAGTAATGGCAATTCATGAATTGCCATTACTCTGCTTTTGCCTTGCGATATAATACCGCCCATGCCATTAACCTTTTTGAACTGGATTTTTGCTTTCTCTCCGGTCATTGTGGTACTGGTGCTCATGCTCGGCTTTCGTTGGGGCGGCAGCAAAGCTGGAGCCCTGGCCTGGTTCACTGCGCTGATTGTGGCGTTTTTTATCTTTGGCGCCGGGCCTGAGCTAATTGCTTACTCCCAGGTCAAGGCCATTCTCCTGTCGCTGGACGTGTTATATATCGTCTGGACGGCCCTGCTGCTCTTTCACATTGCCGACCAGGCCGGAACGGTGCGGATGATTGGTCAGGCCCTGCCTGCCCTCACCCCTGACCGCACTATTCAAGGGCTGCTGCTGGGTTGGTTGTTTGCTTCATTTTTGCAAGGGATGGGCGGCTTTGGCGTTCCGGTGGCCGTCTCGGCGCCGCTGTTGGTGGGGCTGGGCTTCTCGCCCATCCAGGCAGTGCTCATGTCCTGTCTGGGTCACGGCTGGGCGGTCAATTTTGGCTCACTGGCCACTTCCTTCCAGACCTTGCTGGCGGTGACCAACCTGCCTGGTGAATATTTGGGCCCGGACTCGGCCTGGATGTTGGGCATTTCCTCGTTCGTCTGCGGAGTGCTGGTGGCCTTTGTGGCGGGCGGCTGGAGCGGAGTGCGCCGCACGTTGCCTTTCGTCGCCGTCATCAGCGCAGTGATGGGCCTGGCCCAGTATGCCCTGGTGGCTTCCGGGCTGTGGACTCTGGGGGCGACCGGCGCGGCCATGTTGGGAATGCTGGCAGGGTTTGCCCTCACGCGCCTGCCCGCCTACCGGCACAATGGAGGCGGTTCTTTGCCGCCCGAGCCCCAACCGCAGGAGAAGCGTTCTCTGGCCCTGGCTTTCTCGGCTTATGCCATTCTGGTGGTATTGGCCTTTGCTTTCAATCTCATCCCCCCACTTTCCAAATTTCTGGACAACATCTATTTCACTCTGCCGTTCCCCGAGCTTTCCACATCCGTCGGGTGGGTGGTTCCAGCGGAAAGCGGGCGCAAAATCTACCTGCTGGGTCACCCCGGCGCAATCTTGCTGTACTCATCCTTGATAGCTTACTTTATTTATGCCAGGGCAGGGTATTACAAGCCCGGCGCGGGGCGCAAAATTCTCGACCTGACCGTGCGCGGCGCCGTCAACTCCAGCCTGGGCATTGTGGCGATGGTGGGTATGGCCGTGCTGATGTCCAATACCGGTATGACCAATCTGCTGGCTGAAGGTTTGAGCCAGAGCTTTGGCAAGGCTTTTTATCCCCTGGCTGCTCCTTTCTTAGGCGCGCTGGGGGCGTTCATTACCGGCAGCAACAACAATTCCAATGTGTTGTTTGCTGGGCTGCAAATGCGTACCGCCGAACTGTTACAACTGAGCGTGCCACTCATCCTGGGCGCCCAGACGGCAGGCGGCTCGCTGGGCAGCGTGATGGCCCCTGCCAAGGTGATTGTGGGCTGCAGCACGGTGGGCCTGGGCGATAACGAGGGAGTGGTCATGCGCCCCGTATTGGGGTACGGCATTATTCCGGTGATAGGCGTCGCCTTGATGACCTTGGTGGCGGTCTGGTTGGGGGTGGGACAATGAGCAAAACCTCTCAGCCGTTCAAAAAGCGTTACCGCCTGCGCATCCAGGTGCTTGCCCTGCTGCTGGGCTCCGTTGCGCCATTTGGTTTGTTCTCCGCGCTTCAGGCAGGCCAGGGCATTTTGAGTGGGATTGCCTTTGCCCTGATCGTGATCGCCATGCTGTTGACGGCCTGGGTGGGGTAAAAAAGACCCGAATATTCGGGAAACTTGTTCTTTACGTTGTGGGGCCAAGCGGGGCGGTGCCCTGGTACCGATATCCGCGCCCAGGGATCGTTTGAATTCGCGTGGGGCGAGCGGGGTCAGGCTCAATTTTGCTGCGCAGCCGGTGAACCAATTGGGCCAGGCTGTCGTCGCGTAAACCTTCCACCAGGCTCTCCTCAGGCCAAACGGCGTGAATCAGTTCGTCTTTGGAGCAAACCTGTCCAACGTGTGCTCTGAAGAAATCCAGCAGGCGTTGTTCGGCGGCGGTCAATCCGGCAGGATCGATAATTTCTCCGGCCCGGGCTCGCAGGAAGAAATGGCTTTCTAGCCCAGATT
Source organism: uncultured Anaerolinea sp. (assembly GCA_964403875.1). Classification (GTDB taxonomy): domain Bacteria; phylum Chloroflexota; class Anaerolineae; order Anaerolineales; family Anaerolineaceae; genus Anaerolinea. The sequence goes on along the minus strand of CAYOHX010000202.1, from coordinate 1,722 downwards.
GGCGCAGGTCTTCGACGGAAGGCGAGTCGGCTTGAAATTCATCCAGGCGGCGTTCGACGGCAGGATGAGAGAGCAGCGCTTCCGTCTCCAGCGGACATCCTACGGCATGAGCCTCGCAGGCAGCGCGCAGCCAGGATGGATACCCCCGGGTGAGTTCGTAAAGGCGGGACAAGGTGGCTTCGTCCCAGGCCAGTCCACGGCGCTCGGAGAACTGTCGAGCGCTCCACAGCGCGTCAGCGCGGGCGAGCGGCCCCAACCAGATCGTGTTACCGAAGAATAATTCAGCCAACTCGTTACCAGGGTCCAATGGCCGGCGCATGCCCACAATCAAGGAAAGTTGATACTTAAAATGGTCGCGTAGGGCGCGCAGGTTGGAATAAATCACGTTTCCCAAGGTAGAAAGCGCGTCGAAACGATCCAGGATTAAGCATAACCCGGCGGGATTCTCTGCGATGCGGCTGGCGATGAGAGTCTCCAGTTCTTTGAGACCATCCGCGTTGCCATCCAGGGCTTCGGCCAACAGGTCATACAACGCGCCCGGAACGGCCTCGGGCAGGCGGTTGCAATCCACCAAGCGAAAATCGGGGTCTCCCTGCTGTCGCCCCCGGTAGACCAGAAAGCCCAACAGGTTGCTCTTTCCCGAGCCGCTCAATCCGATCACCGCCGAACAGTCTCCAGCCCGGGCTGCTTTGCGCAGCGCCTCCACCTCGGCAGCACGATAGCTCGCCGGGTAGCTTTCCCAAACGGGCATTAATATCGTTCCCAGTGAACCCGGGCTTCGTTGTATTGCGTGCGAGCCGGCTTTTCTTCGGCAGGATAGCCCACCAGCACGGCTGCCAAGGGTACCGCGGTCTCAGGGATGCCCAGCACGCGACGCACATCGTTGACCCGCGACTGAATGGGGTAGATTCCTGTCCAAACCGTGCCCAGCCCCATCCCCACTGCGGCAATGAGCATGTTTTCAATGGCTGCGCTGCAATCCTGTACCCAGTAGTTACCACCCGATTCGGAGTATCCCTGCTCGGGCCGCCCGCTGACCACAATGATGGCCGGGGCATTAAATTTGGCGTAGGGCAGCACCTCTTTCAATTGCGCCACACCCTCTGGCTCGGTTAAAATCACGAATTCCCACGGGCGGTGATTGGCTGCCGAAGGAGCCGCCATGGCTGCTTTTAATAAATCCACCAGAATCTCGCGTGGAACAGGCTGCTCCTGGTACTCGCGGATACTGCGGCGGCGGAAAATGGTATCGAGAATATCCGTCATTCGATCCCTCCCGGTAAGCTAGATGAGTTTCGGGAATTTGAGATCATTGCGAGTGTAAAGCACCCACAATGATCTCAAATTCCGGCTTTTTTACTTCTGCGTGAGTGGTTACATTCGTATTATACTAAAACTGGAGAATAATCAGGCATGAGTCGCCGGACGCGTTTCATTTTGCTAGCCACTGGGCTGCTGCTGCTAATTCTTGCTCTGGCAGCGCTTGCTTTTGCGCTGGAAAATGCCACGCCCCTCCGCGAAACCATTCGCCTGTCGCCCACCCTGTTCGCGCCGCCGGGAGGTTCGCCGTGAAGCGAACCTTTTTCCTCCTGGCTGGGTTGTCTCTGGCCTTGATCCTCCTGGCGAGCTGCCAGCCGGCAGCGACTCAGCCGGCGAATGAACCAGGCCAGGTCACCGCGACTGCCGCCGGGGCAGTCTCTACCCAGGCCCCAGAAGCGACCG
>CAYOHX010000201.1:0-8190 GCA_964403875.1 uncultured Anaerolinea sp. | reverse complement strand
TCCTACAAGGATTTAAAGGTTATACCGTTATAAAGTGACTAAGTGACATTGTCAAAGTAGTTACTCTTTCAGTACTTAAGGGTTTCAAAAACCCTTAGGTACTTGACATCCTAACACGTGCATGGCTACGAAGTGAGAATCCAGCGAGCCCAATCGAAGAATGACAGTCGCCAGCTTCTTTGCAGGTTGCGTACCTCGGCGATGGCAGGCGGGCGGGGGCTGTATTGAGCCTGGCAGTACAGACGAATGACTTCCTGAACCAGGCCTTCAAGCCGAGGGTAGGAGCTGAGGTGCAGGGCCACGGCTTCCAGGTACTCGGCTGGAGTCTGGTTGGCGGGCGCGCCCAATCCACCTCGCGCCAGCCGCCGCCGGACCTGGTCATACAATACAGCGGTCTGGTGGATTGTATCCAGGTGGCGAGAGCCAATCATCCCCGTAGCGTATAAGAGGCCCATTGCTGCCGCCAGGAAAATTGGGACGAGCAGCCACAACCATGCCGCCGAAACCGGTCTGGTTGCCGTTGGTTCAGATGTTGGCAGGGCTGCCGCCTCGGCAGGTTGGCCTTCACCAGGAGGATAGATGATGGGGTTGAACGCCGCCGTAGGCTCAAACTCCACCCAGCCGTAGCCTGGGAAGTACACCTCGACCCAGGCATGGGCCGCCGAAACAGGGACACGGTACATGCCGCGGTTGAAGTCATAATCTCCCATAGCATACCCGGCCACTACGCGGGCTGGAACCCCCACCGAGCGCAGCAGGACGGTCATGGCTGAAGCAAAATGCGAGCAGTATCCCTGGGGTTGGTCGAACAGAAATATATCCACCGCATCCCGGTTGGCTGGCACGGCTGGAGCGTTGAGATCGTACTCATAACTGGCGCGCAGGAAATCTTGCACGCGGAGGGCGGCATGGTAAGGGCTGGGGGCGTTGGCGGTGAGTTCCTGGGCCAGGCGCGCGACCCGGACAGGCAGCTCGGCGGGGAGTTGCAGGTAAGTCGTGGCGATTTCTGGGGGGTAATCTGTGCTTGCCGCGCTCAGCTCGGCGACCGTAACGCGGGTAGCCAGCGAGATCACCTGGTAGGTTTGCCCGCGCCCTTCTACCAAAACGCCTTCCTGGCCTGCCAAGCTGCGCAGGTCGAACCCCTGGCTGACCGAAACCGGTTGGTTGACCGAGAACAGCGACCCGCTGTGGCGCGCCTCGATTTCAAAGTTTTGCGTCAGGCGGTAACGGCCCGGCGCGCTTAAATCCACGGGGACGGATTGGGGCAGTGGCTGCCCCGCCAGAAGTTCGCCGGGCGGCGCGCTCTGCCAGCCGCGCCCAGTGTAGGTGGCAAAGATCTGGCTGCGCCAGTAGTGCCGGGGTGGCGCATCCGCCGAACCCATTCCCTGGACCAATTCTTCAGGCAGGGGGGCGGGATCATCCAGGCCGACCCAGAAGATGGTGGCGGTTCCAGTGGGCGGCGGGCTGCCAATATCACCCATGTTGGGGGGCTGGACAAAGGCAATTGCGCCCTCGCCTTCGGCAGCCGAGGGTGGGTTGACGCCGCCAAAGACTTGCTCGGCCTGTTCACTCATCCGGTTGCGGTTTTTCTCCAGCATTTCCGAAAGCGATCTCAGGCCTTCGCGGGTGCCGACGAAGGGGGTGAGTAGTGAGAAGGCAGCGATAAGCAGGGCAACCACAAAAGCCCACCCGCTCCAGTCGACGGGGAGGTCTTCCGGGTAGTCAACCCGACGGCGAGCCCAGTCGCTGCGGCGCTGACCGTATGCCGAGCAAGCCACCAGCAATAGGGCGAAGCCCAGGGCGGCAGCCAGTGAAAAGCGCGCCTGGCGGCTGAGGTGAAAGTTGACCGCCATCAAAAATCCAGCCGGGAGCAGGCCGAGGAGTGCCTGGTGTCGCCGCAGGAGCCACCAGGCCAGCCAGCTCAACGCCCACCAGGCCAGAACGCCAAAGATCAAGTCGAACAGGCCGGTGTCGCGGATGGACTCGCCTTGTCGGAGCGCGGCCAGCCAGCCCGACAGGCGAAGCCAGAAGGTGACCAGGCGCAGGTGCAATGATTCTACGGTGGGCCAGAAGGGTTCTTTGAGCCAGGCGAAACTGGATGGTGAAATTTTTCCAACCAGGTTGCTGGTTAAGAGGATGGATAAGAACCCCGTCATTAGCCCAGACACGAAGCCCGAGAAGCGGCTGCGGGCCAGGAGGAGCCCGTAAAACCACCCCAAGAACAGGGCGGTGGTGATGACGGCGCTGCCGGTCACCCAATGGGCTTTGTCTACCGAATGGGCCAGGAGGGCGGTCAGGGATGTGCCCAGGACTAGCGCGACCCAATCCCGGAACAATGTGCTGCGCGCATCTTCTAGTAGCCGCAACGCGCCGTCGGGCAAACTGGAAATCCAGGATCGGGCTGCGCGTACGGCTTTCATCGCTTTCCCTCGGCGCTCTTCTGCTGACCAGCAAAGATCAACGCGGCGGCGCGGCGCGGACTGCTGCGGGCAACGGCTTTACCGGTTCCAAAGGTGGTGAACTCCCAGCGGCTTAATTCGCCGTAGATGCCCTGGATGGGGCTCAGATCACCGCGACGGATCAGACTGGATTTCAGCCCGGCTTCGGTTAGCAGGGGCAAGAATGCCTCGACCTGGCCCTGACCGCCAAAAGAGCGCGGGTCAATCAGGTAAACCTGGGCGGCTGTTCCGGCTCGGCGGCGGACCAATTGGTGCAGCGGGTGAATCCAGGCTGTGTCCAGCGAGGGCGTGATGAGCAGGAGCAGATCGCGCGCCGAGACGAGGCGGGTCAGGGCTTCCAGCGCTGTGGGCAGGGCGGCCTGCTGCGTGGGGTGGAGAGGAGCCAGGCTGCGCAGCACGGACCACAGGTGTTCGGAGCCGCGTTGAGGCAGTAAGAGCAAGGGAGACGGCCCGGCGGCAAACAGCCCCACCGAGAGCTTGTCTTGCAGTAGCTGGGCGGCCAACGAAGCCGCCAGGAGGATGGTGGTCTCTTCGGTCGAGTCGAGCCCTTCACCGCAGTGAGCCCGCGCGTCCAGATCGGGCACGATCCATACGCGTGAGGCGGCTTCGGGTTCGAAGAGCTTGACAAAGGGTTCGTCACGGCGGGCGGTGGTGGGCCAGTGCACACGGCGAAGCGGATCGCCGGGTTGGTAGCTGCGCACGCTCATGCTGTCGTTGGTCTCGGCGGCCTGGGGCTGGTTGAGCGGGCGACGGTCACCTTGCGCCCCCCGGTGCGCCAGCAGTTCGGGCGGAAGAGCGGCCAGGGGTGGGTAGACCAGGATTTGCTGCGGTTCGAGATAAGACTGGCGCGCCTGGAACAAACCAAACGGTTCACCCAATAGCAATTCCCAGGGGCCAAGGATGAACACACCGCGCCGCTTGCAAATGGTGCTGGCGCGCCAGGAAAGGGTGCTGTTTGCGCCCGCCGCGCGAATGCTGGAGACAGTGTAACCAGGCATGTCCGAGCGGTCGATGAATTCGGCCCACAGCACGGACAGGAAAGAGGAATTGTCCAGGAAAATCTGCTCCTCCATCTCATCGCCGACTTGCATGGCGGCGGAAAGGATTTGGCGGCGAGCCGTCACGCGCAGGGCCATCGCGCGCGCCCAACTAACCGAGACGAGCAGCATTCCAGCGACGGCGGTGAGGCACATCAAGACGACCGCGGAGGGCGCTGCGATATACCAGGCCAAAAGTATAAGGAAGAGCAAGAAGGGCAGGGGTTGGCGCAGTTCGATCGAAATCAGCCGGGTGGGGTTCTCCAGGCGGCGGCGCCAGAGAACCCAAGGCAGGCGCATCCGGCGCGCCCAATCGACCATGCGGACTTGCGGTGAGGGCATGGATTTATTATATGCAATTTGGCACCGGGAAACATGGGTAAGGGCAATTCCCAATGAGACAAAAAACGATCAGGGGGCGGCGTTCCAGCAGCGGATTACGTCGGGGACCTGGCTTAAATCTGTCAGGACGGCGCTGGCCAGGGCGCGCACCTCGTCGCCGGGAGGCTGCATATCTGGGACGAGCACCGAGCGCATCCCGGCGGCGTGCGCGGCGCGGATGCCGGCCTGCGAGTCTTCCAGGACCACGCAGGCTGCCGGGGCCATGCCCAACTGGCGGGCGGCCTCGAGGAACAGGTCGGGGGCGGGTTTTCCGCGCCGCACCTGGTCGCCCGTGACGATGATCTGGAAGTGCTGGCGAATCCCGGCGATGGTGAGTTTTAATTCGGCCAACTTGGCATAGGTGGAAGAAGCCACCGCTTTGCCCAGCTTCTCAGCTTCCACAAAGGCAAGCAAGTCGAGCAGACCAGGCTTGAGGGGGATGCCTTCGTTGGTCACCAGCTCGTGGAAGCGATCCTCGCGGCGGTGGTACATTTCGTCGAAAGGAAACTGAGGGCCATAAACATCGGCCAACAGGTGGCGCACATCCGCTTCGGTGCGGCCAATCATCTGATGGTAAACCTCGTCGGTCAGCGCGTAGCCGGCGGGGGCCATGACGCTGCCCCAGGAGCGCTTGGAGATGGCCTCTGTGTCAAGCATGAGTCCATCGATGTCGAAAATCACAGCTTGGATGGTCATAGATTCCTCAAATTGAGCTTTTTACACAATCTGGGTCATCATACCACCTTATTCGCGCCGGTAGGCTTTGAGCAGGGAAGCAGGCGCGGAAACATTCCGCCCGGCCAATGTGAGAGCCAGGATGGTTACAAGATAGGGCAGTGACAGGAATAACTCGTAGGGCAGCTTGAGCCCCAGGGTTTGCAGGCGGAGTTGCAAGGAGGCCACCCCGCCGAAGATCAGCGCGCCCCACAGCACGCGCGAGGCTTCCCAATTGGCAAAAATGATGAGGGCAATGCACACCCAGCCGCGCCCGGCAACGATGCCGTAGGTGAACGCGCCCAGTTGGGCCAAGGACAGGAAAGCCCCGGCCACACCCATTAACGCGCCGCCAATCAGCAGGGCTTGCGTACGAATGGCATACACATCCAACCCGGCGGCGTCGGCGGCCTCGGGGTTTTCGCCCACCGCGCGGATGTTGAGCCCGAAGCGGGTGCGATAGAGGATCCACCAGGTGAGGGGAATGAGGGCCAGGGCGGCATAGGTGAGGATGTGCTGGCTGAAGATGGGCCCCAGCCAGGGCAGGTCTCCAAAAGGCGAGACGGTTTGAAAGGTATCGATGGAAGGTGGCACGCTGGATTCGCCAAACACCAGACGGAAGGCGAACAACGAAAAACCGGTCCAGAAGAGGGTCAGGCCGAGGCCGGAGACATGCTGGTTGACGCCCAGGCGCACGGTGAGTAGGGCCATGAGCAGTCCAGAGATCATGCCGAAGAGGATGGCTGCCAGCAGGCCCAACCATAGACTGCCGGTGAGAGAGGCGGCGGCAAAGCCGGTGAAGGCGCCCACGAACAAGGTGCCCTCAATGCCCAGGTTGAGGATGCCGGCCCGTTCGGAGAACAACTCGCCGAGGGTGCCAAAGATGAGCGGGGTTGCCACGCGCAATGTGGCTGCCAGCAGACCGATGATGAAGGGTTCCAACTCAACCTCGCTTGATGCGGTAATTTTGCAGCACGAACAGGCTCAGGGTGACCAGCAGGAGAGCGGCCTGCACCATAGTCCCCAGATAAACCGGAACGCTCATGGCGCGGCTGACGGTTTGCGCGCCGGTGTCGATGAGACCAATGAACAAGGCCGCCAGCCCCACACCGATGGGATTGAGGCCGCCCAGCGTGGCGATGATGATGCCGCTGTAGCCCAACCCATCGGAGATGGACTCGATCAGATGGAAGTGAATGCCCGCCACCTCGCCGACCCCAGCCAATCCGGCGATGCCACCGCTGACCAGCGCGGCGGTGAGCATTGTGCGGTCTACCTTGATCCCAGCGAAACGGGCGGCTTCTTTGCCCAGACCCACGGCGCGCATGCGTGCGCCAAAAGCGGTGCGCTTGAGGACGAACCATTCCACAGCCAGCACCGCCAGGGCTACCACGAATCCGATGTGCAGGCGCGAGCGCGGGATCAGCTTGAAAAAGACCGTCCCGGGGTCGATCTCGGGCGATTGCGGCCACATGGAGACGGGGTCGCGCCAGGGGCCGTTGAGGAAAAAGCTGATCAGAAAGACGATCACCGAATTGAGGAGCAAGGTGGTAACCACCTCGTCCACTTTCAGGCGCACCTTGAGCAAAGCGGGGATGAGCGCCCACAACATTCCAGCGGCAAAGCCGCCCAACAGCATGAGCGGGATGCCCACCACGGCGGGAACGCCCTTGAGGATCATACCCAGCCAGGCCCCCGCCATAGCCCCAGCGTAGAGCTGGCCTTCCGCGCCAATGTTCCAATACCCGGCGGAAAAGGCGAAGGCTACCGCCGCTCCGGTGAGCAGCAGAGGAGTGGCTTTGACCAGCACTTCGATGGCGCTGACCCTGGACGAAAGCGGCGCGATGAGAAAATGGTAGTAGGCCTGGAGCGGGTTGGCATCGGCCCACAACAAGAAGAGGGTGGTGAGCAGGAAGGTGACCGGTATCGCCAGGAGAGGAATGAGGGGGCGCATCCACACCGGGGCAGGGGCGCGCTCGATCTTCAGTTTAAGCATCGGCGGCCTCCTGGACGGGATCAATCGATTGGAGTGGCTTGCCGGACATCATCAAACCCAGATTCTCCACAGTGGCAAGCTGAGCAGGCAAAATGCCCATCAACTTGCCTTCATATATGACGGCGATGCGATCGGCGAGGGACATAATTTCATCCAGGTCTTCAGAGATGAGCAAGACGGCCGCGCCCCGAGCGCGCTGCTCGAGGAGTTTGCCGCGCACGTAATCGGTAGCGCCCACGTCCAGGCCGCGGGTGGGCTGGGCCGCGATCACCACCTGGGGGTGACGGGATAGATTGCGCGCCAGGATCACCTTTTGCATGTTGCCGCCCGAAAGCTGGCGGACGGGATCCTGGGGTGCGGCTTTGATCTGGTATTCCGCGATCCAGTGGTTGGCGTTTTCGAGAATGCGGGCGCGATCCAACAAGCCGCCGCGCGAGAAGTTCTCAAGCTGGTCGAGAACCAGATTTTCTGCCACGCTCATTTCGCCCACCAGGCTGGCGTGGCGATCTTCGAGAATGCAGCCAACCCCGGCTTCAGCCAGCCTGGCGGGGTCAGCGCCCGTCAGGTCCTGTCCTGAAACGCGTATACGCCCGCCGGAGGGCGGCTGCATGCCCGCCAGCACGCGCCCCAGCTCGGTTTGGCCGTTGCCAGAGACGCCCGCTATACCCAGGATTTCACCGGCTTCCACTTCAAAGTCTACGCCCCGCAGAGCGGGGAGCCCTTTGGAACCCAGGGCTTTCAGCCCTTCTACTTGCAGGAGGGGAGCAGCCGGCTGGCGGGCTCCCTGGCGGACGACGCCAAAGTTCTCGCGGCCCACCATCATGCGGGCCAGCTCGGCGGCAGTGGTGGCGGATTTGGAAACCGTGCCCACCTGTTGGCCATCTCGCAACACGGTGATACGGTCGCAAATGGTCATGACCTCGGGGAGTTTGTGGCTGATGAACACAACCGCAAGCCCTTCGCCACGCAGACGTTGAAGGGCTTCGAAGAGGATGTCCACTTCTTGCGGCACGAGCACGGCGGTGGGCTCGTCCAGGATGAGCACGCGGGCGTTGCGAGAGAGCGCCTTGAGGATTTCGACGCGCTGTTGTTCGCCGACCGAGAGATGCCGCACCAGCGCCGCTGGATTGACCGGGATGCCATACCGCTTTGAATCGGCTTCCACCTGCCGGTGAAGGTCCTGCGGGCGGATGAGGAAGTTGCCCTCTCGCCCGAGAGCCAGGTTTTCGGCAACCGTCAACGTGGGTACCAGAGTGAAATGCTGGGTGACCATGCCAATGCCGTTTTGAATAGCGTCATGCGGGGAATGGATGGTCACTGGGTGTCCGTTGACCAAAATTTTCCCCTCATCTGCATGATAGAGCCCGTAGAGGATTCGCATGAGGGTGGTTTTTCCCGCGCCGTTCTCACCCAACAGCGCATGAATTTCACCTTCCTCGAGGTCGAAGTGAATATGATTGTTAGCGGTGAGGGATGCGAATTTCTTAACAATCCCTTGCATTTGGATGGCGGGCATGGAACAGTACTCTTTTCCTTCCAGTAAAGAAAACCCTAAGAACCTATCCTAAAAATTATTGTGGAGGTTTGCGATTTTGAGGTTGTT
>CAYOHX010000200.1:0-8368 GCA_964403875.1 uncultured Anaerolinea sp. | reverse complement strand
AATCACCTGGACAAATTATTCTTTTTGATGTTATAAGGCAAAAGAAGAAATGTCAAGTCTGTTTTAGTTAATTTGGTGCAATTTGGTTATCTATCCATAATTCGAAAAACTAAGGTTTATTTCCTGGGGAGTGAATTCTGCAGGCCTGATTATTTGGTTTAGGCAAACATTCAAGGCAAATCATCACTGGCGATCTGTTTCGAATTGGGTAACAACTTTCCATTCAAGCGCACGCTGTTACTTATAGAATCGCCCCTTCTTGCTTTCTGAATTTACAGGAAGCGCAGACGACCGATCTCTTTTCGCCTGTTCGGTCTCATCATAATAACCAATCCACTCCGCAGGCGCATCTTTTGTGATCCCACCGTGAGGGGTGAATCTGGTCCTGACTCGAGACAGCACCGGTGTATTCACAGCCTCGCCGGCGATTATGACCTGTCCCTTTGTTAGTGATGGAAGCTCTTGCAGCAAATCACGCCCTACGGTTTCTACACTCTCTGCGACCCTGGTCTGGTCGACTGGGTTAACAATTCGCATGATAAATTGTGTGTTGCATTGGGAAAGAACATCGCCGTCGAGCTTGCCGGGACGTTGGCTGATCAGACCGACGCCAACGCCGAATTTCCGGCCTTCGGACAAGATCGTTTTCAGGATTCCGGTCGTGATAATATCTGCTGATGCCGGGGCGAAGCGATGGGCTTCTTCGATCAACACAAACACCGGATATGGTAGATAAAGCTCGTTCCCATCCTCAACCTTGTGTTTTTGTGTTTCCATCCGAGCTTTCAACAGGCGGCGTAACAGAGTAGCAACCATCACCTGCTGCTCACGCTCGTCAACTTCATTGAGCTGCAATACCGAGCATTGCCCCGGTCGGCAGAGCTGGTTCAGATTCAGGTGCTCCTGATCATCGAAGATGACCGAGTTCTTCAATACACTTTCCAAACGCCAGTTCAATGCCTGAGCCGTGCTTGCGAAGTCCTGCTTTACTTTTTCTTCTTCCGGTTCCCTTTCACCCTCTCCGAGTTTCTCCAACTTTACCGTCAGGTCGCCGCTTGTCCAACGGTCCTCTCCACCTCTGCCTGTCTTTGCCTCTCTGCTTACTTCGCGGTAGGCTTTGCCTAGCAGATAGACCATGCGGTCTGACAAGTTGGGCAGCAGGTAAAACAGGTCACTGGTCTCAAGCGCTCCTACACGTACTTTCACTTGACCGGGCCGGAAGATTTTCACGTTTGGACGGTACGTTTCCTGACAGAACCGGTCGATGTTCATCATTTCTGATAAAGTGTCATACTCCCCATGTGGATCAATGATCAGCACGGAGGCCCGGTTGTAAGACTGCATCAGTTCTTCGATAAGCACGCCAGCCAAGTAACTTTTCCCTGCGCCGGTGCTAGCGATGATTGCCATATGGGTACTGACCAGAGAGGCGACATCCAGAACGACCGGCACCTGGTCGATCTCCCGGCTGAGGAGCGACCCAATGTGGGCCGACCCTTTCTCAGCCAATCCTTTTTTGTTCAACAGTTTGGCAAGCATACTATCGGAGGCGATGAAGATTGGACTGCCTTCGTGTGGCGCAATTCGCGGGTTGACAAAATTTCCTACCTGATTGTCGAAGAAACCAATAACAGCTGCTGTTAGTTGGAAAAGTTCATGATCCGCCTGGTTGAATCCGACCATATGTGCGATCTGACCTGGTGCAACATCAGAACTCAATGAGAAAGAGTCAGGGTACTGTCGCAATGGCTGCCGGTTCGTGATCCGACTAAGTATTTCTTTTTCCTCCCCGCCCACCTTCGTCTTGTAAGTGACGTACTCGCCAATTTTCAAGGCTCGTTGAGGATCGGGCGAGGTGAAAATAAACTCCTGTGGGTGTTCGCCTGGTCCTTTGGTCCAACCGATGAGCGAAGATTCCTGGGTCATCGGACACCTCCCATGGGCACGACTTGAGACTTCCAGATCAGATCACTGAGCAGCACGGATAGCAGCTTGTTCTGATCGGCGAAGATTTGATCAGCTAATGTTTTGACAATGCGCTGAAGTAGCTGAGCGGCCAGTGGAGATGAGTGGTTCAGCAGCAAGGGTGCATAAGCTAAATTAATAGAGGGATTGCCCTGGTGAAATCTTCGGATTTCGCTCTCGCAGAGCGTTTCCACTTCGGCGTTCGTTGTGGCTGCCAGGCGTGGGATTCCCTGGAAGATCTGCCCGTTCGATTCAAACATACCGATGGTCAAAATCCCAGTCAGGATTGCCTTCTCACTTAAGTAGTCAGGCGAGAAGATGGCCAGGTCTGATTCTGGAGACAGTCGTGGGCCTATTCTTCCGAATTCTGGGTTGAATAGGACTGTGTCATAAATGACGCCTACGAGTTGCCGTTGATTGGTGAGTGGGATCGCGACAAAGGTACCGAAGGCATAATCATCGTTTGTCGGGGGAACGGGTACATCAGCGGGGTTATAGATCTGACAGATATAATCGATGTGAGAGTTGGACTTGACGATTTTTCCGAGCCTCATAACTACCCCCTTCGCATCCTCTTGCTAATCGCTTTCTTGGAAAACCGCAGGGACAGGTGATTATCCTGCGCAAACTCCTGGAAAATTTTCAGGAAGTAGTCACGGTCTTCCATCGTCAGGACAGCAACCGCATCGACTGTCTCACAAGGATATGGATAGCCGTTTCCTATCAGGCATTCGGCCCGCACCAAGTTCAACACTCGTTCGTGTTGGTTCTCATCATACACCCAGCGGGGAAATTCCACTCGAGCTGGCGGATGCTCCGAGCTGGTTTTCAAGTAAACGAAATCAATCGTGTCGTAGTAGCGATCCAGAACACTGTCGTCGCGTGCGCAGGTATACACTTGCGTGCGGTCGCCCCACTTCATTAGCGGGTTAACCAAGGCGGCATCACTTACGCGCCGGCGAATACTGTATGAATAGATATGACTGAGCATGACTGCCAGGTCATTGGCGTATGAGGTATCGACAAATCCTACCAGTGGGATCCTGGTTTCAGTCGAAAGATTCAGCAGCCGTTGGACTGCGTTCGTGTACCTTCGCTGTCGCTCGGGGAGCATATGTTGTGCGAAGGAGACAACCAGTGAGCCATCAAAAAAGCATAATGGCTTCACGGCATCGTACCGGTGGCGATCCATGTATTCAGCCAGGCAATCAACCTCCATCTCAAATCGCTTCCAGTTGATAATCCAATCCGGAAAGCCACCCTCTTCTCGTTCATCTTCAGCCAGATCCTCTGGACCGAGCACCTTACAGGCAATGTCTTTGACGTATTTTCCGCCCGGCTGGTGCTTGTTTTCAAACCAACCTACCTGGACCACCCCGACTGGGATCGAAAGGTCTTTACTCGGCGGAATTTGGGAACCATCCGCTGCGATCGTTGTTATCCCCTGCAGCACGGTTTTTGCCCAGGCAAGGCTTTCTTCCTTGTTCGTCCAGGTATTGAGAAAGGGGACTACAACGGATGGAAAGCAGGCTTGCTCTTGAGTGGGCCGGGCGCCGGGGTCCGGTATCGCTGACAAGCGCGCATCGATTTCCGCCAGCGAGAGTGATGGCAGATTCTGTAAGGCCGCTTTCAGACGGCTGATATCTTCCAAAAGGTTAGCCTCTGCCCTGGAGAAAGTTTCTTTCTTCGCATCCAGCGCTGCGCGTAGCTTATTCGGATGGAGCATATTCCCCCTTCTTTTGGATCTTGCTCGTGCCGTTTTCTTTCGTCACATGCAGTACCAGATCGGTCTGGTCCTCGAAGGTGTCATCGTGGCTGATGACAAACAACTGCTCGAAGCCCTTGATTTTGGTGATTTGTTCCGCCAGGTTGCTGCGCCGCTCACCATCCAGGTGGGCGGTTGGCTCATCAAAGAATGCCAGGCGGATTTCCGACATTTCCCGTAGTAATGCCAGACGTACAGCCAGGGCCGCGGCCATCTTTTCACCGCCGGACAGTTGGGAGAATTCCCGACTGTAACCCATCTGCTCCAACTGGATTTCGTAGTCCTGAGTCCAATTTAGGCGGGCAGTATAGTCATTCAGGATTTCGCCGAAGATCCGGTCAGCACTTTCGGAGATCGACTGGAGGATCTGATTGACAATATACGGCCCAGCTTCCCGAACTGTCTTCCGGATGAAGGCGAGTGTTTCCTGCATTGCCTTGAGGGTGTCCAGTTCGCCCTCGCTGGCTTGCTTTAGGGCCACGAGCGGTTCAAGCTCGGCTACTCTGTCCTTTGCCGTTTTTAACTGGCCCTTAAGTGAGGTGATACTTGCGCCGGCCGCCGCTTGCTCGCGGTTAAGAATCTTGAAGCGTTCATCAAGCATCGCATGTTCATCTGGTTGGTAATTTTGTCGAATCTCATCCACCTGCCGGGTCAATTGCTTAACTTTTTCCGATGCTTCATTCCGTTGACGGGAAAGGCTGTCTGCCTTCTGCGTCCTTACTGGAAGCAGCTCTGCCGTTTGGAGGTTGCTGACATACTGGCTGTATCCTTCCTTCAACCCTTCCATCTGATCATGGGTATCGTTGATTTTCTGGTCCAGGCCGGCGAATGTTTCCAGTTCCTGCTCTTGCAGCTTCATCTGGCTTTTCTTCTCACGAATAGCCTCTTCTACATCCCTGAGTTCTTTTTCGGCCGCCGGGCGCTTCCCGGCGGCTGCCTTTTGGACCTTTAACTCCCCTTCCGGATCATTGAATTCGCCTTTTCGATCCATTAAGGTGGCAATCTTTTCGTCTAGCCCTACGTACTCTATCAGCCGATCATTCTGAGCCTGCAAGCTAACCTTCTGATCCTGGATTTGTCCTTCCAGCTCCTTTTCCCTGGAAGGGGCTGGCAGACGCTCAAGCTCCCTTTCAATCACCTTGAGCCTGGCTTTGTAGGACCTTTGCTCTACGCCAATCGCCTTCTGGCGGGCCTCCAGCTGACGAATCTCCTCTTCCAGCCGGTCCATGTCTTTCTGGTAGTGGTCTTGCAATTCCTGCTTTTTCCCGGGCTTCAATGGCTCCTGGCATACCGGGCATTCCCCCGCTTCGGATTTCACCAGGAACTCGCGCCGTTCGCGGGCCACTTCGATCTGATCCTGCCTTTGAGTGACGCCGGTTTTGTTCTGCGCTAATTCCTCGCTCAGTACGGAAAGGGTTGTGTTGATATCCCCACTCTCTTGTTGGAACTTAGCGCGGGAAACCAGTTCGGTTCGGACTTGCTCAAGCTCGCTTTCCATCCTGGCAAGGCGAGCTGCTTCTGCTTTGATCCATTCCGTCAGGCTGTCCCGTTGTGTCCGGGCTGCATTTGCCTCATCCAGTTCCTTGGATGTCCGGCGGTATGCCTCGACAATGGGCTGCAAACGCGCCATTTCTTTCTCAGCTTTGGCGACCGCTGCAAGATTGGTTTTGGCTGCGGTCAATTTGGCTTCAAGAGCGGCGATTTCAACGCGTTTCCTTCCCAGAAGTTGGCTCAACGCATCCCGCCGGGTCCGTTCGGCTTCGTATCGCGTGCGTGCATCTTCACATTCGCAGTACGCCAGATAATCCGGTTTGGCCGCGTCAACCAGGTCTTTTGCGCGAGTAGCCGCCTGGCGCTCCTGCTCAGCATTGCTTAGCTGGGTCTCCAACCCGGATAATTTTTCGTTGGCAACTTCAATCTCTCCTTCAAGCCGGCCGATTCTTTCTTTAAGGGCCTCAAGGCCCTCTTTTTTCTCGCGCACTTTATCCAGCTCGCTGGTGATTTTGCCCAGTTTTTCCTGCATTTTTCCAATTTCCACAACCAGTAATGCGACCTGTTCCTGTTGGATAGGGAGATCTTCCAGGCGAGTTTTCAGTCTTTCAAAGGTGACGCGCTCCTCGGCGGCAAGCTCTTTCAGGCGCTTTTCGGTATCACCTAACCATTTGAATGTGTTTTCATATTCGTCCACTTGCAGCAACCGGTCGAACTTTGGCTTCCGGTCAGAGGGGCGCATCTGGAAGGAAGCGGTCAGCAGACCTTGCTGTACACCGATAGCGTCATCAAACAGCGATTCTAAATCACCTGCCTGCGATACTCGCAGGTGATCTTTAATCCAGGCGTACACATCCTTGTTGCCAATCACAATCTTTTTCTTTATTTGGGGGTCAAAGATATAGGGGTTACCCTGGCTGCCCGTGACTGAGCGGCTCACCTCATATAGGCGTCCATCTAGCGCATCGACAAACCCGACCACAACCTCACCGTTTTTACTGCCTTCCCGAATGAAGTTTTTAGCGGTGTGCGGGTGTGCGTCGAACATCGCGAAGCCAATCGCTTCCAGGATGGTTGACTTACCAGCGCCGTTTTGCCCGCTGATTGCGTTGATCCCACGGGTAAATTCGATCCGTCCGCTGTTCTCATAGCTCTTGATGCCGCGAATTTCGATATACGCGAGGTGCATATCAGGCCTCCTTGCCGGAATTTTCGACGACTTTTCGGAGGATCTTAATGATCGTCTCGGGATCGCTTTTCATGTTGGCAAGCTCTTTGACCTCCAGCGTGGCCGCGAGCCAATGATCGATTTGAGGACTGAAGCGCGTATCGCTCAGGATCAATTCTCTCAAAATGTGCTGTTCCAACTCGGCACGAGGCAGGTATTCGGATGGGCTGATGTCAAAGCGGGTCGATCGGGTATTGTTGACAACCTTGGCCAAAAGCAACGGGTCGAATATTTCCTGCATAGACTGCTGAACGGCGTTCAGATCAAGCATCTGCCGGTCAAAAGGCAGGATACCCTCTAGTACGAGTTCGATGATTGGGCTTTTATCCTGTCGTCCTAATTGTTTTTTCTCATCAGCTAATGCTGTATTCACAGCCTCATACAGTTCGCCTGGGCTGTTATATCCTTCTACTGGGAAGACGATGCGATGGAACAGACGCCGATTGATCTCGATGTGCCTGGTGGATAAAGTTTCCCCACTGCGTTCGGGAACAGAGACCAGGTAAAAACCTCCCTTCCAACTGCGCTCGTCCATGCCACAGCACTCCAGAGATCCGGGATTAAAAATCCACCCGTCCTGTTCATATGGCTTATGCCAATGACCAAGTGCCAGGTAGTCTACCATTTCGTGCAGACCTGCGAGAGCATGAGGTGGTAAGCCTCCTGATGCGCCAGGTAGCTGCCCTTCCAGACCGAAGTGACCCATCAAGATGGTAAAGTAGATACCGGCGGCTTTTTGCCCCGCCATGAGCCTGGGCAGGTCTTCCATCATCGGTCCTGTTGATGCGCCCAGGTAGGGAAGCCCATAGACCCTAACCCCACCGATATCCACATAGCTGCCGCTTCTGCCATCCCATGGCATAAGGCGTGCCCCATCATCTTTGTATTCGGGAGAAAACAGCATGAGAAGTTGCTGCTCTACCAGGAAATTTAACCAGGAGGAGCCGTCCTGGTAATGGGAGCGGTCATGATTTCCGCTAATCGCCAGCGCTTTGATACCATTCGCCTGGAGCCGTTTCAACCCCTCAACTGCTTGGATTAGGGTTAGTGGGTCAATTTTTGCTTTGTCGAACAGGTCGCCGCAAATGAGAACGAATTCAACCCTTTCCTCGACGGCACAATCGATGGCTGTAAAATAAGCTTCTCCGAAGTCGTTAAAACGATCCGGAAGGTTATACTGCTGGTTTCCCAGGTGAACATCGGACATGTGCAGGAATTTTTTCATAAGATTTATGAGCAGAATGCCGCTTGGCAATTTACCAGGCGGAGGAATGCCCCCTCCTTGTTCAATAGATAGTTTTTATGCCGTTGATACGATAAAAAGTTGACCCAAAAGTTTTTTGTAATCGATGTCTTCCAAAAGTGACTGAGCGAAAAGCACTCTTATCTCTGGATTAACGAACAGTATTAATCAGGCAGTCTTTTCTGTGGTAAGGAAAGAAGCCCCAAAACTGATGTGGTGCGAGGATTGCCCATGGAGACATACTATTCTGGATGAGGAGGACCAGGCAGGTAAAGCCATAGATCCCTTTTTTCGTTTCTACCGGCCTTTCCAGAGGTATGTATTTGTTGAACAGAAACTCAATGAGGTGAAATTCTTGCATGTAAAGTTGATACATTCCCCCTCGACTTATTTGCTACTCGAAGTGTACAACGGATTTTTCTATGAAGAATTTTAAAGTATAGTTGCTATCAATTTAGATTCGGGATTTATAAAATGCTATTCAATTTATAGTAATTATATTCTCGCTTGTTGTGGTAGTAATTCGACACTATCTTTGGGTTATTAATGACTGGAACTTTTATTCTAGTGTCAATTCTGATAAAAAAACAAAATCTAGGTTTCTAACTTAGGTGCATGTCTGATGATTTTTTTGAATATCTGGAAACATATGTCGGTGCACAGATTCAATTTAGTA
>CAYOHX010000199.1:0-8381 GCA_964403875.1 uncultured Anaerolinea sp. | reverse complement strand
ACCTTTAATTCGGAAATCATTCCAACTCTTTAAAAAGCTCCTCCCCTTTGGCAGGGGAGGAGCAGGGGGCTGGTTTCTGTTTCGGCAACGGACTGAGCGTTTACCTCATGATCACCGGGAAATACAGTGTGGGCACACCGACTACTGTCAATGGCCAGAAGTAAGCCTGACCCGCCCCGGGCTTGCCGTGGTAATCGACCAGCATGATGCCCTTCGGCTGACTGACCAGATAGCCACCCAGGTCGTTCACCCAGGCAGATACCGTCTCCTGACTGTTGTAGGGTTGTCCATCGACGTCAAAGTCAAAGCCAAACGGCAACCGAGCGTTGTCAAAATACATCACTGGGCTGGTGTCGACATTGCCATTGTAGTCGAAGCTCTTAACCCAAAAATGATAATCCGTATCACCATCTGGTGTTCCAACCTCATCGATGTAGTTCCACGCTGCCGGCATGGGGAATTCAACAATACCCGTGTTAAAATCGGTCCATAGAATCTCGGGGCTCCCCAGTCCAACATAACCGGACACAAAATCGATTTGGGCTACAATCCATATATTGGTGTCATCCCCTCCTTCAAACCAACTAGTATTGTAGTTGAAATTGACTGTTTCAGGGATGCCATCCGCGTCGACATCAAAGAAAATACCGTGCTCGGCAAAGTACGGCTGCGGGTCATGTACCGAACCCCAGGTATTCACCACAAGATCAATGTAGTCGTCTGTGCCATCATTGTACCAATCGATGCCAATCATGCGTTGGTCGGCCGAGTCAAGCATATCAAGCTCGTTGCCATCCACATGCATCGCGGCAAACGACCATAAGTTACCCTCAATTGGCCCTGTGTGGTCCAGGACGATCTCCGCTTCGCCCAATCCATTGGCGTCCACGGTCAGATCCGGTGTGCCGCTGACCTCAAGCGTGGAAATGGGGCGCATGACCACATAGAAAGGTACCCGCAACGTAGCACCCGAGTCTTCCTCAGTCAAGGTGATAAAGCCGTAGGAATCGGGCAATTTACCATTCCAAAAACTATAACCATGCAAGAAAGGCACAATTCCCAAGATCACAGGGAAGGCTTGCCAACCATGAGCGGGAACTGTCACCGAAGGGGGCATATCGAAGTATGTCAGGGACCATGCGCCCGTAATCAACGAATCAATGGTGAAAGTTACATCCGTATCAGTGTAATTGTACACTCGCACTGACTTCACCTCTGGAGCGATGTATGTGGCCGCGTTCACATCCACTTCGAGTACACCCCAGCTCAGGCTGACCAGGTCTTCATCACCAACGGCGACAAAGTCCGTATCCACCGCCGCGGCGGCATCCACACGGCCGGCGCCGGTGCGCGGGACATCCTGCTCATCGGGCGGCAAATCAGCCAGGTCAACGGCCGTGTTCATCATGGCCGCCTTGACCTGCTCCACCGTCCAATCGGGATGCGCCTGGCGAATCAGAGCAGCCACGCCCGCCACGTGCGGGGCGGCCATCGAGGTGCCGTTGAAACTCACACCTTCCGAACCGGAGCCCATTTGCGCGGCAAAAATCGCTACGCCAGGGGCAGTGATTTCCGGCTTGAGCATCGAGTCGGTACCACGCGGGCCGCGGCTGCTGAAGTCAGCCACGTAGTCGGCAGGAAGTACCGAATCAAAACGCTTGACATTGGTATCTGGCCCAACGGCAACTTCCAGATTGTGGAATCCCTTCAGAGTCAGGCCACCAGCATTTAATGCAAAACCAGCCGGCAAAGTCGCCGTGCCAACCGCCATGCTGATATAGTCTCCGGCAGGATCGTGATTGTAAATGATCGCACCAATCGCGCCAAAACCTGCCGCATTGGTCAGTTTCTCCTCAAAGGAACAACCACTGCGCATGATTAAGGCCAGCTTGCCTGTCAACGCATTCTGAGCGGTTAACACCGGCGGCGCGCCTGAGTCCGCATCATTACACAGCGTTCCATTATCCGTTCCTGTAGTCTCATCCACATCGGTACCGGTCCCATCCACCAAGTCTACATCCACTAACGTCATCAAAGCTGTAGATGTGAACGAATTGGCGGGCAGGTAGGGGACCTCAGTAGCGCCACTCTTGACAAAGGGCAGTTTGGCCGATCCGGTGGTGCTTGCAGCCACGGAGATATTTCCTGAAGCCGCGGCTGGGGAGCCGGTGATATAAGAGGAATCACCCGCATTCCCTGAAGAAGCTACCACGATGATACCGATGGCTACCGCATTGTTCGAGGCGATGATGTCGGGATCATTGGGGTCGGCTGGACCAAAGGAGGAGCCCAAGGACATGTTGATCACGTCCACATGATCGGCAATATCGCCGTCTCCATTCGGGTCCATGGCCCATTCGATGGCGTTCATGGTCAGGTTGGTGGACCCTTCAGCACCGAAGACTTTCAGCGCATACAACGAGGCTTCCGGGGCCACGCCCGTGCCGATTTTGCCCGGCACTTCCAAACCCGCGGCAGTCGAGGCCACGTGCGAGCCGTGCCCGCCCTCATCCAACGGGTCGGGGTCGGGGACAGGCACAGGGCTGCCATAATCACCGCCGGCATCGTAACCCGTGCCCGCGAAATCCCACCCACCAATGACTTTGGCAGTGGGGAAGGAGCCTGGCTCGATCACATCAGGGTCGTTAGCTGCATAAGCCGCGGCGGTACCCGCGCCGCCAAAGGAGGCATGGGTATAGTCAATACCTGAATCGATCACGGCAATGGTCACGCCTTCGCCGGTGAAGCCCAAATCTTCTTGAACATAATCCGCGCCGATCAACGGCACGCTAACATCCATATTAATCACATACTCGGGAGCCCGGTGAACGGCTTTGACGCCGGGCAGCGCGCGAATGGCAGCCAGGTCTTTGCCGGATACTCGCACCATCAACCCGTTATAGGACTTGGTAAATTGTCCCAAGATTTTACCCTGGGCAGCCAGAACTTTGTCCAAGACCGGTTTTTGGGCTAGCTCAAGCGTGTTGACGTACTGCGCCTGAATGAGCGGGCTCATCGTAGAGGGCAGTTTCTTGTCAGCAACCATCTTGGCCGCCAGGGACGGCTGGGTCATTTCCACAATGACAGTTACTTCCGTTTCGGCATAATCTTGCAGCGCGAACGGAATCGGGCCATTGTGCATGGCCAGGAATTCTTCGATCGGAATACCACCCTCAAAGAGATCTTTTATCTCTTGAGGAACTTCTTTAAATTGCCGTGGGGGGGTTGTGTCCTGAGCGGTGACGCTGCTGGTCGGAACAAACGTCAGCGACAGCACCAGGGCCAACGCTACAACAATTCCGCACAAATTCTGTAGCTTGCGCATAATATCGTCTCCTAGGCGAATTGTGGATTTGTGTGCTGGTAGTCAGCACTCATATAGAAGAAAAAAACAGCCTGTCAATTCAGGCCAATAAGGAAAATATTGAGCCTCTCACCTCCTTTCCATTATTACAATGAGGCAACAGTGATTGCTTCCGAAAGGGTGAAACCTAGCGCCCCAAAAGGTGAATTCTATTATCGATTCGTCTTATCAACTTGTCAAGTATCTTTAAGGGTAAAAGAAAAGCCCCCTCGCTTTCTTATAGAAAATGAGGGGGCTTTGAAGCTCTTGCAAAGGCTATTCGCTTTGACCGCGAATTTGCTTGAACCTTCCTGGCAGCAGCGCCAGCATCACCGCGGAGACGATCATGGTCAGGAGCGCCTCTGGCACCGCGCCCGAAGCCACATTGGTCAGCGATTGCCACAGGGTGGCCTCGGCGCTAAAGATGACGCCGTCCAACCTGGGGGTAAGGAAGGTCAGCGCGGTGAGCAAAGGAACCAGCACGCCAAAGTAATAAACCAGCACCAGCCCGCCCCAGCCCAACAGCAGTTTGAATGTGCCGGGGTTCTTGCGCACCAGCCACCGATAAGACATGCTCATCCACAACGCTCCGCCCACGTGCGCGGCGATGACCACCGGGCTGAAATGTGGGATGGGATGGTGAATGCCTGCCATCAGACCAATGATCACCGCGCCCAATGGCCCGGTCAGAGCTGCGCCTAGCGTCACAAACAGCTCGCGCGGGTCGGTCACAATCTGTGTGCCTGGCACAAACAGGTAAAGTCTTCCGGTCATCACCAATAAAGCCGCGCCGCCGAAGAACAGCGCCGCCACGGCGCGCCTGGCCAAATTTTTCAAATCAACTTTCATCAACCTCGACCTACTCCTCAATCCAATCCGAACCTTGAAAAAGGTGTCGGCTCTTTGGGGCTTGCCGTGGCAGGTTCCCAATCAACCAAGGCGTGTCTACTCACCGAGGTCTGGATAGGGCTTTTTCATCATTGACGTGAGCAGTTCCCGAAAAAGCAATCTCCGAGTCCAATAGACACAAGCGGTGGATCATACCGCATTTCTTCTATAAATACCAGAATTGTTGATCCATTAAGATCATTGTCCGAGATTCCGGGAGCAATATCATATTTCAAACCCGGCGCGCTTTTCCAGAGTACAATCAACCCCATGATACAGGTTGACCTTCACACGCACTCCTGGTATTCCGACGGCGGCAGTTCGCCAGCCGGGCTCATCGATGGCGCACTGGAGCGCGGGCTGCACACCCTGGCGATTACCGACCACGATAACGCCCGTGGCTCGCGCGAGGCGCTGCCCCTGGCCCGCGACCGTGGACTGCGGCTGATCACCGGGGTGGAGTGGACCTGCCGTTGGGATGCTGCCCTGGCGCCGAACAACCTGGGCGAAGTGGACCTGCTGGGTTACTGTATGGACCTGGATCACCCACTGCTGCTGGAGACCGAAACAGCCGCCCTGGAAGATGCCCACCGACGCACATCTCAACGCTGCGACCTGATCACCTCGGCGGGCTATCCGTTGACTCTGGCGGACGTTTTGGCGATCAACCCGCGCTTTCCCAGCGGGATCAGCATCATTGGCGCTTTTCAGGCGCGAGGATACGCCGATGAGTGGAGCCAGGCGTTGCAACTGCTCGACCCGCTGCGCGACGGGCTGCCCTTGCCGGCGTTGACGATCGAACGCGCCATTCAAGTCATCCATGCCGCGGGCGGAGCGGCTGTGTTGGCGCATCCCACCCTGGTGCATTGGCGCGGCGGAGAATTGAACGAGGATGGTTTGCGAATGCTGGTGGATTGCGGGCTGGATGGCATCGAAATCTTTCACCACCGCCTGGACGATGCTGCCCGAGCCCGCTACCAGGAATTTGCCCAACGCTTTGACCTGGTCGTTACGGGTGGTTCGGACGAGCATTCCGGGCCAGTCAACTTTCGCCGCCTGGGCACACAGCCGGTGGAAGATGGGCACGTGCAAGCGTTGATCGAACGCGCCGGGCGATATACCTGAGAAAATTTAAACCCTAAGGGTCTCGGAAGACCCTTAGGGTTTTAAGATGTTGAATCTCTAACTTAGAAGAACTCTACTTCAGCGGAATGCTTTCCAGCTTCTCCACCATCCCGCGAATCACATCGAAGCCACCCTGCCAGAATGCCTCCTGGCGCATGTCAATGCCTGCTTCGCGCAAGACCTGGTCCGGGGCCTTCGATCCGCCCGCGGCCAAAATGGCACGGTAGCGCGGCTTGAAAGCCTCGCCTTCCTGGCGGAACTGTTTGTACAGCGAGAACACCAACAACTGCCCAAAGGCATAGGCGTACACATAGAAAGGCGTGCCGTAGATATGCGGAATGGACACCCACTCCCAGCGGAACTCGTCACCCACTTCCACCGACTCGCCAAACTGATCTTTGAGGTTGTTCAGATAAGCCTCGGCCAGCTCGTCCACGGAAGCATTCTTGGATACCATCTCATGGGCTTGCTTTTCAAACATAGCGAAGTAGGCCTGGCGCTGGATGGTGGCGTAGGCATCATCCACCTGGCGGAAGAGAATATCGCGGCGCACATCATCGCTAGTCTCGTTTTCCAACAACAAGTCCACCAGCATCATCTCGCCAAAGGTCGAAGCTGTTTCGGCCAGTGGCAGGTTGGAATTGTAGGTGAACAGGCTGTGCTCGGAGGAAAGCATGGCATGGATGGCATGGCCCAACTCGTGCGCCATAGTGGCTACATCATCGGCGCGGCCCTGGAAGTTGAGCATGACCCAAGGCGTCAGGCTGGGCATGGCCGGCCAGCAGAAGGCCCCGCCGCGCTTTCCCTTACGAACTTCGCTATCCAGGTGCTCTTGATCGAAGACCCGCCTGGCCAAATCGGCAAATTCTGGGCTGAACTGGTGGAAGGATTTCATCACCATCTGTGCGGCGGCATCGAAGTCATAGCGCTTGTCCGATTTCGCTACCGGCGCGTAAACATCATAGCGGCGCAATCGCTCCTGTCCAATCCAACGCGCTTTGAGTTGGAAGAATCGCTGGAACACGTCGGTATTTTTGCGGCACACTTCCAGCAGGGTCTCCACCACTTCATCGGGGATGTCGTTAGCCAGGTTGCGCACCGAGACTGGGGCGCTGTAACCACGCAGGGTGAGGTTTTCGTTACGCCAGTCGCGCACCAGGGTCTGGTAAATTTGCCCCAGGATGGGCCCGTCGTTGCCGTAAACGCGATACAACTCGCGATAGGCCGCCTCGCGCAGGGCGGGGTCGTGGTGGCGGGCGTAGACCATCAGCTCGCCACGGGTCAGTTCTTTGGTCTCACCGTCCACTTCCATCTTGAATGTATATCGGTTGGTGATCGAATCGTACAGGCGGTCAAAAGAGCTGAACCCGGTTACATTTTTCAGGTTGACGACCTTCTCTTCAGCCTCAGAAAGCGTGTGGGGCTTGTAATGGCGCATCTCTTCCAGCCAGTAGGTGTAGTCTCCGGCGCTGCCCATCAAACGGGAAGCGTTTTCATCGTCCAGGGCCTTCCACCACAGGTTGAAGAACAGCGTACGGTTGTTCAGTTCCGCCACAAATTGTTCCACCCGCGCCATCAAAGTCAGCGCGGCCTGATCCTGTGTATCCGCCGAGAAGGACAGCCCCGCATAGGCATACAGGCGGTAGCCCAGGGTTTGCATCTCTTCTGCCTTGTGGATGATGATCAAAAAATCTTCAAAGGAAATGGTCGGGGTCAACTGAGCCCGGAAAGCCTCGAACTGGCTGACCATTTGCTCCAACCGAGAAAAAGCGCTTTCAATATCGCCGCCATCCTGTCCAGGGAACAGGTCTTTCAGGCTCCAGCGAGTTTGGGTATAGGTTGTCATAGGTTTACCTCTCTTGATGACAGTCATTGGAGATAACCCTCAGCCAGCGGGGAAACAAACCCAAATTGGGAATTTTCTCCAACCATTGAGCGTTATCATCAGGCTCAAAATTATACCTGTTCTGCAAGCCAGAAACCAGTACCATTGTGCGGGCCGTGGCTCGGAGCGCGTTTGACCGCCCTCATTCCCTTCGAGCCTATGCCGGGCGGTCTTGTAGTAAAACGGCTAACATTTGCTCATGTAAATCGGGGTTGGCCGCCAAGACGCTGCACGGCGAGCGCAGATAGTCACTTTCGCCATAAGCGCCGGTCATTTTTCCGCCCGCCTCCTCCACGATCAAACCACCTGCGGCAATATCATAAGACTGGAGCGAAATTTCCCAATAGCCCTCAAACCGCCCAGCAGCCACATAACACAGATCGATGGCTGCCGACCCAAGGCGGCGCACGCCCTGAGTGAGGTGCGCAAAACGCTGGTAATGGGCCAGGTTGTGGTCGATCAACTTTTCGTGGTAAGAAAAGCCGGTGGTTAGCAGGCTCTGCAGCAGGTCGGTCGCCGGAGAAACGCGGATGGGCCGATCATTAAGACGAGCGCCTCGGCCCCGCTCGGCGCTAAATAACTCGTCACGCATGGGGTCGTAGACTACACCTAGCTGCACCTTGTCCTCCAGGACAAAAGCCAGGGATACACTGAACACCGGCACCCCGTGCGCATAGTTCACCGTGCCATCCAAAGGGTCGATGTGCCAGCAGGCGCCGCTGTCTCCGCTCAAATGACCCGATTCTTCGGCAATGATGGCGTGGCCCGGAAACCGGCTTTGGATTTCGTGCAGCAAGTATGCCTCAGAACGATGATCCATATCGGTGACAAGGTCAATTCGGCCTTTATGATGAATCGAAAAGTCTCGTTCGTAGCCGTCCCGCAAAATTCGCCCGGCGCCGCGGGCCATTTCTATTAAATCATCTAGTTTAGGGTTCAAACAATCCTCGCAAAGAATAGGTTCGTTTCATTATCTGCTGACCGAAGCCAGGAAAATTAGCTTGCTCCCGGCTTCGATCATAAAAATCTAAACCAGTGGATTATAAAACGATTCCACTTATGGGTCATTGGGAATTGGTTTGGTGAAATCCGCATTTTGGTGTGACACCAAAATGCGGAACCTGCCACGGCAACTCCTAG
>CAYOHX010000198.1:0-8442 GCA_964403875.1 uncultured Anaerolinea sp. | reverse complement strand
ACGCGCAACAACCTCAAAATCGCTTCCCTTCCGAATTTTCGGACAGGTAATTAGGATCTATTGTTCTCACCCAAAATAAATCGGGTTGCTAATCAGCGCGGGCAGACGGGGGATGCCGGGCAGGAAGGCGCGCAGCACCTCTACGCGGGCAAAGCCCGGCCCTTTCATCTCATACTCCGTCTCGAATTTTCCCGGTGCGGGCGCTTCCAGCAAATCCTCAGCCCCCACCCCCGTTACCAATCGGACGACATCGCCCTTTGCCAAACCATCCACCTTCAGACTCAGCCGCTTGTGTTCCTCCCAGCGCACCGTGTCCCCCATGATCGCATCCTCCCCCGCGCCCAGCTCCAACGTTGGTCCGCTGGGGCTAAAGACGATGTAAGCATGGCCCCGACGCAGCGCCGCCAAGATGTCGCTCGGGCCCGCCGAGCCGGCGTACACACAGGTGGTCGGCCCACCCAGGAAAATGAAGGGCGTGTCGCGGTGATAATCGCTGCCCCCATAAACCGGAATCTTTTTTCCCTGCGCCAGCAGGCTTTGCCACAGTCCCACCGCGCGCAGGTTGGACTCGCGCATGGGCCCATTCCACACTTCCAGACAGTCGAAAGGCAGTTGGGTGAAATCCAACTGGAAGCCGCAGCCCTCTTCAAAGGGATGGTTGACGCTAATCAAAGCTCCGCGCTCATGTGCGCTCATGAAGCGCGCGCGAATCTCTTCATCCGTGTTGGCCGCAAACGGCTCATCATAAGGCCGGTCGACGCCCAGAAAGTTGGCGTGCCCGCGGTAATGCGTCCACTCCACGCCGGGAATCAAGATCAGCCCGGGGACTTGGGGAAAGGAATCAGACAGCGAAAACTGGTTATGATCGGTGATGGCCAGGAAATCCAGTCCGTGGCGTTGGGCCTTCATCGCCAGCTCCGCCACCGTGTGCACCCCGTCGGACGCCAGCGTGTGCGCGTGCAGGTCGCCCTTCAACAGCCGCCGGCTTTTTGAAGTGATCCGCACCTCAATGTGTACCTCAACGCCCTTGGGTTCCACCTTGTATGCGCCCAGCAAAACCTGCCAGCGCCCGGCCACAAGCGGCACGCGGCGATAGCCGGGAGTGGCGAACGTCTCGCTAATAAAGACCTCGTCTTTATCCGAGCCCGAGGCTCCCACCTGCTTGCCGAACGGATCGATCAGCCCCAGATCGACAATATTGACCTCTTCATGCGGGGTAAACGGTTCGCCCAGGCGCGCAGAGTCGCCCAAGGTGTATCGCCCATACCGGTATCGCAAGGTCAATGCCTCGCTGTCTTCGGGTACATCGAATCCAACGGTCAGATAATAACCTTCTTCCTTGGGTTCGATCCATCGAACGAGATCGTAAGTTGTTTCCATGACCATCCTCAAACTTGCTCAGCAGCAGGCGTCCCACTCTGCGCCTGATCCGTGTCCTTGAAGTCGATGAAGAAAGAGAAAATGAAGCTAATTACCAGCAGGAAAGCCGGAAACACGGTCAACAGAAAGCGAGCCGCGTTTTCGGGCTGTGGGCCGGGAACTTCGCCGCTCTCAAAACCATAGAGCACCGAGACCAGGAAGAAGCCCGCGCTGGTAAATAAACCGTTCAGACGGTTCATGAAGCCCATCGCGTTGGAGATGATCCCCTCGCGGCGTACAGCGTGCTTCCGAGTATCTTCGTCCATGATCTTCGCGCCAATCAAATCCATGGTGGTGATTACTCCGGCAAAGCCAAAACCCACCAGGGCGCTGCCCACCATCGCTGTGACCAACGAGTTCGCGAAGAACAAGGGCACATAGGCCACCGCCAGAGAGATGAGCGCCGCGCGCCACACCGGGATGAGCGTGAAACGCTTGACCAGTCGCGCCCACACCGCCACGCAAGCAATGGCAATCAACAGCACCGCCGCGAAGAGCATGGTCGACTGTCCCGAGGACAGACCCAGCGTATACTTGACGAAGAATGGCATCGAGGCCAGCACCAGGGACATGGCTGCGCTGTAGAAAGCATTGGCAAAACCAGCAATCCAGAATTTGCGGTTGGTCACCAAGCTTTTGATGCTATCCCACAGGCGGGGCTTGATCTCGTCTTCATGAAAACCTTGTTCCTTGCTGTTCAGCGCCATGTAAAGGATCACCGCTCCGCCGAGAATGCCGTAGACAATTGCGGTCAGGCTGTAACCCAAGGCATCGGTCACCACCGGGGTGAGAGCGATGCTGATGATCATGGCTACCAGTTGGAAGGCCTGGCGCAGCGCGTTGGTCGCCGCCCGGCTGGCATCGGTCCGGAACAATTCGGGGAACAACGCGCCGTAGTTGGCGTTGATGACTGAGTCCAACGTGCCCGCCAGGATGTAGAACAGCATCGCGTAGGCGAATACGGCATTGCCACTGACGAAGTCAGGAGGGCTGTAGAAGGCGATGAAGCACAACACGAGCAGCGGCGTGCCAATGACCAACCAGGGACGACGGCGACCCCAGCGCGTCCGGGTTCGATCCGAGAGAAAACCATATACCGGGTTATCGATGGCATCGATAAACGTGTAGATCAGCAGGATCAAAGCTAATTGCTTGGTAGTCAGGCCCAGCCCATCCACATAGAAGATAGCGGCATAGGTTTTGAGCATATTGATCGGGATAGACGTGCCGAACATGCCAATGGCATAGTTGAAGGACTTCATCCGGGATTCGGCCATGCGGGAATGCCTCCTGAGATCGGTTTTTAATACCCCTTTATCTTACAAGAAAAACGAAAAAGGGGCAATTCTGCGGGAACTGGAACAAGCGACCTCGCCCCGCATGCACAAATATCCCGCATACAACATATTTTCTGACCGAATCTTCTCTCAATAAGACAATCTAGCGTCGAATATACCCCAAATGGGTAATTGATTCGCTTAATTCGAAAACTTACACTGATAACTAATGTGTAATCCGAGCCTTGGTTGTAGGAGGAGAGACTATGGAAGCAATTAACTCAGGCGATACTGCGTGGGTTTTGATTTCTTCAGCATTGGTGCTGATGATGGTTCCCGCATTGGCCTTCTTCTATGGCGGCATGGTGCGCAAGAAAAATATTCTGTCAACCCTCAACTTAAATTTCATCGTGATGGGGTTGATTGGCGTCCAGTGGGTGATTTACGGATACAGCCTGGCATTTGGTGAGGATATCGGCGGGCTCATTGGCGGCTTGAATTTTTTGGGCCTCATGGGGGTCGGTTCGGAAGCCAATCCCGACTACGCCACAACCATCCCCCACCTGGCATTCGCGGGCTTCCAGATGATGTTCGCCATCATCACCCCCGCGCTCATTACCGGGGCATTTGTCGAGCGGGTGCGCTTCAAGGCCTTCTTGATCTTCAGCTTGCTGTGGGCCACGCTGGTCTATGACCCCGTTGCGCATTGGGTGTGGGGCGTGGGCGGAATTTTCCGCCAGCTTGGCGCGTTGGATTTCGCGGGCGGGGCCGTGGTGCATATTACCGCAGGTTTTTCGGCCTTGGCTTTCGTGCGGGTCATCGGCGCGCGGAAAGGCTTTGGCACTCGCCCCTTTGAGCCGCACAACATCCCTTACAGCGTCCTCGGCGCGGGCTTGTTGTGGGTGGGTTGGTTTGGATTCAACGGAGGAAGCGCGCTGGCCGCCAATGGCACAGCCGTCAACGCCTTCATCACCACCAACACCTCGGCTGCCTCAGCCGGGATTGTGTGGATGCTCCTTTCCTGGAAAGATAACAAGCCCAGTGTGTTGGGCATCGTTACAGGGGCGGTTGTTGGCCTGGTGGCAATCACCCCGGCGGCTGGGTATGTTACTCCCCTGGCAGCCATCGCCATCGGCGCGATCGCCGCGCCCATCAGCTACTACGCCATCCGCTTTCGCCAGAAACGCAACCTGGATGAATCCCTGGACGTGTGGGCCTGCCACGGCATGGGTGGGGTCTGGGGAGCAATCGCTACGGGCATTTTTGCCACCGAGGCGGGTACAAGCGGATTGATCGCCGGAAACCCGATGCAGCTCCTGGTGCAATTACTGACGGTTGCCATCGTAATCGTCTTTGCCTTTGTTGTCACCTTTGCCCTATCGAAACTGCTTGACCGCACCATCGGCTTGCGCGTGACGAGCAATGAAGAGGAAGTGGGACTGGATATTAGCGAGCATGGCGAAAAAGCCTATGCTTGACCCAGATCGCTCCGCGAGGAAGCCAAAACAGCTTTTTAGGAGAATTTACCATGACCAAGAAAATCGAGGCGATCATTCGCGAAGATCAATTCAATGATGTCAAAGACGCGCTGCGCAAGATCGGTATCGTTGGAATGAACGTATGCGAGGTGCGTGGGCAAGGCCGCCAGGGCGGGATCCTCCTCACCGGGCGCAGCGGGACCTATCAGATCGACATGCTACCCCGTTTACAGCTCAACATCATTCTCAGCGATCACAATGTGGAAAAAACCGTCGAGACCATTCTCAGCGCTGCACGTTCAGGAAACATTGGGGATGGGATGATCTTCATCTATCCGGTAGAAGAGGTCATCCGCATCCGCACTGGCGAAAGAGGGCACGAAGCGATCATGTACGATAACGACATCGACACACGAATGCCGGAAAACGGTAAGGTCGCCTGATAGATTGTTCCGCGCGCCCCAGCTCTTTCTGTGGGATGCGCCGGGCAATGTTCAGCAGGAAGCGCAAAGAAGGGGGCGAACAACGCTAGACCGGCTGACAAAAATCGAGTAGGAGGGCTTACTGCCCTCCTACTCGATTTTTGTTGTTTTCAATGGCTGTTGATCAGCCGAGATTTATGTCCCTTCTTCCCAGGAGTTTAGGTAGCTCAATTGCTCGGGGGTCAACACGTCGATCTTCACACCCATCGCCTCGAGTTTGATGCGGGCAATTTCTCGGTCAATCACTTCCGGCACAGAATAGACTCGCTTCTCCAACTTGGCGTAATTCTTGAGCATGTATTCCGCGCTCAAGGCCTGGTTGGCGAAGCTCATATCCATCACCGAAGCCGGGTGGCCTTCAGCGGAAGCCAGGTTGATCAGGCGGCCTTCACCCAGCAAGAAGATCAGGCGGCCGTCTTTCAGTTCGTACTCTTCCACGAAGGGGCGCACCAGCCGCTTGGAGACAGACATCTTCTCCAGGGCGGGGATGTTGATTTCTACATTGAAGTGCCCGGAATTCGAGATAATGGCCCCGTCTTTCATGGCAGCAAAATCATCTTCGTCCAACACGTTAAGGTCGCCGGTCACGGTGCAGAAGATGTCACCAATCTTGGCGGCTTCGGGCATCGGCATCACCCGGAAACCGTCCATAACGGCTTCCAAGGCAGCCAATGGGTCGATCTCGGTAACGATCACGTTGGCGCCCATGCCGCGCGCGCGGCTGGCCAAACCACGACCGCACCAACCGTACCCGGCCACCACAAAGGTCTTGCCGGCCAGCAGCACGTTGGTCGCGCGGATAATGCCATCCAGCGTCGATTGTCCCGTTCCGTAGCGATTGTCGAAGAAGTGCTTGGTCGAAGCATCGTTCACCGCAATAATGGGGAAGTTCAACGCCTTGTCGGCAGCCATTGCCCGCAGGCGGATCACGCCGGTAGTGGTTTCTTCGGTCCCACCCAGCACGCCGGGCAGCAGGTCGCGGCGTTCTTTGTGCAGCACGCCCACCAGGTCGGCGCCGTCATCCATCGTCATCTGGGGCTTGTGGTCCAGAGCGGCGTTGAGGTGCTTGTAATAAGTGGCGTTGTTCTCGCCCTTAATGGCAAAAACGGGGATCTCGAACACGTTGACCAGCGCCGCAGCCACATCGTCTTGCGTGGACAGGGGGTTGGAGGCGGTCAACACCACGTCGGCGCCGCCGGCTTGCAACGTGCGCATCAGGTTGGCCGTTTCGGCGGTCACGTGCAGACAAGCCGACACGCGCAGCCCTTCCAGCGGGCGCTCTTTGGCGAAGCGCTCCTGGATCAGGCGCAGCACAGGCATCTCGCGCTGTGCCCAATCAATGCGCAGTCGCCCACCCTCGGCCAGCTTTGAATCTTTGATATCAAACTTAGACATGCAATTTCCTCCTGAAAAATACGACTAGCGGAAACGAATTACGCCGCCAGAATGTTTAGTTTACCACCATCATCAAAATGCTGCCGGAATCGGGCCACAAATTCGGCTGGGCTGTAGTGATGTTCCTGCGGGCCGCGCGTCTCCAGACAGTACGTGGCTGCCAGCGCGCCCACCTGGCCGCACGTTTCCCAATCCAAACCTAACAGGTAAGCACGCACGAACCCGCCCCGGAAAGCATCCCCGACCCCGGTCGGGTCAAGGATTTCTTTGGGCGGAACGACCGGCACGCGGTATTCCTTCCCGCCGGCATAAATCGCTGCGCCCTCACCACCCAGGGTGACCACGGTGAATCCCGTGTTCTCGATGATCTTCACCGCGCTCAGGCCGGTATGCTTCTGCAGCAGCTCGAATTCATACTTGTTGACGAACAAACTGTGCGCGCCTTCCACACCGTTCTGCAGCTCCGCGCCGCTCACCCGCACCACCTGCTGACTGGGATCATACAGATAGCGGATACCCAGCGACTTACACTCCGACACGTACTGGTCCATAGCCTTGGGATCATTGGGTGAGATGATCACCAGGTCGGGCTTGGCGGTCAGGCTGCGCAGCGAGACGCGTGAAGCAAAAGCCATAGCCCCAGCATAGAAGCTGCAAATTTGGTTGTTATCCTGGTCGGTGTTCGCAAAGAACGAAGCCGTGAAGGCCTCAGGAATCACCACCGTCAGTGAGGTATCCACCCCATGACTTTCCAACCAGGCGCGGTAATCGGTGAAATCTGGGCCTACCGTGGCCATCAGCCTGGGCTTTTCGCCCAGCAAGGCCAGCGTGAAGGCGATGTTGGGACCCGTGCCGCCTCGCTGGCGTACCATTGTGTCCACCAGGAAGGATAGGCTGATCGTCTCCAACCGGTCGGGCAAGATGTGTTCTTTAAATCGACCAGGAAAGGACATCAAGTAATCAAAGGCAACAGAACCGGTGACAATTACGCTCATCAAAACCTCACGATCCCCGCAGAATACGCGGGAGATGGGAAACAAAAGGCGGGTAGACCACCCCTTTCTCGGTCACAATCGCCGTCAGCAGCGTGTGCGGAGTCACGTCAAAGGCCGGGTTGCGGGCTCTGGCCCCTTCCGGCACAACCCGTTCGCCATTCAATTCGATATTCAAGACCTCACCGGCGTCTCGCTCCTCAATCGGAATCAGGTCGCCGTGAGCCAGGCTCAAATCCACAGTGGGTGAAGGAACCACCGCATAAACCGGCACGTCATTACTGTGCGCAGCCAATGCCAGCATATAGGTGCCAATCTTGTTGGCAACATCCCCGTTCGCGGCTACGCGGTCGGCTCCAAACAACACTTTTTGGGCCTTCCCACCGCGCAAGAAATACCCCGCCATGTTGTCGGTGATGATTTCATAAGAGATACCGTACTGAGCCAATTCCCAGGCCGTCAGGCGCGCGCCCTGCAAACGCGGTCGAGTCTCATCCACCAACACGTGCACGCGCTTGCCCAGTTCGTGGGCCATGCGCACCACACCCAGCGCGGTGCCCCAATCCACGGCAGCCAGCGCCCCGGTGTTGCAGTGATGGATGATGGTATCGCCATCGTCTATCAAATCGGCGCCAAAACGAGCCATTCGCCGGTTGGTTTCCACGTCCTCGCGGGCCATCTGCTGCGCTTCGGACACCAGTCGCTCGCGCATATCCTCCACCGTGGCAACCTCAACAGCAGCCACGCGTAGCATGCGCTCGATGGCCCAAAACAGATTGACCGCCGTGGGCCTGGATTGGCGCAGCACAGCGGCTGCTTCATTAACATCCTTGCGCAGCATTTCCATCTCTGTCGCATTGGACCGGCAGGCCTGCGCCGCCAGCCCATACGCCGCCGAAACACCGATGGCTGGCGCGCCGCGCACCACCATCTCTCGAATAGCTTGCGCGACTGTAGCTGCGTCGGGGTAGCGACGTACCTCGAGCCGCCCAGGCAGCAAACGCTGGTCGATCAACAACACTTCACAGGTTTGAGGGTCCCAAGAGACGGTCAGCATCCTGGCATTGTGATGGGGTTTCACCTGCATCTACCATCAGGCAAAACCCCATTCACGGTCTTCCTTTCAATAACTCCTCAGCGGGATTGAGGGAACCCTTTCATCCCAATAGAGCATCTTTAAATATTGGACAACGAAGTTTAACATGGCTTTGGCCCTTTGTCAAAGTATTGACACATCGCTCAACCTCCGGTAAGCTCAAATGCATGGAACAAGCTCATGCCCAAAACACATTCTCGTAACCCCCGTATACTGCTTCCAGTTCTTGTGCTGGTGCTCATTGGACTGGCCTGCTCCTTCCCAACCTCGCTGCCCGGCGCTCCCACGCCCACCCCTTCCCTG
>CAYOHX010000197.1:0-8467 GCA_964403875.1 uncultured Anaerolinea sp. | reverse complement strand
CACCGCAACGTTATCCACACCTCCGGGTAATAACCCAACAGCCACCCCCACCGTCACCTCCACGCTCCCACAGCCCCCGTCGGGCGATGATCCTACCGCTACCCCGGTAATTCGCGGTACACCTGGTTCACCGGTGCTCATTCCGGTCACGGGTAGCAACATGGTTGGCGCGCTGACGAGTACGCTCATCAATTTGGGTCTCTTCTTCCTCGGCTTTGGGCTGGTCTTTACCGCGCTGAGCCGCCGCTGGAGCCCTCGCTAACCTGTCGATTCATGTTTGCAAAGAAGAACGGGTCGTGTTTTCCACGGCCCGTTCTTCTTTGATCAGCGCGCTCCAAAGTTTCACTTCCAATGCTAGCGCCCACCAAAAGAGCCCGCTCATCAATCCTCTGGGAGGCGCCGTGGTAAGACCCGCTTATCACAACCGCTGGATGGCAGTATAATAAAATTCATTGAGAATGCTGTGGTGAAATCCGGCCACGGCTACTCCTAATAAACCGACCAGCAGCGTGCATGACCATCGAAAGCAACCGGTCTGCACTATCCGAGGTATTATGAGCGAATATCCAGGCGCAACCGAAACGCCTCCTACTCCTCCGATCGATCTCGACGCCCCTGACCTGTATATCAACCGCGAGTTGAGCCTGCTTCAGTTTCAGTGGCGCGTGTTGGAAGAGGCGCTCGATGAACTCAATCCGCTCCTCGAACGGGTCAAATTCCTGGCTATCGTTGGGTCTAACCTGGAAGAATTCTTCATGGTGCGGGTGGGCAGTCTGCGTATGCAGCGTGATACCGGTGTCACCAGCCTAACCGCCGACGGCATGACCCCCGCCAGGCAGTTGGCTGAAATCCGCCCCAAAGCGCAAGCGCTCATGGAAACAGCCCGTGAATGCTGGCTGAATTCTCTGATTCCGCAACTACGCGCCAACGGCATTTTTGTGCTCAACTACAACGAACTGAGTCCCAAACAGCGCGAAAACGCCGACAATTATTTTCACGAAGTCATCTACCCGGTGCTCACCCCCTTGGCGGTTGACCCCGGCCATCCCTTTCCGCATATTTCTAACCTGAGTCTGAACCTGGCAGTCCGCGTGCGTGGTAAAGATGGGCAAAAGCGCTTCGCCCGCATCAAAGTGCCCCCTTCTCTGCCCCAATTGGTGCCCATCAAGCGCTCATCGGGAGGCGTGCGCAGTGATGGCACTGCCCCCAAGCGACATTACTTCGTGGCCCTCGACCAGCTCATCAAAGCCAACCTGGGCTCTCTGTTCCCTGGAATGGAGATGATCGACGCCCACTCCTTCCATATCACCCGCAACTCGGATATGGAAATCCAAGAGTTGGAAGCGCTCGACCTGTTGGATACCATCGAGGAAAGCGTCCGCAAACGCCGGTTTGGCGCTGTGGTGCGTATGCTGGTGCAGCCAGATATGCCCGCGGATATCAAGAAGTTCTTAATAGAGAACCTGAAAGTAGACCCAAATGATGTGTACGTCCTCCACTCGCCGCTGGTCACCAGCAGCTTGATGGAATTGACCCGCATCGACCGCCCAGACCTGAAAGACAAACCCTTCTTCTCCGCAATGCCCCAACCGCTCAGGAACCTGGCCGAACTGGAAGATGCGCAGTTGTTCTCTGCCCTCAAGCAGAAGAACATTCTCCTCCACCACCCTTACGATTCCTTCAGCCCGGTCGTAGAATTCTTGCGCAGCGCCGCCCGCGACCCCGACGTGTTGGCCATCAAACAAACCCTGTATCGGGTGGGAAAGAACTCGCCCGTGGTTAATTCTTTACTGGAAGCCAGCCGCGAATATGGCAAGCAGGTGGCCGTGCTGGTAGAACTGAAGGCTCGTTTTGACGAAGAAAGCAACATCATTTGGGCAAAACTCCTGGAAGACGAGGGAGTCCACGTCACCTACGGTCTGTTGGGACTCAAGACCCACTCCAAAGTAGCCCTGGTGGTACGTAAAGAAGGCAATCACATCAACCGTTATCTCCATCTGGGTACTGGCAATTACAATCACATCACCGCGAATCTGTATGAAGACCTAGGCATGTTTACCTGCGATGAAGAAATTGGGGCCGACGCCTCTGACCTGTTCAATTACCTCACCGGGTACTCTACACGCGAAACCTACCGCAAACTGTTGGTGGCTCCGGTTAACATGCGCTCCCGTTTTGTTGAATTGATCAACCAGGAAATAGAACATGCAAAGAATGGCCGTGGCGGGCTCATTGTGTTTAAGATGAACTCGCTGGTCGATCCGCCCATGATCCGCCTGCTGTACGAGGCCTCTCAGGCAGGCGTGAAAATCGAATTGATTGTACGTGGAATTTGCGGCCTGCGCCCCGGCATTCCTGGCGTCAGCGAGAACATCCGCGTGGTCAGCATCGTGGGGCGCTTCCTCGAGCACAGCCGAATTTACTACTTTCACAACGCTGGGGACGAGAAGATCTATATGGGCAGCGCCGACTTGATGCCGCGCAACTTGAACCAAAGGGTTGAGGTACTCTTCCCAGTCGAAGACATCAGAATGATCCGCTACATTCACGACGAAATCCTGTGCACCTACCTATCCGACAATGTGAAAGCGCGTCAAATGCACTCCGATGGCACATACACCTATCGAAAAGCCAAACCAGGAGAAGCTCTGGTCAATGCCCAGGAAACCTTCATCCAACGGGCCCGCGAACGCATGGGCAACGACTAGCACGACAAAACCGATGACCGAGTCGGATGACGATCTCACCCGCTATGTAATTACCCGCCTGGGCCGTTCAGCCAACCGTGACGACCTGATCTTGGAAGTTTGCCAAAGGAAATCCATCGATTGGAATGAGGCAGAAGCCTGGATACACCAGGTCACCGAAGAGCACGGCCGAGCCGTTGCGCGCCGGCAGGCTCCTGCTTTCATCGCCCTCTGCGCAATCGCCGGGATCAGCGGTCTGGCCATGGCAGCGTCTGCCTTTGAGATGATGATCCAACCTTTCCTGGCTTATCTGAAAGGCCTGAACCAGATCGCCGCCCTGGCTGGATACACGGTCGTGCTGTGGCATTACGTGCCCCAGTTTATCGCCGGAGCAGGTTTGATAGCCGGAGCCACGGTAGGATTCGTAAAAATCGCCAGTAAGCTGCGCTACAACGAACCGCTAGACTCCTGATCCTAGCCATTGGATATTTTCGACGCCTGCGAAGCGCTTGCGCATGACCGCCAGCGCCTCGGGGTTATTGTCGACCAGTAAGAAGCGCCGCCCCAGAGCCAGGCAGCTCTCCCCCACCGTGCCGCTCCCAGCGAAGAAATCCAGCACCAGGTCGCCACGATTGGAAGATGCGCGTAGAATGCGGTTGATGACACCCAGCGGCTTTTGAGTGGGATAGCCTGTTTTCTCTCTGCCATTGGTGCTCACGATCGTGTGCCACCATACATCCGTGGGCAGCTTGCCACGGGCGGCCTTTTCCGGCCCCACCAACCCAGGCGCCATATAAGGTTCTCGGTCAATATCATCCACATTGAACGTATAGTGCCTGGGGTCTTTGGCATAAAAAAGAATATTATCATGCTTGGCCGGCCAGCGCGAACGTGGCTTTCCACCATAGTCATAGGCCCAAATAATTTCGTTGATGAAACTTTCGCGCCCAAAGAGTTCGTCCAACCATATTTTGCAATAATGCACTTCCCGATAATCAATGTGGAAATACAAGCTGCCGTGGGGAGCCAGTACCCGATATGCTTCTTCCAGGCGCGGACGCAAGAAGCCTTCATAATCCTCAAAAGCATCGGCGTACTCTCTGGAACCCAGGTGCACGGTCTCGTAGGAACGCCCCCCAAAGCCGGTCCGGTCACCATTGACCGAGCGGTTCGTTTTGATTTCATCGCGCGTTTGTACCTTGCCTGTATTAAAGGGCGGGTCGATATAGATCAGGTCGACCGAAGCCGAAGGCAAGGATTGCAAAACGCGAAGGTTGTCAGAGAAATAAATTTGATGGGTCATATCTTTCTATGATGCAAGAAAAGGTGATTGAAACGGTCCAAGGATGTTCTGGCTATTGTATCAGGTCCTGCAAGAATGCGAACTTTGACTCCACTGGCTCATTGGGAATCGGCGTGGTGAAATCCGCATTTAGGGGTGTAATGCGAGACCTACCACGGCAACTCCTAGAGAGCCTCTCCACTCCTTTTGTCTACACCCCAACCAAATCAAATCGCTTGACCTTTAAACTGGCTGACATACAGGTGGTGGTAAAACCCTTTTTTCTCCAGAAGCGCTTCATGGTTTCCACGCTCAATAATCTCTCCGTTGTTGATGACCAACACCTGGTCAGCATCGCGAATGGTGCTCAAACGATGGGCGATGACAAAGCTCGTGCGCCCTCGCATCAACCGCATCAGCGCTTCTTGCAAGTGCTTCTCGGTGCGTGTGTCCACATTGCTGGTGGCCTCGTCCAAAATTAAGATATCAGGATCGGCCAGAATGGCGCGCGCGATAGCCAAAAGTTGACGCTGACCTTGCGACAGATTGCTTCCCCGTTCACTCAACACCGTCTGATAACCGTGCGGTAGGCGATGAATGAACGCATCTGCATTCGCCAACGCAGCCGCTGCCTTCACCTCGTCATCCGTGGCCTCCAGGCGTCCGTAGCGGATGTTCTCCATCACCGTGTCGGCGAACAAGAAATTATCTTGTAATACCAGCCCCAGCTTACGGCGCAAATCATCCTTTTTTACGGCAGCCACTGCCTGCCCATCGATCTTGATCTGGCCCCCATCGATGTCATAAAAGCGCGTAAGCAAGTTCGCGATGGTCGTCTTCCCTGCTCCGGTTGGCCCCACCAGGGCAATCATTTGTCCCGGCTCAGCCTCCAGGCTGACGTTTTTCAGCACCGGCACGGTTGGATCATAGCCGAAGGAGACGTTTTCCAGGCTCACGCGCCCCCGGATATGCTCCAACGCCACGGCATTGGGGAAGTCATTTTCCGGCACGGAATCCATGAGTTCAAAAACCCGCTCCGCGCCCGCAAGCGCTGACTGGATTGAGGTAAATAACTGAGCAATCATATTCAACGGGCGTCCCAACCGCCCCGCATAGTTGACGAAAGCAGCAATCTCGCCCACGGTCGCCAATGCCTGCACAGCCAACCACCCGCCCGCGCAAGCCACTACTGCCAACCCCAGGTTGTTGACCATATTCATCACTGGCCCCATGAAGCTGGTGAAGACCCGCGCCTTCAAGGCTACCTTTTGCAGGTTTCGGTTTACCGCTGAGAACTGCTCCACCGTGGCCTCTTCCCGAACAAAGGCCTGCACCACCCGCTCGGCGGTCACCGTCTCTTCGATGATCCCATTCAGTTCGCCCAGAGTCTTCTGGGTTTCGCGGAACCCTGTGCGAGTGCGTTTGGCGATGGCGCGCGTCAAGAAGAATGTCAGCGGCATCACCACCAGGCTGACCAACGCCAGAGGCACATTCATCACGAACATGACCACAATAACTCCCACCAGGCCAACCACGCTAGAAATCAACATACTGGCATTCGCGGCGATCACGTTGCTAATATTTTCCACATCGTTGGTCAGGCGGCTCATAATTTCACCGTGCGCATGCTGGTCGAAATAACGCACCGGCAAGGTTTGCAGCCGTCCGAACAAGTCCGCGCGGATGTCTCGCACGGCGCGCTGGGCCACCCCCACCATCAGATAGGTTTGCAGCCAGGTCCCGCCCGCCGCCACTACATACGACAAGCCCATCCAAACTAACAATCGCGCCAGTCCGGCCAGATCTCCATTGGAAATAAAGGTGTCGATCGCCATACCCATCAGGTATGGCCCGATCAAATCCACCAGTGAGGTTAGTAAAACCAAGACAACCGTCGCGATCAAGACCCAACGCTGGCGCTCCAGGTACACCCACAGTCGACGCAAGGTGCCTTTCGCATCTTTCGACTTCTGCGCCCCTTGCAAATAAGCCATTCCTGGTCCGCCACGAAAGCCCATCGGCGGCGGGGTTTGTGTGCTTTGCTTCTTCTCAGTC
Source organism: uncultured Anaerolinea sp. (assembly GCA_964403875.1). Lineage (GTDB taxonomy): Bacteria > Chloroflexota > Anaerolineae > Anaerolineales > Anaerolineaceae > Anaerolinea. The sequence continues at coordinate 2,443 of CAYOHX010000197.1, read as the reverse complement.
ATTGCTCAGGCCTCCGGTCCCCAATTGGGAATCGTAAATTTCACGGTAAATGGGGCTAGAACCCATCAATTCGCGGTGCGTGCCCTGCGCGGCGATCTGCCCGTCATCCAGCACGAGGATTTTATCGGCGTTCAAAACGGTGCTGATACGCTGGGCGATGACAAAACTGGTGCGGTCGCGCATGATCTCTTCCAGCGCCGCTTGGATTTTGATCTCGGTTTCCACGTCCACCGCGCTGGTGCTGTCATCCAGAATCAGGATGGACGGTTGGACTAACAACGCCCGCGCGATGGCAATGCGTTGTTTCTGCCCACCCGAAAGGTTGACGCCGCGCTGGCCCACCAACGTATCGTAACCTTCTGGTAGCGATACGATGAAGTCGTGGGCTTGCGCCGCCATTGAAGCCGCCCGCACCTCTTCATCGGTTGCCTCCGGACGCCCATAACGGATATTGTCGCGGATGCTGCCTCGAAACAATACGGTTTCCTGTAAGGCCACGCCTACATGATGGCGCAGGCTGGCCAGATCCAGGTCGCGCACATCTCGCCCGTCGATGGTGATTTTCCCCGAACTCACATCATAAAAGCGCGGGATAAGATGTACCAGGCTAGATTTCCCCGCCCCGGTGGTGCCCAACAAAGCCACGGTTTGTCCCGGTTCAGCGGTAAAACTCACCCCCTTCAAAACAGGATCACCATCCATGCCTTGATACTTGAAGGTCACGTTTTCAAACACCACCCGACTCTGAGCTGGGAATTCGGTGATGGTCTCCGGGCGATTTTGCACCCTGGGGATGCTGTCCATCACCTCATTGATCCGTTTGGCTGACGCTCCCGCGCGGGCAAGCTGCATGACCAGTTGGCTGACCATGATCAACGACCACAGGGTCATCATCAGGTAATTGGCAAAAGCAATGATCTGCCCCAGGTGCATGTTCCCCAGGGTGAACTGCACGCCGCCAAACCACAATACAGCGATAATGCCAAAGTTCATCGTCAGCATCATGAACGCGGGCATCACCGCCACTGTACGTCCGGCTTGAATTGATTGATGGGTCAGGTTGTCATTGGCCTTGCCAAAGCGAGCCACCTCGTGCTTTGCGCGCACAAAAGCTTTGACCACCCGCACGCCCGCCAAATTCTCCTGCATCACCTCGTTCAACCCGTCCAATTTTTCTTGCACCAACGCGAACAGAGGCGTTGCCTTGCGCACAATCCAAATCACCGCCACCAGCTCAATGGGCATCAACACCAACGGCAAAAAGGTGAGTTGTGGACTGGTGACCATTGCCATGATCAGGCTGCCGATCAACAGCAGTGGCGCCCGCACCAAGATGCGCAGCATCAGCAAGATTGCTTCTTGCATTTGTGTCACATCATTGGTCAGACGGGTAATAATCTGCCCGGTTTCCAATTCATCCAGGTTTTCAAAGGAAAGCGACTGCACCTTGCGAAACAGCGCTTCGCGCAAGTCAGCGCCAAAACCTTGCACGGTCAGCTCGGCAAACACACCGTTACTCATGCCACCAAACGCGCCTACAATTGCCAGCCCAACCATCAGCAAGCCGGTTTGTAATACGATTCTCAAATCCAGATGGGCAATACCCACGTCCACAATGCGAGCCACCAGGCGCGGCTGCATTAAATCCATAGCCACTTCCAACAGCATCAGCAGCGGAGCAATGGCCGCCCAACGCCAATACGGCTTCAAAAACCGCGCCAATCTCAATCCATCTTTCATAATTCTTCCTTCCGATAAAGACCGTTATTGTAATTACTCAGGCCCTGGAGAAAAGTCCTGAACTTGTGGTGATTGGTGACGCTTTGCCCCACAATCACCACAAATTCGACTTCTTTCCCCAAAGAACTGAGCAGTACCTATTTTCCTGATCGCTCTCCGGTCATGGCCTGCAGGTTGGACCGAATCCGATTCAAGTACCCGCGCAATACCTCCAGTTCCTGTTTATCAAACCCGGCAAAGTTTTCTCGTTCCAGCCGTTCCCACACCGATTGAAGCTCGCCACGCACGGCTCGCCCGGCATCCGTCAGGTACACCCTGGATACACGCTGGTCTTGTTCGTCGGGCTTGCGCAGCACAAAACCCGATTTCTCCATCCGCTGGATCATACGGGTGATGGTGGCCGGAGTAATCTGCAAGCGCGCTGCCAGCTCTGTGTGGGTCAGCCCTTCGTGATCCCACAACGCCAGCAGAACTTGCGGCTGTCCGCGATATAGCCCCAACCCTTCCACCAACTCATGCACCCGGTAATGGTGCAGGCGCGATATTTGCGCCAGCAAAAAATCCATCGACTTTGGCTCGTCTTTTCTTGGCATCCGATGATTTCCTTAGGGCTCTTCTCGCTTAATCAGTGAGATCGTATCTCAGCCAATTAGCGAGAGAACCGCTTGCTTTTTTATTTAGCCGGCTAATACTTAGCCGGCTA
>CAYOHX010000196.1:0-8542 GCA_964403875.1 uncultured Anaerolinea sp. | reverse complement strand
GGATCGATTGGGTTTCATCCAACAAAATTTCGTCTTCGCCTTCCACAAGCGCCGTGGCAGTGATATGGAAGTTACCCGGTTTCTGCGCATTGAGTTGGTCGACTGCCTCCGGGATCAACATGGAGTTCTGGTGGATGGTGTGGCAGCCGGTGTAGGACGAGACCTTCTGGCTGCCGGAAGATCGGCATGACGCCCGCGCCAAGCTCCGCCGCCTGCTGAACCGGGGCTTTTTCGCCTTCTACTTTTAGAAGGCAAAGGGTTCTCAACTATCCGGGCGGGGCGCGCTCCCCACCAATCAATTGAATACACCGCAGCGCCGATCTTGGGGGAAAGATCGGCGCTACTATTCTGTCATCATCAGCCCTTATATGTTGGCGAATTTAGGGAAGGCTCAGATACTCTTTCTGAACCAAGTCAGCCAGGACAGATAACCCTTCGTAAATTCGAACAACCAAATCGCGGAAATGATTTGCCAGGCTATGGTGCTTGCGGCGTAAGTCCTTTGCCATCTGGTCGGCGTCTGTACCAGCTCTATGTCCAGCAAATTTGGTACGTAAGTCATGTAGCTCATATAGGGGATCAATTACAGCGGCGACCAAATCATCCGCAATACCAAGTGCAGACAGCACATCCCGCAACAGTAATATGCTTCCCAATTTCTCGTCTTGTATGCCAAGGATGTTGGCAATTTGCCGCAGATACTTCAGGTTCAGACCTTCTACAACGAGCTTATCCAGCTCGATGATCTCCGTCTCCCACTCTTGTCGAACATTGCCAGTCGGGTAATGCACCTGGTCTGCCAGGCGGGCGTCTGCTCCGGTCGGTTGCTGCCATACGGGTACTGTTCCGCCTTTTTCACTTGCGGGTGGAAATTCATTCAACAGCCATTTCAGATCGCGCAAAGGTTCTGGCTCTTGATCCCACTCTGCCAGGAAATCGGTTTTATAAGCCCTGCGCGAAATTCCACCTTTTGGGGGTTCATTAAATGCTTTCCAGTGAAGTTGTTCGGCATAGGGTAATCTGGACAAATCGATCAGATAAGCATGTACCTGGCCTTCTGGATTGATATCGAATGGCAAGTCCCAGGAAGACCGGCATTCGATCCTTCGATCTACGACTGTGTATTTCTCCGGATCGCTCTGATACTTTCGCAGCACTTCCCTTTTGAAGAATGCTGGGGTTGTTTCGAAGGGATAATCTGACTCTTCAAAATAATTCCCGAGCTGGTGCGGGGCACACGAATATTCCCCCACCCGTCCATGTTTCCAATCCATTGCGATGAAAGTGTAGTATTGCTTCGGTTTACCTTCAACCAGTTCTTGGCGCGATCCTGGATCATCTGGAGGGCGCAGGATTTGAAATCCCCGCAGGAAAACCCTTCCGATTGAACCATCGGCTTGGTGGACTGGCGTCCAACGAGCGTGAATACCCTGGTTATGCCAATAAACCATCGCGGCGTAATCCCCGGCGTCTGGCATGGGCATCTCCCCTTCCCAACGGTCGAGATCGAAGAACCGCAGCAGTAGATAATCACCCAGGACAAGATGCTTGTAGAGTATCGGCTCGGCGAGGGTAACCAGGTTATGCCGCTCTCCGATCTGAACTTTTACCACTTCCCATATATCCCCATTCTCATCCAGGGTGCAATAGGCATTGTTATCCTCTGACCAGTGCAAATCATGGATATGAGATATCTGTGGGTTAATTTCGTAATAGATTGGGCGTTCCATGAACAATGAGTTCGTCCGCCGTGTCAGGATCGGAGTAGCCTGTTGTAAGATTTCTGGCCGCATATGCGAGTAGGGAGGGAAAATGGTCGTTTGTTTTTCTTCCCCTGCTTGGAAATACCGTGTTCCATAATCCCAGCCGCTTTCAACGGGATTCTCTTGCCAGTTGATCAGTTCTTCGATCAAGCCATCATGGAATAATTGGCTTGGCAGAAGCAGAGAAGCCAAAAACACCAGCCCACCAGCTTTTCCATCGTGATAATAAACAGGCACATCTCCATGCGCGCTATCCAGGAGAAATTGGCGAAAGTCGTCCATTTTCAGCCATTGGTCGAAGGATTTCCCTTTTGGGCGCTCCAATTCAAACATATTCATCCTCAGTTGTGGAAGTGATCTGCTGCTTATCAGCGAAACGTTATTAAGTTATAGCTGATCATTGAACTCCTGGTGGAGCAGGGTCTGGAAAAGATGTTCTGCCTGGCGTAAGGCTTCGCGTTGCTGCGATCGTAACCTTTCGAATTTTTGTACGATGGCTACAAATCTGCCTTGTTCATCCTTATCAGGTAAAGGAATTAGTATTGTGCGAATTTCACGCAAATGAAGGTCTGGAACTCCGATTCCACTTACCAATCGATCCGCTTGGGACTTGACATAATTTGTTCGTAGAGCCGCTTCCAAAAATTTCGGTATGACCTTTTCAGGTCTTGGTTTTAAAAGTGCAACGCTTACAAAAATACTGAACTCTATGTCAGTATCTACAATCTGCGGAATTCCATACGTTCCGACCTTTGTGTACAGAATATCTCCTTTTTCAACATTTGTTAGTTTTGAAATTTTCTCATGTTCTTCACGGCTGATGTACTTTACATCGGAAAAATCAAGTTGGCCCGGTATCCTTGTCAGGTTCTTTACTGAAAGAAAAGGAATACCAGCATCCTGATACTTAGGTGTAACATGTGTCCCATCCGTGATTTTCTTACAGATATCCTTTAACGGAACTAATGGTATTCCGTAACCTTCTGATCTTGGATCGCCAAACATTTCCAAAAACACCGACTGTAAAAACGTCTCCCCCACTTCCAGCGCATAGCGGCGCAGGCGGCGCAGGCGGTCAGCCTTTTCCAGGATGGCGGCGATGCGCTGCTGTTCGGGGAGGGGTGGCAATAGTAAGGGGATTTGTTCCAGATCATCCCGACTAATGGCATCAAAGGTTGAGCCATCACTGGACATAACAAGCCGTGGTTCATAATATCGAAGAAAAAAGAGCAGGTAACGGTTATCCAGATGCTCGGAGCAGCGAATTGCAGCAAGCCCACGTCCGATGCAAGACTGCTCCCTGCTTATGTTTGTCGGTCCTACTGGAGCGCGAACCGAGATCAATATATCTCCCGGCTCAGATACCTTTTGTGGGGAATTACAAAACACCCGTGCAGTTGGATAAAGATCGCCAAAATCTGTTTTACCTTGAAAAAAAGGCAAGCCATCTCCAGAGTTATTGTAAGTGGAAGACGGCGGGCTTTGCCCCATGACTATCTGAGCAATATCAGATAAACAAACATTTTTCATGGAAGCATCTTCCCCAACTCTGTTAATTCTTGTGCAGTCACTTCTTCTAAGAGAAGTAACCTTTCAATAGTGGTGTTCGGTTTTTCACAATACACCGCATCTAGCTCTATGTGACGATAACGGCCGGCAGAGAGATCATACTTGTTCGCCTTCACCTGCAGCTTGCTCACCCAGAACTGCCGGCTCAACTGGTCGATCTCTCCCTGCAGCGGGGCAAGCCGGGCTTCCAGCTCTGCCAGCTCCTCTTTCGCAGCCTCCAACGCCTGCCACGCCTCCCCGTCGCCGGTTGGCGAGAGTGCCTGTTCAAAGGTCAGGCGATTGATCTCGCCCTGCAGCCGCAGGCGTACTTCCTTCAGCGGCGCGGCTTCGGCTTTCAGGGCTGCCAGGCGTGCCTGGCGCTGATCTTGGAATTCCTGATCGTGATGATGCTGCCAGGCGTTCAAAATGTCGGGGATATCGTTCTCCGCTACCGGCTGGCGCTTGTCGTCCAGCGAGAATCCATCCGCCGCCATGTCATAGAACCAGATGTCGCCGGTCTTCGCCCCGCGGGTGAACAGCAGCACGGCGGTTGAGACCCCGGCGTATGGTCTGAATACTCCGGAGGGCATGGAGATCACGGCGTCTAAGCGGTTCTCTTCGATGATCTTCTTCCGAACTTCGATGTGCGCGTTCGACGTGCCGAACAGCACGCCGTCCGGGACGATCACCGCGCAGCGCCCGCCCATGTCCAGCACCCGCAGGATCAGGTGCAGGAAGAGCAGCTCGGATTTGGTCGTGTTCGAAGGCAGGGTATCGGTTACGTTTCCCTTGTCCACCGCGCCTTTAAATGGTGGGTTCATCAGGATGACATCATACTCACGGGCATCCTGAAACTCTTTCGACAGGGTATCCATGTAGTAGAAGCGCGGGAACTCGATGCCGTGCAGCATCAGGTTCATCGAGCCGATTCGGAGCATGGTCATCCCGGAGTCGTTGTCGAAACCGCGGAAGGCTTCGGTCTGCAAGAAGTTGCGCTGCTCGGGGGTCAACTGGTCGCCAACCAGGTTATGCGACTGGCCTTCCTCGTCGTGGGTCAGGATATCTGGCGAGGTGTTCCTGGCCAGGATGTGTTCATAGGCGTTGACCAGGAAACCACATGTGCCGGCCGCCATATCGCCCACCCGCTCGCCGGGGCGGGGGTCAATCATTTCCACCATCATGCGGATGATGTGGCGCGGGGTGCGAAATTGCCCGTTGCGCCCGGCGGTGTTCAGCTTGCTCAACATATACTCGTACAGATCGCCCTGCACGTCCTGGTTTTGGGCCGAAATTTGCATCTGGTCGATGCTCTGGCACGCCTGGATCAGCAAGTTAGGCTGATTGATTTTGAACTCGGCGTTCTTCATATACAGCTCGAACGAGCTGCCCGGGTTGCCCAACTGTTTAAACCAGGGGAACACTTTCTCCTTGACGTGATCCAGGGCTTTCTGGGCCGGCAGTTGCGTCCAGTAGCTCCAGCGCATTTCTTCCGGTAGGCGGGGCGTGTAGGACTGGCGGCGCATCTCCGCCATGCGCTTGGCGTGGTTCTCGGCATCGTCCAGGCGCTTAAAAAACAGCAGGTAGCTGAACTGTTCGATGGCGTCTGTCGGGTTGGACAGCCCGCCGGTCCAGAGTTTGTTCCAGAGTTGGTCTACTTGTGAGCGAAGTTTGGGATCGGTGAGCAAAATGAACTCCTATTGGCTATTGAATAGAGACACTTTTTATAGATGGGATGAATTAGCTTAATCTTTGGGTCAGGGTAAGAATATTGTTTACCTCCGCCGAATCAAACAACCTTTCTACTGCATCCTGTCCAAATGCGGATAACGGTGGCTCATACAGATCGGGCAGCTCCAACCTCCGCTTCTGCAAGAATATCTCCTGCACGGCGCGCAGAAAACGGATTTGATCGGCGGTGAAGTTCTGGCTCTGGACAAAAGCGTCAAACTGGCGGCGCACGATCTCCTGGTAGTCGGGGACGCCTGGAAGATCCAGGATGTAGCGCAGGAACTCAATCAGGCTGCCCACCCGGATGGCGTAGGCTTTCAGGATGTTGCCTTCATTTAGTTCAAGGTCGCCAGTTCCAAGTTCTTGTCGCAGGCTGCGCTCCAAGTCAAGCAGTTGCTCGTCGCTGACCATTACGCCGCGTGAAAGCGCCTGCACGGTTGGATGCTCAATCACCTGGTTCAAAATACGCTCTTCAACCTGCTGGCGGTAATCTTCCACGTAGACCGGCTGGCTGCCGCCGTGCAGCAGGATAAAGCCGCGCATGGCGACAAAGTCCGGCAGGTCCAACACCAGGAAGGAACTGGGGCGCGCCATGCGGAACTTCATTTGATCGGCCAGCGTGTCGATCACTCGGTTCAAATCGACTTGGCTGGCGTTCTGCAGTCCGGGGGACAGACACAACTGGTAAGATGGGGCGCGTCCCGGATCATTGTAAACGAATTCCGGTAGGCAGCTGACATCCTCGGCGATGGATTGGACTGTAACCATAGTATCGTGGCCGGTCAAAATTTGTAACTTCAGTCGTTCGACCTTGCTGGTAAAGGTCGCACCCTGGATATCCTCGCCCGGGGCATAGCGCAGCAGCGGCCCAACCCGGTTGCGGAGAAAATCCAGTTTGTCGCGCGTCAGGTAAGCCCAGAACGCGTCCTGCCAGGCTTGTTCAATTTGCCGGTAGACCCGACGTACCGAAAAGGAGTCAACCGGGATTTGGCCGATCATCTCCCGCAGATCGCCTATCACGCGCTGCGCTTCGTCGGAGGCTAGATTGCCCAAATAGCGTTCCAACAGCGCCAGGCGGGTGTTGAAGATGGTTACCAGCACCGGCAGGCTTTGGGTGATCTCGGTGTCGGCGGCGCGGTTGAAATCGTTTTCCCAGAAGTCGATCACCAGGAACTCGGTTTTATCACCATTGGGCAGCCGGTCGAAATAGCGACAGGCGGCCTGGGGGCGCGTGCCGCGTCCAATCATCTGGTCCAGCTTGATTCGTGATTGGACTGGGCGCAAAAAAACCAGGTTGACCACCTCTGGAACATCGATACCGGTTTCCAGCATATCAACCGAAAGAGCGATGCGCGGTTCGTTAGCTTGTTTGAAACGTTCTATTAACTGACCGCGGTATTCGGAAGTATGGGTGATGGTCTTCGCCAGCCCCGGATACTGCGGGTACATCTCGTTGAAAATCTCTTCCAGCCGTAGGGCGTGATCCTGGGTCATGGCAAACACGATGGTCTTGCCAGGAAGCTGCCCGGATTGATCCTTATTGCACACATCCATAATCTCTTCCCACTGCCGCCGGATGGTGTCCTTGTTGGAGACGTCCTTCTCCAACTGGCTGCCAGAATAATCGATCTGATCCGGATCAATCCCCTGATCGATCAGCGAATTGCGCTCCTCCTCGGTCAGGTCTGGGCTATGAATGCCGAAGGCTTGAAACCGGGTTTTCGCCCGGTACAGCGTGTAATCCACCAGGTACTTTTTATCAATCGCTTCTGAATAGGTATATAGGGAGTCCGGAACGCCGTCCGGGCAGTCAAATGTCAGAAAGGTATTGCGATCGATGAAATCCGCCGGGGTAGCCGTCAGGCCGATCATGCGCCCATCGAAATACTGGACGACCTCGTTCCACTTGTTAAAAATCGAGCGGTGGACCTCATCGAAAATGATCAGGTCGAAGAAGCCGGGCGTGAACTGCTGGTAGATGTTGCTTAACGTTTGCAGCGTCACCGCATACAGGCGGTTGGTGGTATCGATGTTGTTGGAAAACAGGCGTGTACAGGGTTCGTTGGGGATGTGCTTTTGGAAACCATCGGTTAGCGCCTGGCTGACCAGCGCGTCCCGGTCGGCGACAAACAGGATGCGCCGGGCCTGGTTGGCTCGTAGGAAAACATCGACAATCGACATCGCCACCCGAGTCTTGCCCGTCCCAGTCGCCATCACCACCAATGCTTTGCGTTTTCCCCGGTCAAACGCCTCACACACCCGCCGGATAGCCTCTTGTTGATAAAGGCGGTCAGTAATGGTGGCATTGATCGGGGTATCCGCCAGGGAGAGTGCATTTTCCCGCAGGAACAGCAGGTTTTCCAGGTCGGAAGGGGAGTAGAACCCGGCCACCAGCCGGCGCGCAGACCGGCCGACATCGTAAAAGTAGATATCGTACCCGTTGGATAGAAAGGCGAACGGTCGCCAGCCCTGCCGTTTTTCGATCTCGGTGACATAGAATTCCACCTGGGCTTCCGCCAGTCGTGGATCGGTGCTGGCCCGCTTGGCTTCCACAATGGCTATGACCTCCCCGTTCGCCCGGTACAGGGCGTAATCGGAAATACCGCGCGGCGTCTCGCCTTCATAGATGCCGCCCTGTTGGCGTATCTGCCGCAGGCGGGATTCCAGGGCGCGCCAGGCGTCAGGATCGAACCCATCCACTGGGATTTCAAAGCGTACCTGACCCTGGCACAGGCGGTTGTAGACATCCCAACCGGCCTTCTCCAGGGCGGGGTCGATCATCTCTCTACGGGTTCGGGCTTCATTTGGGTTGTTCATATTGGGCTCTCTGTTCTATATTGACGATCATCATTATGTACCCATAGAACGACTACTCATAAACGATTTCTTCGGCGACACCACGATCCTATCAATTGTTTGTTAAACAAGGAGTTCAATTTATTATACCTGCTTCTCGGGGCATTGGTGCGACGAACGCCGCAGGGCTGCCGGTTGACCTCCTACGCTTGGCTGGTTGCCGGCCTGCCCTCGCGCGTAGCCCGTGTTCATGGAGGTACTCTAAGGACTCTATTCTCATTCAGTCTCCCTCGCGCGTGCCGGTGGGTTCGAGAAGCCATCTACTCGATGAGTTGGTTTTGGGCGGCAGACAGGGGCATTTTGGGGTAGAAACAATCCCCCCATCTGGTCTGGCATCAGGTCGAGCCGGCTGGCTTCCACTGACCTGACGAGATGGGGGGATTGTCTGGGGCATTTCGGCAGGTTTTATTCCTTTCGGGCCAGTCCTGCTTCCAGACCGCAGCTCGACTCTACGACGAGTTTTGCCGCACCGTAAGCACTTTTGCACGGCCAGGCGTTCATTGATGTAACAGGGCTGCGGTTCTATGCAAATCGGCATCAGGCCGAACCGCAGACCTCTAACAATGCCAAAGGGGGATGTAAAAGGTCTGTAGTCGGGGCGAGAGGATTTGAACCTCCGACCTCTTGGACTGAGGTGATTATTCTTA
>CAYOHX010000195.1:0-8604 GCA_964403875.1 uncultured Anaerolinea sp. | reverse complement strand
TCCGCGAAGGCGGTTTGACGGTCGGCGCTGGTGTTATCACCAAGATTATCGCGTAAGTTTAGGAAGGAGTACAGCCGAGAGGCTGTAGGAAAGTAACATGGCATCCAAGAAGAAAGATATTCGCCCGGTCATTACTTTTGCTTGCAACGACTGCAAGGAACGCAATTACACCTCGCAGAAGAATCGCCGCAACGATCCGGGCCGCATGGAAATCAGCAAGTACTGCCCGCGCTGCCGCAAGCACACCATGCATCGTGAGACCAAGTAGTTTATAAGAGTATCCAGCCGGGCGGGCTCCTGTCCGCCCGGCGATACAGGCCAGTAGCTCAATTAGGCAGAGTGCCTGTCTCCAAAACAGGAGGTTGTGAGTTCGATTCTCGCCTGGCCTGCTACAAGGAAAACGCCGTCCTCAAAGGCGGCGTTTCCTGCGCTAGAGACCCCCTCAGCGCACACCGGAAAAGATGATAAGGAGCGAAGAGTGGCTGAAAAAAGTGTGAAGACAACCCAGTTGGATAAATCGAAAGTCGCAGCGCCGGCCCCCAAGAGCCAGGCCCCTGCTAAGCCGCGACGCTTCTTTAACATGCCTGCTCCGGCCAAAACCACCGAGAAAACTCAGGTCCGCCAGCCCAACCGCCTGCAAAAATGGTTCCGTGAAACCGTGGGCGAGCTGCGCAAAGTCTCCTGGCCTACCCCCAAGGAAGCCTGGAAACTGACCAAGATCGTGCTGGCCGTCATGGCCGCCACCGCGGTCTTTTTGGGCGCCCTGGACTGGATTTTCTCACAGCTAATCACCTTGTTGGTGGCTTGAGCCACCTCGGGTTCATGAGGCGTTGAAGAAAATGGCAGATTTCGAAGATGATTTGATTTTTGATGAAGAGCCCGCCGCCAAGCCGGCCCGCTCCAAAGCACCCCGCGAGCCCAAAGCTCCCAAGGCTCCGCGGAAGGCTGCCGATTCAGCGCCCGCCCCCTCTGACGAGGTCATGCCCTCGAAGGAGTCCATGACCAATGAGCGCTCCTGGTACGTGATTCACTGCTATTCCGGCTACGAGAATAAAGTTCGCCACAACCTGGAGCAGCGCATCGAAACGATGGGCATGAAAGACAAGATCTTCGACGTGGTCATTCCGACTCAGGAAGAGATCGAGGTCAAAGACGGCAAACGCCGCTCGGTTGAGCGCCACGTCTTCCCTGGTTACGTCCTGGTCAACATGATCCTCAGTGAAGAATCCTGGTATGTTGTGCGCAACACCCCGGGTGTCACCGGCTTTGTGGGCATGGACACCCCCACCCCACTGCGCCCCGAGGAAGTCTCGCAGATCCTCAAGCGCATGGAAGCCGAAGCGCCCCGCGTCAAAGTCACCTTCCGCCTGGGCGAGCGCGTCCGCATCGTGGACGGCCCCTTCAACGATTTCCGCGGCACCGTCTCCGAAATCGACATGGAGCGCTCCAAGGTGCGCGTCATGGTCAACTTCTTTGGCCGTGAAACCCCGGTGGAACTGGACTTCCTACAGGTCGAAAAGGCATAATCGATTTAGGGACTGCGTTGGTCCCTTGGGTGGGAGGGTGACCCGAAAACACCCGCTATAACCACAAAGGAGTATATCTGTGGCAAAGAAACTGAAAGCAATCGTTCGTCTGCAGTTGAAGGCCGGCAAGGCCAATCCTGCACCCCCCGTCGGTCCGGCCCTGGCTGGCCACGGCATCAACATTATGGCCTTCTGCAAAGAATACAACGCCCGCACCTCCAACAAGGTCGGCGAGGTCATTCCTGCGGAAATCACCGTCTACACCGACGGTTCGTTTACCTTCATCCTCAAATCCCCGCCCGCTGCCGAACTGCTCAAGAAAGCCGCCGGCGTGGATAAAGGTTCCGCCAACCCCAGCCGCGAAAAAGTGGGCAAGGTCACCCGCGCCCAGGTTCGCGAGATCGCTGAGCTCAAGATGAAAGACCTCAACGCGATCGATATCGAAGGCGCCATGCGCCAGATCGAAGGCACTGCCAAGAGCCTTGGCATGACGGTGGTTGACTAATTTTGTGGGAGGGGCTGCCTTTTTTGACAGCCTCGCTTGCACCACGGAGAAATGAAATGGCAAAACACGGTAAAAAATACACGGCCGCTTTGGCCAAAATTGATATCAACGCCATCTACGAGCCCCTCCAGGCTCTGACGTTGGTCAAAGATACCTCGGTCACCAAGTTCGACGCGACCGTGGAAGTACACTTGCGCACCACTCTGGACCCCCGCCAGGCCGACCAGCAAATCCGCGACGTCGTGGTTCTGCCCAATGGCCTGGGTAAGACCGTGCGCGTGTTGGTCTTCGCCCAGGGCGAAGGCGCCACCGCCGCCCAGGAATCCGGCGCCGATTACGTCGCCGACAGCGATGAATGGATCGCCAAAATTCAAGGTGGTTGGACCGACTTCGATGTCGCCATCGCTACCCCCGATATGATGGGCAAGGCTGGCCGCCTGGGTCGCGTTTTGGGCCCCCGCGGTTTGATGCCCAACCCCAAGGCCGGCACGGTGGTTCCCGCCAGCGACCTGCCCCGCGTCATCAAAGAAGCCAAGGCTGGCCGCGTTGAGTTCCGCCTCGACAAAACCGCCAACCTGCATGTCCCGATCGGCAAAGTCTCTTTCACGGCTGACGCCCTGTTTGAGAACCTGGTCGCCCTGATGGAAGCCATCCGCAAGGCCCGCCCCTCCGCGGCCAAGGGTTCCTTCGTCAAGCGCATCACCCTCACCTCCACGATGGGCCCTGGTGTTCATGTCGACCCGAACAACACCCTGAATCTGGTAGGCAAATAACACGCTTTATAGTATAATCGCGTGGCTGCGCGAGCTGAAAAGCGCAGTCACGCAAACCCCATCCCAATGGGGCTTCACCGGTGAAAGCTGGTGCCTGAATAAGGCTTAATATCCTGCCGAGGTGGAGACTTTTCCCGCAAAACAGCGCTGTGTCGGCTTGCCCGACGCATGAAAAGTCTTTACCTGGCAGATAGCAAGGTAAAGACTTTTTTTTGATCCATCACCGGAAGGAGGTGAATTACATTGGCCTTCAGTAAAAAACAAAAGACAGACATGATGGTTGAATACCAGGATTGGGTGTCTCGGAGCCAGGCGGTCTTCATGTTGGAATACAACAAGATGAGCCAAAAGGACATCGATGCGCTGCGCGCCAAAGCCCGTGAAGCGGGTGGCGAGATGCACATTGTCAAGAACACCTTGTTCAGCATTGCTCTCGACCAGCTCGGATACGAGCACGGCAAGCTGCTGGAAAACACGACCCTGGTTGGGTTTGCCTTTGGCGACGCCCCTGCCCTCGCCAAGATCGTCAACGACGCGGCAAAAGCAGACATGTTCAAAGTCAAGGGCGGCGTGCTGGATAAGAAACCGATCAATCCTGCCCAGGTGAAAGCGCTGGCGGATCTGCCCCCCCTGCCCGTCGTTCGCGCCCAATTGTTGGGTGTGCTGCAAGCCCCGGCTGCCAAGCTGGTTCGCACCATTGCCGAACCTGGCCGCTCTATCGCGGGCGTTATCAAGGCCTACTCGGAAGCCCCGGCTGCCGCGTAAGGTGTTCCACGGGCCGGGGTTTCCTGGCCTGACCAATCAAAAAATCATTAAACCATCGTTCACTCGAACGAATAATCAGTAAGGAGTATTTCTAAAATGGCCGACCTGTCCAATCTGGTTGCTGAACTGAGCAAGCTTTCTGTTTTGGAAGCTGCCGAGCTCGTCAAGATGCTCGAAGAGAAATGGGGCGTTTCCGCTGCTGCTCCCGTAGCCGCTATGGCTGCCCCCGTCGCCGGCGCCGCTGTTGCGGCTGAGCCCGTTGAAGAAAAGACCGAGTTCGATGTCGTCATCAAAGACGCCGGTCCCAAGAAGATCGAGGTCATCAAAGTCATCCGCCAGCTCACCAACCTCGGTTTGGTGGAAGCCAAGACCATGGCCGAGACCGCGGGCGCCAAAGTCCTCGCCGCTGTTGGCAAAGACGCCGCCACCGACGCCAAGGGCAAGCTCGAAGCTGCCGGCGCTGTTGTGGAAGTTGCCTAAGCTTCTCGCACACGCGAACAAAAAACTCCCCGCCCAAACGGGGAGTTTTTTGTTCGATCCTCTAAATAACCTTCCGCTGCACAGCGCTCATTTGGGCTGCGCCAAAATCTCTTCGATCCAGGCAACCGCCTCCATATCCTTTGCTTTTGCCTTCCGGCCTTCGTCCGCCAGAATCTTCCGGATGGCCGGATCGCGAAACTTTTCATACCCGGCCTCGTCCATGCTCACGTACTTCCACAAGAAGCCGCCATATTGGCCGCAAGCCTCCCAGGCGTCCATCGCTTTATGGATTTTCTCGCGCCATTCCGGCACGGCTTGAGCTAGTTTTCCGTAGAATGGCAAAGCAATATGCCGCTCATAGATTTGCGTCAAGGCGTCACAATAGACAAAGAACCGCCCCTGCACGCTGTTCTGCCAGGCGGCATCCTCGCCTGGAATGCCGGGCGGAAAAGTCAACGCGCACGCCGAAAAATCATCTTGTTCCAACTGGTCCAGCATAGCATCCCAGGCGGCAAATCCCACTTTGGCTCCACGCACCTCCCCGCGGTGGGCATGCGCCACCAGGGCCTTCATGGCGGCCAGTCCGCTCTGCCTTAGAGAAGGCTGCACAGTCTTCCCCGTCAGCAGCAGATAGCCCCACATGCCCTCGAACCAACCCGATTTGATGAACGGTTCTTCGGGCCGAAAGCCTTCGTCCGTCTGAAAATAGCTCCAACCGATCAGGTTTTCCCCGTCATCCTGGTAGCCAAACACCACGCAAAACTCGGGCGGGCCCAGAATCCCCAGCGCCAGAACCGGGTGTCCCGCTTCCAAAGAAGCGCAAATTTCTCGCCGGGCGTAGGCATAATCCACATCGACTTCAGCCAACCCTTCCAACGGTCGGGTGACGCGCAAGTGACCTTTCCACCCTGCCGCTTTCAGTACGCGAAAAATAGGCCCCGATCCGGGCTCTTCGGCCTGCAAAATGCCAATGTTGCTGGGGTCCCAGGTTCCCGGCTTCCAACGCAAACGGTTTCCCGCCCCCGACATGGCCAACAAATCCGCATAACTCCAGTTCTCTCCCAATGCCTGGAGCGCGGCGTACAATGACCCCACGTAAGTCGTCAGGTAGGCCTCTTCGCCTACGAACATAGCCACCCTGGGCACATTCGGTATGAGTCGGTCCGCCATATCCCTCCCTCCATCCGGTTAAAAAATCCCCACCGAAAGGATTCGGAGGGGATGAATAAACATGCGAACTGGCGCGACTTACTGCTTGAACTGCCGCACCACCATCACGACCTTGCCTTGAATGCGCACCCGTTTGGGATCGTCGATGAAAATTGGCGACATGGTGGGATTGGCGGGCTGCAATCGCACCCGGCTGCCTTCTTTGTAGAAGTACTTGAGCGTGGTCTCGTCGGTATCTTCCAGCCACACGGCCACCATTTCACCATTGTTGGCAGTGTTGGCGCGCTTCATGATGACGATATCCCCATCGTTCACCATTGCGTCGATCATCGAGACGCCATCGACTTCCAGCGCGAAGAATTCATTGGCCTTGTCGCGAGGCAGCAGCGTGCGGCTGATTTCAACCGCGTGCTCGGGGTCAAAGAAGGACTCGCCCTGCATGGGCGGCATGGGAACCGGCAGGCTGGCGCCGATGCGACCAACCAGCGGAACTTTGAGCATATCCTCCACCGTTTCGCGAACCGCGCGCACCGCGCGAGTGACCCCCGATTCGGACTCTACCGGAGATTTGAGAATGCGAATGCTGCGCGAAACACGATCGGTGCGATCGATGAAGCCTTTTTCTTCCAACTGGTTTAAATAGTAATCCACCAACGAAGTCGATTCAACGTTGATGTGCTTGCCGATTTCTCGGATGGATGGCGAGTAACCGTGCTTATCCTGATATTCCCCCAGGAATTTCAGGATCTTCCTCGGCCGCTCCCCCAAACCTTCAGATCGTCTTGCCATCATGGTAACCTCCATCAATTCATCGACATCGTCAATAAATGAACTTTATGTGTGCTCTTAGAAATTGAAGTCAATATCCAAGCGAAGCTGGATATTCCTCACCTTCGCATCCATAGATAATGAGCCAATATCGATCATTTGTGCTAAGATAATATTACACGAACATTCGTCCTATGTCAAGTGCGAATTTCCATTAATTGCTCTTTTCACCGTGATTGTTCCCAATAAGCGCTAAATGGTCTTCTCGCTCTGTGGCTGATATATAATCATTACATGGCTCACGCTTCCGGCTCTCTCATTGAACTGCGCCTCAGCCCCGCCGGGTTGTCTGGGCGGATCGAATGCCCCGCCAACCTGCACCCTGCTCCCGGCCAATACCTGCTGGCCTCCTCCCCCGACCCCACCGAGCCCCTGCCTGTGCCGCTTTTTCCGGCAGGCCTGCCCGAAGGCGCCGAGCTGCCCATCGCCCCACCCTTGCCCGCCCATTGGACCACCGGCGCGCCGCTGCAACTGCGCGGGCCATTGGGGCACGGTTTCTCCCCGCCAACCACCACGCGCCGATTTGCTCTGGCCGCCCTGGATGCCCCTCCCGAACTGCTCTTTCCGCTCTGTCAGCACGCCATTCGTCAGGGAGCCTCGGTCGCCTTTTACACCGCCGCGCCCCCCTCTTGCCTGCCCCCTGAGGTCGAAATTTCTCCCCTCGAGCTGCTCCCCGATGCGTTGGCCTGGACCGATTATCTGGCAGCCGTCTTCCCCCGCGATTGCTTGCCTGCCTTTCGCCGCCTGGCCGGGTTAGGAGTGTTTGATCGCTTCGCCATCCCCGCCCAGGCCCTCCTGCTGGCCCCCATGCCATGCGGCGGGTTGGCTGAATGCGGCGTGTGCGCCGTGCGCACCACCCGCGGCTGGCAACATGTTTGCAGTGACGGCCCCGTCTTTGATCTGAACTTCCTGGAGTTGGAATGATCCGCCAGGATTTGTACTTCACCACACCCTATCTGAACGCCGCCGGAGCGCTCGGTTTTCGCCCACCGGCGCGCTGGCCGCTGCCCGAAGCTCAGGGCGCGTTCATCACCAATCCCGTCAGCCAAGGCCCGCGCGCTCCCGCAACGGAACGGGACGCGTTGCCTTTTCCTGGCGGCTTCTTGCTGCATTCCGGCCTGCCCAACCCCGGCCTCAACCGTGTGCTGCGCCATCATGCCGGTCGCTGGGCCCAGTCCACGCTGCCGGTGTGGGTGCACCTCCTGGCAGAAGACTCCGCCAGTGTCACCCAGATGACGCGTCGACTGGAAGGATTGGAGGGCGTCATGGCGCTTGAGCTCGGCCTGCCCACCACCGCATCGCCCGATGAATGCCTGGAAATTGTCCGGGCCGCGGCAGGAGAGCTGCCCATCAGCGTGTGCGTGCCAATCCATCGGGCGCACGAACCGTGGGTCAACCGGCTGCCCGAAGCCGGAGCCGCCGGGATCAGCCTGGTTGCACCACGGGGAACGCTGCTGCGTGGGCAGAAAGCCGTCAGCGGACGCCTCTACGGCCTGGCGCTGCTGCCCCTGGCAGTTGCCGCCGTACAATCACTGCGTCATTCTGGCCTGACTATTTTGGCAGGCTGCGGCATTTTTCGCCGCTCCGATGCCGAAATGCTCCTGGCTGCCGGAGCCGCCGCGGTGCAGTTGGATACGGTCCTTTGGCGCGGCTGGGCCGACTAGAGTTCCAGTTGGATGGTCACCGGGCCGTCATTTTCGATCTCCACCAGCATGTGCGCCCCGAACTCGCCGGTTTGCACCGGCACGCCGTGCCCCGCCAGCATCTCGGCGAACTGGTCGCATAGCGGGCGGGCAACCTCGGGCGGAGCAGCGTCGGTGAAAGCCGGGCGGCGGCCTTTTCGGGTGTCGGCATACAGGGTGAACTGCGAAACCACGATCGCCGCGCCGCCCACATCCCGTACTGAAAGGTTCATCTTTCCTTGTTCGTCCTCAAAAATTCGCAAATAGGCCACCTTCTCGGCCAGCGCGCGGGCTTTTTCGGCATTGTCTCCCGGCCCCACCCCCACCAGCAGCACCAGCCCCAATCCAATCTCGGCGATCTTGTTTCCCTCCACGGTCACGCTTCCTCGCCGCACCCGTTGCAGGACGATTCTCATATTGACTCCTTCGCGATTTTCTGATTATAATAACATCTATCAAAACACATCACATTGTCTGCGCCCGCTCGTTTTCCTGGGGACCTCGCGAGCAGTTGCCCGAAATCTTTTTTTGAGGACTGCCCATCACAGACACGCATCCCAAGTTTACCCCATCCACAGGGATTTAACCTTCTAGAAAGCGCCTGATCTCTTCCGCCTTCAATCTACCCCGCCAGGCCGGCTTTGCCCCGTGGAAATCCAACCCCAACCGAATCCACTATCTGCCCGAGCTTTTACGGCGTCTACCGAACCGTAAATTCAACTTGCTTGCGCAGCGAGGAATTACTTGATGAAACGATCCAAAACACTCTTACTGTTAGCCAACTCTCTTCTCAGCCTGATCCTGGCCCTGGGCCTGGCGGCTCCGGTCAGGGCCCAGGCCCCCACCCCTCAAACATCTCAAACCCTCCCCACTCC
>CAYOHX010000194.1:0-8621 GCA_964403875.1 uncultured Anaerolinea sp. | reverse complement strand
GCGCGGACGCGGTAGTGAAAGGTCGATCCGCAGGCCAGCCCAGAATTGGGGTAGGTGGCGGCGTTGGCTCCGACCGTGGCGATTTCGGTCCAGTTGGTCAGGCCGTCGGGGGAGCGTTCGATGTGGAAGTCGCTCTCGTCGGCTGCGTTGTCCGTCCAACTCAGGTTGATTTGGGTTTGGGAAATCGCCGAGGCGGACAGGCTGCCGGGGGCCTGGGGAGGCGAGCAAGAGGATGTTTCTGCGGTGACGATGTTTGAATACTCGGAGAATCGACTGTCCGAATGCCAATGAGCGCGAATCCGATAGTACACGGCAGTGTCGCAGGCCAGAGAGGTATCTGTGTAGGAGGTGGTGTTGGCTGCCGGCGTTGCGATCTCAACCCAATTTGAGACCCCGTCGGGCGAGCGCTCGATGTGATAATCACTTTCATCCGTAGAGCCGTCCGTCCAACTCAAGCCAATCTGGGTTTGGGTTACACCGGTGATGGACAATACTGTCGAGGGCAGCAGGCAATTGCTGGTGTGGAGGAAGGTGGCTAGAGAGGCTTTGGTTACTTCGGTGAGGAAGCCAAAATCCATTTGGGCGATGGTGTCGTTTGCAGTATGGTAATCGGGATTCCAATCGGCTTGGTCTTCCATGACCAGAATGGCCGGAAATCCGTTTTCCCAAAACGCATAGTGGTCACTGTCCGCGCTGAGATCGGAGATGATTTCTGGTTCGATTTGGAATTGATAGGTGTCCACGACATCCACAAATGTGTTTGCGTGAAGCAGGGTCTGTGGAATACTCTGGTTATAGATGATATCCACGCCAGGGCTGGTTCCCGAGGAGTTATATCCCACCATATCCAGGTTGATGTACCCCAGAATGTTTTCGTTCAGGCGATCCGATCGCTCCGCGTAGGGACGGCTGCCCAATAACCATTGTTCTTCACCAGTCCAAAAGGCAAAGCGCAGCGTGCAGCCCCATTGATATTGAGAGAGAATATCCGCAATCAAGAGCGTCGCCGCGGCCCCGCTGGCGTTGTCATCGGCAGCAGGGGAACCTTTAACCCCGTCCAGGTGTCCACCAATGATATAGACGTTTTCAGGGTGTGTGATTCCCGCGATTTCTCCGATCACATTGGGGTAGGTGTCGCCTTCCCAAACGTGATACTCTACCGCCTGTTCGAGCGAGAGTAAATGCTGTCCAACATACCGGGTCACTTTATCAATGGGTTGCTGACCATAAGTGTACCGATTTGGAACGGTATACCAGGCTCCATCGATCCATATAGGGTCGACGCCAGCCAGTTGCCTCGCATATTGGCTGAGCGCATCCGGGGTTACCTGGTTGACCAGTGCTGAAACACTCGGATCAGGCGCGGTTGCCTGAGGGGCCCTCGAGGGATTGTCTTGGCCCGGAGGCGTGAAATAGGCTCGGTTGCCAACCGGGATGAGTAGATTGAATAGTAAAACGATGGTAACAAACCTGACCCCCAATGGAACCATATCCCCTCTTACTCCCCACCTCAGCGTTGTTATTTGGATAAATTCAAGCGCTCTTGGATTTGCCGTTGCGGGTTCCGCCCCCTTGGAAAAACCTAAACGCAACAGGTCTATTATAGGGGGATTCTGGATTTCTGAGAATGAGAAAGTAGCGGCTCACTTGCGAGTTGGCCCGATCATACTTGATGAACCAAGGCAGCGTGAAACCACCAAAATGTTCCTCAGTAATTCAATTGGACTCAAAACAGGAACGGAAACCAGCTCATCAAGGGCTGCTGCAATGCCAGCACCCCCAGGCCCATCAATCCGCCGATCACCGCGCCCGCCACAATATCGGATACGAAATGCACTCCGGTGGCCACGCGGGCCAGCGAAACCAACGGGGCCCAAAGAATCATGACCAGCGCAAACCATTCCGGCCCCAGCCCCACAGCCATCACCGCCAGCAGGGAGGCGCGGGTAGCGTGTCCGGAGGGGAAAGAATGTGGGTCCACGCTGCGGTAGATGCTGCCCCATTCTCCGCGCGGGCGTTCTCGGCGGATGGTTTGCTTGAGCGGAAAGATGATCAGAGCCTGAGCCACGACCGCCAGAAAGAGCAGCGCGGCGCGCGTGTGCCACGCGTCCTGGGTGAACAGCCACAGCAATGCCAGTCCGCCCGCCCACAGCCACGAGTCACCAGAGTGGGCCAAGAAAGCCGCCGTGGCCCATCCCGTCCGCCGCTGAGGGTCCAACTGTAAACGGCTGGTCCAGGCTGCATCGCGTTCCAACAAAGCCGCCCAGCGCCCGCTACGCTCCACGGTTCTTCAGGGCCTCCTCGGCAATCTCAAGCTGGAAGGGCTTGTCTACGTCCATGCCTACCTCGGCGAAAGGGCAAACCAACGCCCGTGCGGTGATCCCCAGTTTACGACTAAAAGTGGCTTCGGCTTCCTTCAGTGAAAGCCGGTTGAGCAGCAGCATGAACAGCGTGTCGTAGCCCACCAGGGCCGCTTGCCGGAGGGGACTCTTGCGTGCTTCCACCAGCCGCTGCCAGAAGGGGTTCTCTTCCAGGGCAAGCCTGATGCGCAGGGCGTTCATGTCGCCGCCGCACAGTTCCATGCCTTTCAGCTTGACGTAAGTCCGGCGCGAGTTTGGAAAACGCTCTTCCATGATTTTGCGCTCGATAACGTTGTAATACAGGTCTGCTGCCTCATCCTGCACTTTTCCGGCCACCCAATTCACCATTTCGGGGGTGATCAGAGGGATGTCGGAAGAAACTGCCAGCGCATATTTTTCTTCAGGATGTAGGGCGTGAATTTGGCGAGCGCCCTCCTGGATGTTTGCTACCATATCACCCTGATCGGCCAGAATGTGCAGAGGTTTGCTGCTCTCCAGCGGGTTGGCGGGGGGTAAGCCGATGACGAAAATGTTGTCTACGACGGAAGCGGCGTTGAGCGCGTCGATCACCCATTGCACCATCGGTTTCTCCGCCACCGGCAGCATCGATTTGTACCCGCCCTGGCTGATCCCATAAAGGGGTTCATCTTTTTGGGTTTTGCCGCCGGCCATCACGATTGCGTTCATGCGTTCAACTCCTGCACCTGCGGTTCCATTTTTAATTCTTCCACCTTGCCTGCCAGCCAGGATAGATATTCCTTGGCGTTGGCATAATCAATGGGCTCGGTGCGCCCGGCTGCCGCGACCAAGGCGGCCTCCATCATGTTTGTTCCAAAGGAGCGCCCCTCCAACACCGGCGTGGTCGTCACCAGATAGCGCACGCCGCACTTGCGGAAGGTATCCGTGTCCTCGGGGGTGGTCGTATTCGTCACCACCACCTTCCCGCGCATGTCATCCGGCATATAGCGGTAGACGTAGTGGCAGTCGCCCATGATCACGCTGGCTTCGCTGAAAAAGCGGGTGTGCTTGGGGTGACGCTTGCCCTGCGATTCGCCCACCGGGTAGACCCAGGTGAAAGGCAGGCGCGAAACCACCGGCATGAGCACTGCGGCCATCACCTTCACGCTACGGATCGAATGCAACGGAAAAGGAATGCCCAGTGAGTAGATCATGTCGCCAAACGTGACCCGGAAGCCGCTTTCTACAGCCGCGCGGGCCATGCCCCAACGATCCACAGCCGTGGTCACCAGGGCCGTTTTCGTAGGAATGGCATGGGCCAGGGTCTCGGTTAGCACCCGCTTGACCTTGGACTCCAGCGTGGCCTTGAGACCGTTGCCGTCCACCACGGGGGTCTTGCGAACGGAACGCACCAGCGACGCTACCGAGTGCATCGGATACCAAAGGCCGTCCACCAACATGCCCAAGTCCGTGCCGCCCACGCCAAAAGCGTCCACCTGCCCATCCAATTCCTGGAACAGGCGAGCGGCCTTCTCCATGTCGCCGTTGGTGCCGATCCGCTCGATGCGAACTCTTTCGCCGAATATTTCGATTTCTACGATTTTATCTCGTCGGGATGATCCAATACTGATACTGACCGCGCGCTTCATTATAAATTCTCATCCTCCGTACCGCCCAGGAGTATAACCCCAACTTTAAAATCGTGCAAAGGAAGCTGGGGCAGGTTGAGCGGCCAATGTCAGTTTCGGGTTTTGGGAAAAACGTCTCAAAATTGGCGGTATTCCCAGGATTGGTGGGGTTATACAGTTATTCTTGGTGTCGATGTTGCTTAGAAAATGGATCTTTCCGATTATGACCAAAAGTTAACCAAATTGTAACCGAACTGCACATACTGATCCGCTTGGCTTTGGTTTATACTTAGAACGTTGAAACAAAATTTTCAGTGGCGCGAACAATTTTTTTGTGCCCACTGTTTAATGGATAACCCGGTTCAGGTTAATAAGTTGTGATGAAACATTGTCTCTCGATTCCGTTTTGCCTAGTCCTGGTTGTGAGTTTGACCTCATGCCTGGCGCAGCCAACCATTTCCGTTGGCTTTTCGGGCAGTATGTCTGGCAAGGACGCGCAAATGGGAATCGACGGGCGGGACGGCGCGCTATTAGCAGTGGAAACCATCAATGACTCACATGGCGCCTTTGATTGGCGTTTCAATTTGGTGATTGAAGATGATGCTGGATCCGCCGACGGCGCGCGCAAGGCTGACCGGGAGTTGATTGAATCCAACGTGGTGGCGATTGTTGGCCATTTGACCTCCACTACCACCCTGGCTGGTCTGGAAGTGACCCAGCCTGCTGGTATGGTCATGATTAGCCCAACGGCTGCCACCACCAGCCTGAGCGAAAAAGACGATCTGTTCTTTCGCATGTTTTCAGGGGCCGACGTGGAGGCTGGCATGATGGCCCATCGCATCCGTGAGCGCGGGATCGAATCGGTGGGCATCCTTCTGGATGCCGATAACGCCTCCTATACGGAATCGGTCGAATCTGCTTTTCTGGAGATGTTCTCCACTTTGGGGGGCCAGGTGACGGCCTCGCTGTCCTATTCCTCCGCTGAAGACCCCGACTTCCGCCCGCTGCTCGAAACAATCCGCGAAAGCGACGCCGAGGCGTTGTTGATCATCGCTGGCGCACAAGATACCGGACTCATTTGCCAACATACCCGGATGATCGGCTGGGAGGCGCCTTTGTTCACAGCCCGTTGGGGCCAGGGAGATACCACCATCCGAGACGGGGGGCACGCTGCCGAAGGCCTGGAGGCCGTGGTAGATTTCAATCCCAACGACGCCTCACCGGCCTATCAGGATTTTTTGCGCCGCTTCCGCGAGCGGTTTAATCGTGAGCCTACCTTCACGGCTTTGCGCGGGTATGAAGCTGTGCTTTTTCTGGCAGAAGCCGTGGAAAGAGCGGATGGAAAACGGAATGCGCTGCCCCAGGCGCTCCATGAGGTGGGCGAAGTGAGCGGGCCAGCCGGGACCTTTCACCTGGATGCCTACGGCGATGTGGTCCGCCCTTCATATCTTTTGCGGGTTGAGGATGGCGTGTGGGTGACGGTCGGTTTATATCAACCCGGAGACGGGCAGGCGCCATGAGCAACGGTTACCCACGCCCGCTGGATAAGATCGTGGAACTGCTGCTCATCCAGCGGCTGCTGCTGCCCGTTTTGGCCGCGATGGTAATTGTCATGGGTGCTTCGGGCTTTTTGGTGTGGCAGGCGCTCACCACCCGCCAGGCCGCCCAGGCGCAGTCTCTGGCGGTGCGCGTCGAAGACTACCTGTCTACGGCCTCTCAAATACTTTCGGCGGCGGGAAGCATTTCCGCCGAAATCGACCCGGTTGACAATCAGGTCTATCTACGAAACATTCGCCAGGCTTACCGCCACTTTGACCTGTTCTACCGGCTGGACCCAGATGGACGGGTGGTGCAGTTGGAGCCTTACGAGCCGCGTTACGTTGGCCTGGATATGTCTCGCCAACCGTACTACCAGGTGCGCGCCGAGGCGGGGCAAACCGCCTTCACCGAACCCTTTAATTCGCTCACGACAGGCCGCCCGGCGGTCTATATGGTTCAAACGCTGCCGGACGGCGATTTAATTGTGGGTGAGCTCAGCCTGGAAGCGCTGCAAGCAGCGATCTCGGATGATGAAATCATCGCGCAGGACAGTTCGGCTTATATCACCTCTGCTTCCGGCGCGTTGTTGGCGCATTCGGAGCCTGATAATTTCTCGTTGCAACAAAACATGCGCGACCGGGGCATGATCGATGGACGCCTTGCCTACGCCACACGCCTGATCGTCTTGCCGCACAATGTGGACGTGATCGCCAGCCAGGTGCCCATCCATCCCACCGGCTGGGTCGTGGTGGTCGAATCGCCCTTCTTCACCAGCCTGGGAAGTTACATCCTGGGGGTGGCATTGGTGTTGGTGGTCATGCCCATCATCTCCATCGCGCTCGCTCTCTATTTTGGGCAGCATCTCCGCCGCACCGTGGTCCAACCTTTGGCCGTGCTGAACCAGCGAGTCAACCAACTGACGCGCGGAGATTTTTCACACTGGATGTCCTTCGCCACCATCTCTACAAGCAGCATCGAGATTGCCGAACTGGCCACAAATTTCCAGCGCATGCAAATGGCAATTCGATCGCGCCAGGTGGATTTGCAGGCCAGCGAAGCGCGCTTCCGCGAAATGGCCGAACTGCTGCCAGAAATGCTCTTTGAGGTCAATAACGAACGCAAAATCACGTACGCCAACCGGGCCGCGGCGCAGAATTTCGGCTATTCGACTGTCGAATTTGACCAGGAACTGAGCATCGACGAATTGGTGGCTCCCGATGAGGCGGGCTTGCTGCGTCTGGCCTTCGGCCAGGTGGCGGAGGGTGAGCCTTTGATGCACCAGATTTACCGCTTTACCCAGCGTGGGGGAGGCACTTTCCCAGGCGAGTTGTCTTTGTCCGCGATTCGTGACCGTGACGGTGACTTGAGCGGTTTCCGCTGTGTTGTTCGCGACCTGACGGATCGGATGCGCGCCGAGGAAAACCTGCGCCGCTCCTTCCAGTTGTTCACCCAGGGACCGGTCGTGGTGTTCCGCGTCCAGGCCAGCGGCAAGGAGATGGTCGAATTCGTTTCTCAGAATGTGACCCAATTTGGCTACCGCCCTGGAGATTTCCGCAGCCGTTCCGATTTCTTCCACCAGGTTGTATATCCTGCCGATGTGATTCGCGTCCAACAAGAATCGGACGGCCAAATTTCCGCCGGAGCGAATTTCTTTGAGCAAGAATACCGTGTTTCGTGCGCCAATGGGGAGGTGCGCTGGGTGTATGATTTCACCAGCGTCAGCCGCGATCCTTACGGCACGCCCACCTACCTGGACTGGTACATTCTGGATATCACCGAACGGAAACATGCCGAAGAGCGGATCTCGGCGCAGATCCAACGCCTGGGCGCGCTGCAAATGATTGACGCCTCGATCACGGCTAACGCTGACCTGACCTTCACCTTGCAAATTTTAATCACGCGCTTGATTGAGCTGTTGAATGTCGATGCCGCGCTGGTGTTGCGGTTCAGCAACAAGAGCAAAATGCTCGAGTATGCTTTTGGCGACGGTTTCCGCATTGAGGTGCCCACCAAGATTCGCCTGCGCATCGGGGAGAGTTATGCTGGAAAGGTAGCCGAGACGCGCCAGATGGTGCGAGTGGTCTCCTCGCCTGCCGGCCTGGCTGCCCAACTAAAAACTCCTTCGCTGCTCAAAGAGGATTTCGTCACCTATTACGGTCTGCCGTTGATCGCCAAGGGTGAGGTCCGCGGCGTGCTAGAAATCTTTCACCGCTCGCGCCTGGAGCACGATCGGGAGTGGATGGACTTCCTGGAGACGTTGGCAGGCCAAGCCGCCATCGCCATTCATAATGCGGAATTGCTCGAAACCTTGCAGCGCTCCAACGATGAGCTCAAAAAAGCCTACAAAGAAACCATCATGGGCTGGGCGCGGGCATTGGAACTGCGTGACAAGGAGACCGAAAACCATTCGAAGCGCGTGGTCGAACTGACCATGCGCCTGGCGCGAAAGGTCAATTTCCCCGAGTCGGAGATGGAAAATGTTTGGGTAGGCACCTTGCTGCACGATATTGGCAAGATGGCGATCCCCGACCGCATTTTACAGAAAGATCGCTCGTTGGACGAGAACGAGTGGGAGACCATGCGCGAACACCCGCTGCTGGCCATGCGCATGTTGACGGCCATCGATTACGTCAAGCCCGCCATTGAAATTCCGCTCTACCATCATGAGCGTTGGGATGGCAGCGGGTATCCTTACGGGCTGAAGGGTGACCAAATTCCGCTCTCGGCGCGCATCTTTGCGGTGGTGGATGTGTGGGATGCGCTGAGCTATGACCGCCCTTACCGCAAGGCCTGGACTCAGGAGATGGTGCGCGATTACCTGCGCGCCCAGGCTGGAAAGCACTTTGACCCTGACCTGGTGGAGCCGTTCCTGGAGGTGTTGGATCACGTTGAAGAACTCCAGCCGCCCATCATCCTGCCGCTACGCTCGTGAGTTCATTTCTTGGAAACGCTGATCATTTTTTATTAACAGCTTGACACCTTTGCCGCATCCGGTTAGAATAGGGGGCGCGTCAGGTATGCCGAGGTAGCTCAGTCGGTAGAGCACACGACTGAAAATTGTGGTGTCGACAGTTCGATCCTGTCCCTCGGCACACAACGCAAGCCGCAAAGACTTGCGTGACAACATAGATGAGTA